>CAYNPQ010000275.1:0-1570 GCA_964399065.1 uncultured Treponemataceae bacterium | reverse complement strand
GCCGCGGAAGAGGGCGACGGCCCGCTCCGAGGCCCGCTTCGTGAGCGCCCCGCCCTTCCGCAGCGAGGCCGGCGCGTGGAGGAGGAGGGAGAAGAGGGCCACGACCGCCGCGGCGTCGAGGCCGGCGGCCGGCGCCCCGCGCGGGACCGCGCCGAAGACCGTGGCCGGATCGGCCAGGCGCGCGCGGAGCTCCGCCTCGAGCAGCGGGTTCACGGCGATGAGCCTGCGGCTGCCATCGGCGTAGCGGTACAGGAGGAGCCGGTCGAGGAGGTTCGCCAGCCTGATGCCCAGCTCGAAGAGCGGCAGCTCCCCCACGAAGAGGTCCTTGAGCTCCTGCTCGCTCGCGGGCCCGGCGATGAGGCAGGTCCCGAGGATCCTCGCGTCGAGGCCGTCGAGGAGGGAGAGCATCGAGTCCCGCGTCTCGGCCCGCCGGACGAAGGCCTCGAGGCGCCGCGCGAGCTCGCGCTTGTCGTAGGGCGTCCGGACGGGCCCGAGGTAGTTGCGCACCGCCTCGAGCAGGGCCTCCGTCCCCGAGGTGAGGAGGGCGTCGGCCCAGTCGGCGGGCCTGCGGCCGCCCGATGGCGCGTTATGCGACGTCATTCGCCTCGTCCCAGGCCTCGATGAGGTAGCGGTAGCCCTGCTCGATGAGGAACTTGCGGCGGTTGGCGGCGAACTCCTCCTCGACCGTGTAGCGCGAGACCAGGGAGTAGAAGAAGGAGTTGCGCGCCTTCGGCCTGAGGATGCGCCCGAGGCGCTGCGCCTCCTCCTGACGCGAGCCGAAGGAGCCGGAGACCTGCACCGCCACCGAGGCGTCGGGCAGGTCGATCGCGAAGTTCGCGACCTTGGAGACGACGATCACCTTGACGAGTCCGGCGCGGAAGTCGCGGTAGATCCGCTCCCGCTCGGGGTTCGGCGTGCGTCCGGTGATGAGGGGCGCGTCGAGCTCCTTGGCGATCCTGCCGAGCTGGTCGAGGAACTGCCCGATCACGAGGATCTGCTCGTCCGCGTGGTTCTGGACGAGCTCGCGAACGGCCTCGTACTTCGCGCCGTTCTCCGCGGCGAGGCGGTGCCTCTCGCGCGGCTCCGACACGGAGTAGCGCAGCTGCTCGCGCTCCGGCAGGGGAATGCGGATCTCGCGGCAGTAGGCCTCGGCGATGAAGCCCTTTCGCTCGAGGTCCTTCCAGGGCACGTCGTAGCGCTTCGGGCCGATGAGGCTGAACACGTCCTCCTCGCGGCCGTCCTCGCGCACGAGGGTCGCCGTGAGGCCGAGGCGGCGCACGGCCTGGATCTCGGCCACGACGCGGAAGACCGGCGCGGGGAGGAGGTGGACCTCGTCGTAGATGATGAGGCCCCACTTCTCGCGCCGGAAGAGCTCGAAATGGGGGAAGTCCGACTCCTTGTCCGGCCGCCAGGTGAGGACCTGGTAGGTCGCCACGGTGACGGCGCGCACGGTCTTCTCGCTCCCGGTGTATTCGCCTATCGCGTCCTCGGGCAGGTCGGTCTTGTCGGCGAGCTCGTCCATCCACTGGTGCACCGCCGCCACGTTGGTCGTCACGATGAGGGTCTTGCG
>CAYNPQ010000274.1:0-1579 GCA_964399065.1 uncultured Treponemataceae bacterium | reverse complement strand
TCGGCTCCAGGGTGAACGGCGGCCTGGTCGCCGCGACGGAGTACCTCGACTCCGGACTCTCCAACTGGACCACCTACTACTACAGCGTCAAGGCCCTCCGCGACGGAGTCGAGTCGCCAGCCTCCGCCCAGGCCGCCGCGATGCCCACGAACCTTGCCCTGAACGTGACGCTCCACAATACCGCTCGCGTGAACACGCACCGGATCGACCAGTCCGCCTGGACCTCGAGTCCGGTCGCCTCGGCCCTCGTGGGCGCCGGCCCCGTCAACCTTGCGGTCGATGCCTCGGGGCGTTTCATCTACGAGTCCAACACGGCCGAAAGCCTCGGCAACATCGGCATCTTCGGCTATCCCCTCGACCAGACTGACGGCCGTCTCGGAGGTTCGCTGGCCTTCGACGGCCGCGGCTCCCTGTACCTCGCCGGGCAGCTACTCGAAGGCCTGGCGATAGCCTCCCCCGGCGGGCCGACGAGCGCGCAGTTCCTCTACGCGAGCGAGCCCAACGTATGGAACGGCTCTGCCTGGGTCTACGGAAACAAAGTCTACGGCTTCCTCATCGACAACGCCACGGGCAACCTGAGCCGCACGGCCCAGGCCAGCGTGAACGTCGACGCGAATCCCCGGGACCTCGTCGTCTCGCCGAACGGGAAGTTCCTCTACGCCTCCGCGACGGACTCCTCGAGGATCGACGTCTACGCGATCGACGCGGCCACCGGCGCGCTCACGTTCATGCAATTCGTAGATATCTACGTACCGTATCGATTGGCCGTATCGCCGGACGGCAAGTTCCTGTTCGCCTCGAGCTTCACGACCGCCGCGCTCTACAGCTTCGCGATCAATCAAGCGACGGGAGTACTGTCCTTGACGGACAGCAGCGGCGTCGGGAGCAGTCCGACGGCCGCGGCTGTCGATCCCTCCGGGCGCTTCCTGTATGTGTCCAACGGCGGTTCCAACAGCGTCAGCCGCTTCGCGATCGCCGCGGACGGCAAGCTATCGGGCAGGACCGACTATGCCTGCGACGGCTATCCCAACGACCTCGCCGTGGACCCGACGGGCGCGATGCTCGCGGTGGCCTGCTCGACAGGCGCCAAGGTGGACGTCTTCTCGATCGACCAGGCCACGGGCGCGCTGACCCGCAGGACGGGGGCGGACATAGCGCTGGCCGCGGGCTCGAGCCCGGACGCGCTCCTCTTCGTCAAGCTGCCATAGGCCCGGAAACGGCGGCCGACCGGGGGCCGGCGAGAGGCGGCATCCCGCCCCTCACCGGCCGGAGAGCCTGCGGTAGTCCTCCGGCGTGTCGACGTCGGCGAGGACCGCGTCGTCCCCGAGCTCCACGAGCTCGCGCTGGCGCGCCGCCAGGAAGTCCCTCATGCGACCGCCGCGGGGCAGCGCGAGGATCTCCGGGATCCAGGCCGAGGGGATGAGGACCGGGTGGCCCTCGCGGCCGCCCGAGGCCGCGAAGAAGGCCGCCTCGGGCAGGCCCGCCCCGGGCAGGCCCGCCCCGGTCGGGCTCGCCCCCGGCGGGGCCGACTTGTTTCGCGCATCGCGCGCCGCGGCGAGGGCCGCGTAGGCCGCGGCCG
>CAYNPQ010000273.1:0-1632 GCA_964399065.1 uncultured Treponemataceae bacterium | reverse complement strand
CATCTTCGGCGCGAGCTCGGGGATCGGGCTCAGCGTGCCCGTCGTCGACGTCGCGCTGACGAGGGATCCCGCCACGGGCGCATGGGTGAAGTCGGTGTCAGGCAGGCTCGTGCCCCTGCAGGGCTTCGCCGAGGATCCCGCCTTCGTAGCGGAATTCAAGCCCGCCTACGACGAGGTCTCGGCCTGGCTGTCCAAGCCGATCGGCCGCCTCGTCGGCTCGGCCTCGACCAGGGATTCGATGTTCGGCGACTCGGCATTCACGGCCATGATCCATCGCATGCAACTCGACCTGTCCGCAGATCCCTCCACAGGCCTCCGCAAGGCGGACATCTCCTTCGCCGCACCCCTCGTCATGGACGGGCGCATGCCCGCCGGAGGCGACGGGGTCGTCTACGCGCGGGACCTGTTCGACCTGGTATCCTACGAGAATTACCTCTATACGATGAGCATGACCGGAAGGCAGGTGCGCGACTACCTCGAGTATTCCTGCGCCTCATGGTTCGACGGCTCGGCGAACCCCGGCGGGCACCTCATCGCCTTCCAGCGCGGCAAGGACGGCGAGCCGCTCGCAAACGCCCGCACGGGAGCCCGGAAGACCACGACGCCCTACTACAATTACGACTCGGCCGCGGGCATACGTTATTCGGTCGACCTGCGACAGCCGCAGGGCAGGCGCGTGAGGATCGAGTCGATGGAGGATGGCCGCCCCTTCGAGCTCGATCGAAGCTACGTCGTCGTCATGAATTCCTACCGCGGCTCCGGCGGGGGAGGGCACCTTGTCTCGGGGGCGGGCCTCGGACGCGACGACGTCGCGACCCTGCGCCTGGTCGACGGCGCCTGCGTCAGGGACCTTCGCTACTGCATCATGACTTGGCTCGCCCGCAACGGACAGGCGCGCCTCGAGCCGCGCGGCAACTGGCGGATCCTGCCCGAGGCCTTCGCCGCCGCCGGCAAGTCGATTGACCTGCCCCTCCTGCTTCCTCCGCGTTGATCCGACGATGCGACGGGAGAAGAGCGAGGGGTCGGCTCAGCGCGGGCCGGTGAGGGGTATGGAGGGGAGCTCGGGCATCGCGGACGAGGCCGCGGCCTTGCGGTTCTCGTCCTGGATCGCGTCGTAGACTTCCTGGCGGAAGACCTTCACGCTCTGGGGCGCCTCGATGCCGAGCTTCACCTGGTCGCCGCGGACCTCGACGATGGAGATGACCACGTCGTCCCCGATGACTATCTTCTCGTTCACGCGCCGCGAGAGGATGAGCATCTGGCCTAGCTCCGCGACGAGGCCAGCTCGGACATGATGTCGTGCTTGACCTTCCAGCGAGAGTCGGTCAGCACGGCCTGCATGCCGCGGCGGTTCGCCTTGTTTATGATGAGGGGACCCATGAGGTTCGCGGTGGCCGGGCTTCCGTCGCCGGGCACGGTGACGATCGCGAAGACGAGGACCTCCTCGGCCGAGGCCACGCCGATCTCGCCCAGGTCCTCGTCGTCCACGTCGAGGGCGTAGTCCGCGCGGAAGAGGAATGGGTCGATCAGGATGAAGGCCAGCTCCGCCACGTCGAGGGACTGCAGGTAGAAGAAGGGCTTCTGCCGCGCGTCGAGGAGCGCGTACTCCTTGAACTGCTCGAAGCCGAGGAG
>CAYNPQ010000272.1:0-1652 GCA_964399065.1 uncultured Treponemataceae bacterium | reverse complement strand
CCTCGCCCGCGGCTTCAAGCCCGGCGAGGTCGCCAAGATCATGGGCGGGAACTGGCTCCGCGTGATGGAGGAGATCGTCGGCTAGGGAGCGTGCCGCGGAGCCGCGGCGCTCGTCGTTGACAAGTCCGCCCGGGGGGGCGAATCTATCCCGATGGAGACCGTCCTAAGGCTGCAGATCGACGCCCTCTGTATAGCGGTCCTCCTCGTGATCGCGCCCGCCGTCGAGCGCCGCGCCGCGGGCACCCGTTCGGGCCGCGCGCCCGACGCCCGGGCCTTCATGGGCCTCATCGCCTCGACCGTCGCGATACTCGCCTTCGACGCGGCGGGCTGGGCCATCGACGGCATGCCGGGAAGGGCCGGGCGCGCGGCCGTCTACGCGGCCGACTGCGCCTACTACCTCGCCCATCCCCTCCCCACCCTCCTCTACATCGTGTACGCCGACTTCCAGGTCCGCGGGGATCCCGCCCGCTCCGAGAGGATCGTCCGGCCCCTGGCCGCGGTCTTCGCCGCGCTGGGGCTCCTCGCGATCAGCGCCCCCTTGAACGGCCTCCTCTTCAGCGTCGACGGAGCCAACCGCTATGTCCGCGGGCCGGCCTTCGGCATCTACGCCATCGCGCTCTTCGGATTGACGGCTTTCTCGATCCTCCCGGCCGTCGTGCACCGGAAGAACCTGCGGCCTGGGGTGTTCTGGACCCTCCTCGCCTACCCGGTGCCCGTCATCGTCGCGGCCGTCCTGCAGAACCTCCGCTACGGCCTCGTCCTCATCTGGCCGGCCACGACGGTCTTCCTGGTGGCGGCCGGGAGCAACATCCAGCGGCGCCGCGCGACCACGGACCACCTGACCGGGGCTGCCAACCGCCGCAGCCTCGACGAGGAGCTCGAGCGCCTCGTCGCCGCGGGCCGCCCCGCCCGCCGCTTCGGGGGCATGCTCCTCGACCTCGACGACTTCAAGTCCATCAACGACCGCCTCGGCCACGAGGCCGGTGACCGCGCCCTCGAGGACGCCGCGGCGATACTGGCCCAGGCGGTCCGGCGCGAGGACATCGTGGCCCGCTTCGGCGGCGACGAGTTCGTCCTCCTCCTGCCCGGCGCGGACGAGGCGACGCTCGCCGAGGTGGCCGCCCGGGTCCGGCGCAAAGCGGAGGCGCACAACGCGTCGTCGAGCCGACCCTACGCTCTCGCGTTCAGCGTCGGCGCGGGCATCTACGACCCCGCGGCCGACGGCAGCGCGCAGGCCTTCCTCGCGAGGCTCGACGCGGCGATGTACGCGGACAAGGCGGCCCGGCGCCGCTCCTAGCGTCGAGCCGGGATGAGGCCCGCGCCGGGCTAGGCCCGGCCGCGCGGGAGGAGGACGGTGAAGGTCGTGGAGCCGGGCCTGCTCTCGAAGCGCAGCGAGCCGCCGTGGCCCTCCACCACCCGCCGCGCGATGTCGAGGCCGAGCCCAGTGCCCTCCCCCGCGGGCTTCGTCGTGAAGAATGGCTCGAAGATCCGGTCCGCGATCTCGGGGGCGATGCCCGGCCCCGTGTCGGAGACCGAGACCGCGAGGAGCTCCCCGCGGAGCTCGGTGGAGAGCCCGAGCCTCCCGGAGCCCCCCATGGCCGCGACCGCGTTGTCGACGAGGTTCAGCCAGACCTGGCCGAGCTCGTCGGGCC
>CAYNPQ010000271.1:0-1655 GCA_964399065.1 uncultured Treponemataceae bacterium | reverse complement strand
GCCTGCGTGTTGTCGGCGTCGATGAGCACCGCCAGCTTGAGCTGGCCCTGGTATCCCTGGTCGTTCTGCTTCATTGTTCTTCTCCGAATAGCGATGCGCGCACCCTCCGCACCGTGCTGACGGCGCCGAGCGGCACGCGGGCGGGGCCGCCCGTCGCGAGGTCCTCGGCCTCGAGGACGAGCCCCTTGTCGTTCCTGTCGAGCCTCACGGGCCTGAGGAGGGCCCTCACCGGCTCGGCGCCGGGCAGGCGGTACAGCAGCTCGAGCCGGTCGCCTTGGCTGCGGAGCGCGCGCTCGACGACGCGCACCTTGCCGAGATAGTCGAGGCCGCCCGCCTCCATGCGCTCGGGCCGCGGGTCGGCCCGGGCGATCTGCTCCGCGGTGAGGACGAGGCGGCGCTCGATGCGGTCGCCCAGCTCCCTCGACTCCTCGCTGCCGCGCCCGGACGCGGCGAGTGCCTCGCGGAGGGAGGCCAGCCGCGGCTCCGGGTCGAGGGCGGGGGGCGGCGCCGCGGAGGCGCCGAAGGCCGCCGCGAGATCGCGCAACGCGTCGTCGGCGCGCCGGGCCCCGCGGGGCCCGGCCGCGGCGGCGGGGGCCTCGGGCGGCGAGGCGACGCTCAGCTCGGGGGGCGCCTCGAGCCCGGCGCGGGCGAGCTGGGCGGCCGCCTCCTCGGCGCCGCGCGCCCGCAGGAAGTAGGCGCCGGGCGCGAGGCGCTCCGCCTCCAGGGCCCCGGAGGCGATGCCGCCCTCGACGACGGGCCGCAGCCGCTCGTCCGCGACGAGGACGAGGCCGCGGTAGAGCCTGAGCGAGCGGTACTCCTCGTCCCAGGCCCGGAGCGAGAAGGCCAGGCTCTGCGGCAGCGGCCTGCCCGAGAGCTCCTCGAGCCGCGCCCGCGCCCGCGCCGCGTCGATCCCCCCCGCGAAGCCGGCCCGCGCGCTCTCGCGGTCCAGCTCGAAGCTCCACACCTTGCCGAGGGAGACGGGCCGGGCGATGGAGCCGACGAGGAGCCGCGCGGCGAGCTCCGCCTCGGGCATGAGGTGGAGGGCGTGCGCCCCCTCGGCCACGAGGACCGCGCCGCCGCCTGACCGCGGCCCGGCGCCCTCGCCCGCCTCCCCGGCCGCGGTCGCCGGCCGCGCGGCGGCGATGCCCAGGGCCTCGAGGGCGGGGATGGCGCGGGCCGGGTCGCCCGTCGCGTCGAGCCGCGGCCCCCGCCCGCAGTAGGACCTGCCGGCCTCGAGCCAGGCGGTGAGCCTGAGCCAGCGCGCGAGGCCGGGCCTCGGCAGGACGCAGCCCGCGGGCAGGGCCTCGTGGGCGCCCTCGAGGAGGCGGCCGAGGGGCGCGGCGCGCTCGACGGCCGAGGCCCGGCCGGCCTGCTCCTCGCCCTCCGGCCCCTCGTCCTCGCCGCGCCCGCCCTCGGCGGGGGCGAGGAGGGCCGCGAGGAGGAAGGGCAGGCCCTCGCCCCACTCCTCGAGGAGGGAGGAGAAGGCGGCCCGGTCCGCCGACCAGCTCTCGCCCTCCGGCCGGAGGACGCCCGCGCGCGCGAGGGCCCTCGCGGCCGCGTCGAGCCGGTCGGCCGCGCCCTCGGCCCAGTCCGGCCCCATGCCGCGGAAGAGGGCGACGGCCCGCTCCGAGGCCCGCTTCGTGAGCGCCCCGCCC
>CAYNPQ010000270.1:0-1663 GCA_964399065.1 uncultured Treponemataceae bacterium | reverse complement strand
GGCCGCGGCGGCCGGATGAAACCGAGGCCGATCCGGGACAGGACGCCCCCCCTCGCGCGCGCGACCTTGGCCTCGAAGAGGCTCGCGATGTTCTCCTGGTACTTCAGCACGCGGAAGACGTAGTCGAGGGTCCTGCGGGGCGTGGCGCCGCGCGTGACCTTGCCATGCCCGGCGTTGTACATGGCGAGCGCGGCCACCTCGTTGCCCGCGGTGGAGAGGCAGTACTGGAGGTGGGCGACGCCGTTCCTCGCGTTGACGGCGGGATCGTAGAAATCCTCCACCGAGAGCTTCGGGAAGGACTTCGAGTTGAGCTGGAAGAGGCCGCGGTCCACCGAGTCCGAGTTGCGGTGGATCGCCTTCGCGTCGAAACGGCTCTCCTCGAAGGCGAGGGCGAAGGCCAGCGAGGGCGACACCGAGCAGCGCTCGGCGTTGTCGAGGATGGCCTCGGCCACCTCCGCGGAGCCCGAGAGGCTCGCGAAGAAGGCCTTCGTCGCCGCCTTCGTGGCGGGACTGCGGTAGAAGGAGCCGATCGAGTCCTCGTCGTCGAGGTCCTGGATGTAGCCCGGGAACTGCCGCTCGTCGAGGGCCGCGAGCTTGATGAGCTCGCCCTCGCGGAGGGCGCTCGAGCCGGGATGGCAGCCCGCGGCTGTCGCCGCCAGTATCGCGCAGCATGGCAAGGCCGCGAGGCGGATCAGGTACCGTCGCATTCTATACAATCGCTCCTGCTTCTCTTTCGGGGATTGGTGTGGGGGGATGCGCGGAGGCGTTCAGGCCCGCGGCCCCCCGGAAGGTCCGGCGCGCCTATTGTACCGGTATCCCGACGATGGTCAAGCCCCGACCGGCCGCCCCGACCCTTCGGCGGCTCCGGGCGACAAGGGCCCGACTTGCCAAAATTCCCGGCCGGGTGCATAGTGGGCCCATGGAACCCCAGCCCATCCGCGTCATCGTGACCGGCGGCACCTTCGACAAGCACTACGACGAGCTGCGCGGAGAGCTGACCTTCAAGGAGAGCCACCTCCCCGAGATACTGCGCCTCACGCGGGTCACCGTCCCCGTCGAGATCGAGCTCAACCAGCTCATCGACAGCCTGCAGATGCAGGACGAGAACCGTCGCTCCGTCCTCGATGCCTGCTCCCGCGCCCCCGAGTCGCGGATCGTCGTGACTCACGGGACCGACACCATGGCCGAGACCGCGGCCATCCTCGGGCCCGCCCGCCTCGCCAAGACCGTGGTGCTCACCGGCGCGATGATCCCCTACAAGGTCCAGGGCTCCGACGCCCTCTTCAACTTCGGCACCGCCTTCTCCGCGGTCCAGCTCCTCCCCCACGGCGTGTACATCGTCATGAACGGCAGGGTCTTCGACTGGGACCGCGTGCGGAAGAACCGCGAGAAGGGCGTCTTCGAGGAGAGCTAGGGATGGCGCGGGAGAAGGACGAGGCCAAGCGGCAGGCCATCCTCGCGGCGGCCAAGCGCCTGTTCGCCGAGCGCGGCTACCACGCGACCTCGGTCTCCGACCTCGCGCGCGAGACGGAGCTTCCCGTCGGCTCGATCTACACGTATTTCGAGAACAAGGACGACGTCGTCCGGACCGTCATCGAGGAAGGCTGGGAGCTCTTCTTCCAGGACCTCATGGCCGCCCTCGACGAGGCCGAGGGCCCGACGG
>CAYNPQ010000269.1:0-1744 GCA_964399065.1 uncultured Treponemataceae bacterium | reverse complement strand
TCGAAGGCCCGCGCCACCTTCGCGCGGAGGTCCGAGACGTCGTTGAAGGTCGCGACTCCCCAGCCGCGGTCCCTCACCAGGCAACGCACCATGCCTCCCGAGTCGACGTTGGCGTTCGCGCACTCGAGGTCCTTCCCGCGGTACCGGACGACGGTGGTCTCTTTCTCCTCGAGGCGGATCTCCGTGTAATCCGCCCTGCTCGACGCGATGGCATCCAGTATCCGGTCCTTCATCGCCGAACCTCCCTTGGGGGACAGAGCTCCCGCCAGTATAGCTCCGCCCCCGGGCGGGCGCATCCTCCGGCCGCCGGCACCGTCGCGGTCGCCGGTTTCGCCCATCGTCGCGCGGGCGCCCGGCCTGGACTATACTGGTCGTGTAAGGAGCCTCCATGACCCTGCTCGCGATCGACGACGACCAGACCCAGATCGAGCTCATCCGCGCGGTCTGCGGGGCCCTCGACTACCCCCGCGTGGAATTCCTCGAGGCGGCCGATCTCGGCCGGGGCCTGTCCCTCGCGGCGGAGCGGGTCGTGGACCTCGTGCTCACGGACCACCGCCTCCCCGACGGCACCGCCTTCGACCTCCTCGCCGGCGTGAAGGCCCTCAACCCCCTCATACCCGTCGCGGTCATGACGGCCTACGACGACGCGAGGGAGGCTGTCGCCCTCCTCAAGGCGGGGGCCGACGACTACCTCGTCAAGCCGACGCGGCGGGAGGACCTCGAGCGCCTCGTCCTCCGCGTGAACGAGCGCTCCCTCCTCGTCCACGAGGCCTTTCTCCCCCCCGCCGGCGGGCCTTTCGCCACGCCCGAGGCCGCCGGCATCGCCTACCGCGGCGAGACCATGGCGCGGATGATGAGCGTCGCAGCGCGCGCGGCCGAGAGTTCGGCCACCGTCCTCGTCACGGGCGAGAGTGGGACGGGCAAGGAGCTTGTCGCCCGCTTCATCCACGAGCGGAGCGGCCGCAAGGGGCCCTTCGTGGCCGTCAACATCTCGGCCCTGCCCGAGTCTCTCGCGGAGAGCGAGCTCTTCGGCCACAGCAAGGGCGCCTTCACGGGGGCGGCCTCCGACCGCGCGGGCCGCTTCGAGGAGGCGAACGGCGGCACCCTCTTCCTCGACGAGATCGGCGAGATCTCGGCGCCCCTCCAGGTGAAGCTCCTCCGCGCGATCCAGTTCGGCCTCGTGGAGCGGGTCGGCGAGAACTCGAGCCGTCCCGCCGACGCGCGCATCGTGGCGGCGACGAACCGCGACCTGTCCTCCCTCGTGGCCAAGGGGAGCTTCCGGCGCGACCTGTACTACCGGCTCAACGTGATCCAGATCCGGCTGCCTCCCCTGCGCGAGCGCAAGGAGGACATCAAGCTCCTCGTCGAACGCTTCATCGCCCGCTTCAGCGCGCGGCAAGGCCGGAAGGTCGTCGGCATCACCCGCGAGGCCCTCGACCTCCTCATGAAACGCGACTTCCCCGGCAATGTGCGCGAGCTTGAGAACCTCATCGAGCGGGCCGTCGTGCTATGCCGCGGCGAGCTCATCAGGACCGAGGACATACCGGCCGCCGAGATCGAGGCCGAGCCGCCGGGCGCCTGCGCCGAGGATCTCGCCGAGGCCGGCTACGAGTCCGCCATGCGGAGCTTCGAGGGCAGGCTTCTCGAGCGAGCCTTGGATCGGGCCGGCGGCAACAAGAGCGCCGCGGCGCGGGAGCTCGGCATCACGGAGCGGCACCTCCGCTCTCGGCTGGAGCACTTGGGT
>CAYNPQ010000268.1:0-1776 GCA_964399065.1 uncultured Treponemataceae bacterium | reverse complement strand
CCGGCCTCCTCCTGCCCGGCGGAGGGGCGGCGGTCCCGCCCTCGGGTCCGGGCGCCGCCGTCCATGTCGACCGGCTCGACTACGACCCGGCCGGCGGAGGCTTCGCGCCCCGCTTCAAGGTCGAGGCCGTCCCGATCCCCGGCCAGTCCGGCGCCCCCTCCGCGGGCGCCTTCTGCGCCGCCTGGGGCAGGCTCCTTTCGGAGGGCCTCCTCTCCTCCTCGCCCGCGGCGGCGGGCCTGCCGGGGCTCTCCCTGGCCGTCGGGGAGGAGCTGCTCGCGGTCGCCCCGCCGCCCGCGGCGCCCGCCCCCGAGGAGGAGGACCTCGCGGGCATCGACCTCGGCGAGGCCTCCCTCCTCGATCCGGAGAGCTACGAGGCGATCGCGGCCCGGCTCTCCTCCGTCCGCGGCCTCAACGCCAGGAAGGTCGCGGCGAGCCGGCTCGGCCGGCCCATCCTCGCCTTCGAGCTGAAGCCCCGGCTGTCCGGCTACGTCTCG
The DNA here is from genome assembly GCA_964399065.1 of uncultured Treponemataceae bacterium. GTDB lineage: Bacteria > Spirochaetota > Spirochaetia > Treponematales > Rectinemataceae > JAKLFE01. Next base: position 1,282 of record CAYNPQ010000268.1, on the reverse strand, counting down.
AGGACGAAGCTCGTCGCCTCGCGGCCGACCTGCTACGTCAACGCGCGACACCATGCGAACGAAGTCTCGTCGACGAACTCGGCCCTCATGCTCCTCCGCAGGGTCCTGTCCGACCCCGCCTACGCCGATCTGCCGGAGCGCCTGAATCTCGTCGTGCTCCCCCTCGAGAACGTCGACGGCGCCGCGATCCACGCCGAGCTCGCCGCGGAGAATCCCGAATGGATCCTCCACACCGCGCGCTACGACTCCCTCGGCATGGAGTTCGCCCGGGCCTACTTCGACGACGCGACCGTCCATACGGAGGCGAAGGCCTTCAGCCGAGTCTGGCGGGACTGGCTGCCCGACGTCGTCGTCGACGACCACGGCGTGCCGAGCCACGAGTGGTGCCAGCAGTTCTCGGGCTACACCTCGCCCTGGTTCAAGGGCTTCTGGATGCCCCGGGCCCTCCTGTACGGCTATTTCTGGCACGTGACCGACGAGGCCTGGGCGGCCAACAAGGCGGTCGCGGAGGGGATCCGCGACGCGGTGGCGGCGCGCTTCGGGACGGATCCGGAATTCCGCCGCATCAACGAGGAGTGGCGCGAGCGCTTCGAGAAGTACGCCCACTCCTGGATGCCCCGCCTCTTCCCCGCGGAGTACCACGGCGGCCTCATCTTCTACTGGGTGCCCTGGGCCTACAAGCCGGACTACTACTATACGGCCGTGCGGTTCCCCTGGGTGACCGCCTCGAGCTTCGTCTCGGAGGTCGCCGACGAGACCGCGACGGGGGACTACCTGGGCCTCTGCGCCCGCGCCCACCTCGAGGAGGACCTCGCCATCGTCGACCTCCTCGCCGGGGGCGAAGCGACCTTCGACGAGGCCTATTGGGCCTCGGAGGGCCGCGTCAGGGCCCGGCGGGCGCGTCGCCGGCCCCCCGAACTCGCGCAACGCGGCTGAAATATCAGCTGGATATTTCAGGGTTGACTTAATTGCTACTCATGGTATCGTATTCAGAACCTTGTGAAGTGGAGGCGTAGATGATCAAGCTCATCGGCGTCGCGATCGTCATCCTGGGCTTCGCCCTGAAGCTCGATAACATCGCGATCATCCTCGTGGCGGGGCTCGTGACGGGCCTCGTGGGCGGGATGGACATCGTGAAGATCCTCGAGACTCTCGGAAGCAGCTTCGTGGCCAACCGCAGCATGGCGATCTTCGTCGTCATCATGCTGGTCACGGGCACCTTGGAGCGGAACGGCCTCCGCGAGATGGCCGCCAAGCTCATCGGCAAGATCAAGAACGCGAC
>CAYNPQ010000267.1:0-1777 GCA_964399065.1 uncultured Treponemataceae bacterium | reverse complement strand
AGCCTCCCCATCGCCTTGAGCACGCGTTCCGGCGTGAAGGGCCACTCGCGGACCCAGGCGCCCACCGCGTCGTGGATGGCGATGGCTATCGCGGGCGCGGCCCCGTTGACCGATATCTCCGCGACCGACTTGGCGCCGAAGGGGCCGACCTCGTCCGCGACGGGCACGAGCTCGACCTTGAAGTCCTCCGGGACCTCGAGGATCGAGGGGATCTTGTAGTCGAGGAAGTCCGGGTTGAGGCAGCGGCCCTCCCCGTCGTAGAGCATCTCCTCGTACAGCGAATGGCCGATGGCCTTGAGCATCCCGCCGTAGACCTGCCCCTCGGCGAGGGTCGGGTTGATCGGCGTGCCGCAGTCCTGGTAGGCGCGGAAGCGGCGCACGACGACGTCGCCCGTGCGCGCGTTGACCGCCACCTCCGCGAAGTGCGCGCCGTAGGGGAAGGCGGCGTGTTCGGTCTTGAAGGTGCCGAAGCCGACGAGGTCGCCGTGACCCTCGCCCTGGACGGCGCGATGCCCGATCTCGGCGAGGCTCGTCGAGCCGCGCTTGCCGACGACGCGGCCGCGGGCCTCGACGCGCAGGTCGGCGACCGGCTCGCCGAGCATGGCGGAGGCCGCCTGGAGCACCTTGTCGCGCAGGTCCTCAGCCGCCTTGAGCGCGGCGCCGCCCGAGAAGAAGGTGCCCGAGGAGGCGTAGGCGCCCTTGTCGAAGGGCGTGATGTCGGTGTCGCCGGAGATGACCGCGACGTCGGGAAGGTCGAGGCCGAGGACCTCGGCCGCCGCCTTGGCCGCGACCGTGTCGAGGCCCGTGCCGAGGTCGGCCCCGCCCGAGAGCATGAGGAGGGTGCCGTCGGAGAGGAGCCGGACCTCCGCGTTGGCGGCGTCGAGGCCGGGCAGGCCCGAGCCCTGCTGGATCACCACGGCTCCGCGGCCGATCCTCCAGTCGGGACCCGGCGCCGCGGGCTTGGGCGAGCCCCAGGCGAAGTCGGCTTTGCCGCGATCGATCATCTCGCCGAGCCCGCATTCGCCCAGGGTCACCGCCTGGCCCTCGCGGCCCTCGCCGAGGGACTTGAGGATCTCGATGCGGGCGCCGGAGCGGACGCGGTTCTTCTCGATGAGCTCGAGCTGGTCCATGCCGAGCTCGGCCGCGAGTTCGGCCAACGCGGTCTGTAGGGCGAAGGAGCCCTTGGGCGCGCCGTAGCCCTGGTAGGCGCCGGCGGGCGAGAGGTTGGTGTAGTACGACTTCACCTCGAAGCGCGCGTTGTCGCAGAGGAGGAGGGGCAGGCTCTTGGAGATCGCGTTCATCGGCACCGTCAGGCAGTGCTGGCCGTAGGGCCCCGTGTCCGCGTCGAGCCGCATGAGGATCGCCGTCAGCTTGCCGTCGCGCCTCGCGCCGAGCTTGACCGAGATCTCCATGGCGTGGCGCGTGCGGCTCGCGATGAACTCGTGCCTCCTGTCGATGCGGAAGTAGACCGGCCTGCCCGTCTTCCAGGCGAGGTAGCCCGCGACGTCCTCGACGACGATGTCCTGCTTGGCGCCGAAGCCGCCGCCGACCCGCTCCTTGATCACCCGGACCTTGTTCTCGGGGATGCCGATGGCGCGGGACACGATACGTCTGACGTGCCATGGCACCTGGGTCGAGGCGTGGATGACGAGGCGTCCTTGGTCGATCTTGGCGTAGGCGACGTGGGGCTCGAGGGGGGTGCACTGGACGCGGTTGCACTTGTAGCTCCGCTCGATGACGACGTCCGCTTCGGCGAAGCCGGCCTCAATGTCGCCGA
>CAYNPQ010000266.1:0-1846 GCA_964399065.1 uncultured Treponemataceae bacterium | reverse complement strand
CAATGCAACGACGAGCGCGGGCAGAAGTCCTTCGCGAGGCAGCTCGCGCTCGTCCGGAGGATCGGCCCCGACCTCCTCGCCCTTCAGGAGACCGACTCGGCCCGCGTCTCGCTCAACAACAACGACTACGTCCGGCGCTTCGCGGAGGCCCTCGGCTATCATTCCTACTACGGCCCGCGCACGACGGCCGGCACCTACGGCACCGCCATCCTCTCGCGATACCCCCTCGAAGGCGCGCGGGCCGTTTTCTCCTTCAGCGACAAGGACGAGGCCGGCACCGCCGAGGCCTCCATCGATTTCGGCGGCCGGAGGCTGGCCGTCTTCGACGTCCACCCCGACAGCTCCGCGCCCGCGATGCGCGCCTTCTCCGAGTCCCTCGTCGCGCGGGCCAAGGGCGAGCGACATGCGATACTCCTCGGCGACTACAACATGAGGCCGGACGGGGAACCTTACCGCGTCGTCGCCGCGTCCTTCACGAACGCCTGGGAGGCCTGGCGCGCCGAGGTCGCGGCGCGCGGCGGTCCGGAGCCCGCCGGTCCCGCCGACCGGGACCGCATCGACCACATATTCCTCTCCGCGGGGATCGTGGTCGTCGAGGCCGGCTACGTCCTGCCGCCCGATTCGGCGACGGACCACCCCGTCCACTGGGCCAGGCTGGCCTTCCCGGGCGGTTGACGGAGAGGCGCGTCGAGCCGACGACCGGCCTCCGGTTGAATGCCGCGCCCCGCGGCCGCTATACTCGGCCCATGCCGCGCATCGACGCCCTCCCCGTCATATGTACCCCGCGCCTCGTCCTCCGCGACCCCCTCGAGGCGATGGGGCGCGACAGCCTCGCGAAGGCCTGCCTCGAGGCCTTCTCCGACCCCGAGCAGGGCAGGTTCATGATCGCGGTGCCCGAGCCCTACGGGCCGGCGGAGGCCGAGGCCTTCGTGTCCTGGCTCGAGCGAGCCAAGGAGAGGTTGAGCGACATCGAGCTCGGCGTCTTCCTCGAGGGGAGGTTCTCCGGCATGGTCGCCCTCGACGAGTACGATCCGGAGCTCGGATCCGCCGAGCTCGGCTACTGGCTCCGCCGCGACCTCCACGGCCGGGGCCTCGCCTCCGAGGCGGCCGCGGCCCTCGTCGAATGGGGCTTCTCCGGCCTGGGCCTCCAGCGGATATTCGCCTGCGTGACGCCGGGCAACGAGCCGAGCCTCCGCCTCCTCGAGGGCCTCGACTTCAGGCGCGAGGGCCTCCTGCGCCGCCACGCGCTCTGCAAGGGCCGGCCCGTGGACCGTCACTACCTGGGCCTCCTCCGCGAGGAATGGCCGGGCCTGCCGCGCCGCTAGGCGGCGAGGCCCGCGCCCGCGAGGCTTGACCGTCCCCCTCCCCGCTCCGTATCTTATCTCCAGGAACCGACCGACCGGTCGGTCGAATCCACCGCCGATACAGGTGCGACAATGACCGAGAAAACCGCGAAGCCCGGCCCCCTCCTCGCCGTGCTGATCGCGGGCGTCCTCATGAGCGCCCTCGACATAGCCATCCTCTCGCCCGCCCTCCGCGTCATCCAGGAGAGCTTCGCCGTCGACGAGCGGGCCCTTTCCTGGATCGTCTCCTCCTACGTCCTGTGGAGCCTCGTCGGCACCCCGATCATGGCCCGCTTCGCCGACCTCTTCGGCAGGCGTCGGGTCTTCGTGGCCGACATCCTCCTCTTCGCCTCGGGCTCCCTCCTCGTCGTGCTCTCGGGAGGCCTCAAAGCCTGGTGGCTCCTCCTCCTCGGCAGGTCCGTGCAGGGCTTCGGGGGCGGCGGCATCTTCCCCGTCGCGGCCGCGACCATCGGCGACGTCGTCGCGCCCGAGCGCCGCGGGGC
>CAYNPQ010000265.1:0-1870 GCA_964399065.1 uncultured Treponemataceae bacterium | reverse complement strand
TCAGTGCCGGATCCGCCCGAAGAATTCCTCCTGCAGCGCCTCGACCGCGAGGTCCGAGCGGACGGCCGCGATCGCGCGCGCGACGCGGCCCGCCATGTTCGCCATGAGGAGCTCGCCCTTCTCGACGCTGCCCTTGGAGCCGTCGCCCTGGTGGTGCTCCGGCCAGTCGGCGTACCACTCCCAGCCGGTGGACGAGGGAGGCAGCTGCGATAGCCGCCCCCGCGCCGGCCCCGAGGACGAGGCCCTGTCCATGCGCGCGAGGTCGGGCCTCGAGGCGAGGAGACAGCTCGTCTCGCCCTCGCCCGCGTGGCCGATGCCCTCCGCGAGAATGCCCTCGTCCTCCGGCCGCTCGTACCAGTCCTCGAGCCTGAGACAGTAAATCTGGTACGGCCGCTTCTCGGCCATGCCCTTCCAGACGAAGTACGAGAGGAAGGGCGAGTTGCCGCCGTGGCCGTTGAGCAGGATGATCTTGCGGAAGCCGTTGCGCGCGATCTCGGCGCAGATCCCCTCGAGCATGGCGAGGAGGGTATCGGGCGGCAGGGCGACGGCGCCGGGATGGTGCTTGCCGTCGTGGATCCAGCCGAGGAAGAGGGGCGGGAAGATGACCGCCGGCTCCCGCGCGACGGCCAGATCCGCGGCCTTCCTCGCCACGAAGACGTCGGTCCCGAGCGGCAGGTGGGCGGCGTGCTTCTCGACGCAGCCCAGGGGCAGGACGCAGACCCCGCCCAGGTCCCGCGCGGCGGCGCCGAGCTCCGCCGAGGTCATCTCTTCCCAATGAAGGTTCATGGCTGCCTCCGCGGGCATTCTAGCACGGCCGCGGCGCGCTCGCCCCGCGGCCGGCCGCCTTCAGTCCTGGCCCGCCGCGCCCTCAGCGGCCTCCGCCACCCTCACCTTGATCTTGCGCTTCCGCTTCCGCGAGGAGCCCGAATCAGAGGAGCCCGAGGCCCTTCCGAAGAGGATCATCGAGAGCGCCACGATGCCCCAGGCCATCCAGAAGTCGATCGTGGGAAGCTTGAAGAGGTAGGGCATGATCCAGTTCCAGAGCCACTTGACGATGTTGCCGAAGAGTATGAAAAGCCCCGCGGCCGCGCCGAGCCCGAGCGCGACGAGGGCGATGACGATCGCCGCCTTCTCCCCCCCCTTCCGCAGCCTCCACCAGGCGGTGATGCCGCCCTCCTCCCCTCCGCAGACGGTCCTTGCCTCTTCCTCGTCGTTCATGTGCCACTCCTTGTTGCGCCGCCCCTAGTCCCCGAACCAGGACGAGAGGGCGCGCGATATCTTGGCGACCGCGTAGCGCTTGCGCGCGGCCAGCGTGTCGATGGGGATCCCCGTCCGCTCGGAGAGCTCCCGGAAGGTCAGGCCCTCGAGGACCTGCGCGTCGACGACCATGCGCTGCTCCCGCGGCAGGGCGGCGATGGCGTCGGCCATGGCCTCCGCCAGCTCGTCCCGCTCCAGGGCAGCCTCGGGGCCCAGGCCCGTCGCCGCCACGATCTCCTCGATCGCCTCGAGGGAGACCGCGCGGCCCGCGTCCGACTCGCCCCTTCGCTCCCGCTTCCGCCACAGGTCGATCGCCTTGTTGCGCAGACTCGCGAAGATCCAGCCCATGGGGTCGGCGAGGCGCTCGATGCCCGCCATGCCCCGCAGGCCCGCGAGAAAGGCCTCTTGGAGGAGGTCCTCCGCGTCCTCGCGGCTCCCGGTCCGCCTCGCGGCCCAGGCGACGAGCTCGCCGCCGCGCTCGCGGTAGGCGGCCTCGATCCGCGTCCGCGCCGAGGCCTCGCCGGCACCCTCGCCGTCGTTCCCTCCGGGAGGGGACGGCCGGTTCTTCTCCATCGACATCATCCTTAACGACGCGCCCGCGCCGGTTTTCGTG
>CAYNPQ010000264.1:0-1884 GCA_964399065.1 uncultured Treponemataceae bacterium | reverse complement strand
CGTTCGCGGCGATGCGGTCCGCGCCGACGATGACGAGGTCGACCTTGCCGTCGCGCAGGAGGGTGGCCGCGACGCCGTCGGGGATGAGGATGCCGGGTATGCCCTCCGCGACGAGCTCCCAGGCGGTCAGGCGGGCGCCCTGGAGGCGGGGACGGGTCTCGTCGGCGTAGACCGTGGCGACCCTGCCCTCGCGGTAGGCGGCCTTCACGATGCCGAGGGCCGAGCCGGGGCCCGGCACGGCAAGGGAGCCCGTGTTGCAGTGGGTGAGGATCCGGGCGCCCCGCGGCACGAGGGCGGCGCCGAAGCGCGATATGCGCTCGGCCCGGTCGACCTCCTCCGCGAAGAGGGCGTCCGCCTCGGCGAGGAGCGCGGCGAAGGCCTCGTCGGGCTTCGCGCGGGGCAGGGAGTCGAGGAGGCGCCGCATCCGCTCCACCGCCCAGGCGAGGTTGACGGCCGTGGGCCTGGCGGCGGCAAGCCGGTCCATGGCGGCCCGCATCCCGGCGCGGAAGGCCTCCGGGGCCGCGGCGCGGAGCTCGCGGGCCGCGAGCGCGACGCCGTAGGCTGCCGCGGCGCCGATGGCCGGCGCTCCCCTGACGACCATGTCCTTGATCGCGAACTCGCACTCGACGTGGGTCCTGCACTCGAAGTAGGCCCGCTCCCGGGGCAGGAGGCGCTGGTCGAGGAGGCGCAGCGCCTCGCCGCTCCACTCGATCGGTGTTATCGATGCCATCGTTCACCTCGTCCGCGAATGATACACTTCATGACAATCGCACGGTAGGGACAAGGCTTGGACCTCAGCCCTTGTGCCGGATACGGCTCCCCAGGCGGCGGAATATCTCGACCAGGCGAATCCTCCTCTTGCCCGCGGAGCCAGCGCGGGACTTCGGTCTCGTCCCCGCGGGATTTGGCTCGCCGGTCGGGAGCCCGGTCCCCCTGATCGTCGCGCGGATGAAGGCGTGATCCGAGGGCAGGAGGGCGCGCTGGGCGCGGTTCAGGGGGATGATCTCCTCGATCACGCCGGCGTCGAGGACCTCGATATCCTCGGAGCAGAAGATGTAGTCGAGCTGGACGAAGTTGGGCGCGGGACCGAAGTGGTAGTGGGTGCGGCGCTCTGCGGGTGGCACGCCCACGGCCTCGAGGACGTCGCGGAAGGGGAGGGCGAGGAAGTCCTCGTACTCGAACTGGGCCTCGCCGGGGATGAGGATGCCGTTGAAGTCGCCCATCACGACGCAGTTCCGCGGCCGGACGAGGCGGGCGAGGATCTGGACCTCGCGCAGGCGCTGCCCCAGGCCGCGGTCTTGGCCGTGCTGGGACTTGAGGTGGACGACGAAGACCTCCATGCCGCCCCACTCGTGACCGAGCTCGAGCTTGAGGAGGTTGCGGGAGAAGGCCGCGGGGACATTGCTCGCGAGGGCGCCTGGGAACATGCCCTTCCGCAGGAGGGCGCCGACGTAGATGCCGCGCCGCGAATTCTCCTCGTGGAGGAAGCAGTCGTAGCGGCCGCCGAGGTAGATGCGGACGAAGGCGCGAAGTGTCTCCATGCCCCCGATCTCGCAAAGGCCGATGAGGTCGAAGTCCCCCTCGAGGATGATCCGCGCGATCTCGGCGATCTTGCGGCGATCCTTGTTGGGATTGTAGATCGACGCATTCATCGACTGGTACGCGCCGTCGCCCAGGGCTTCGAGTTCCTCGCGGCCGTAGTCGGCGTCGAGGAGGAGGTAGAAGTCCTGGGCATTGAAAGAGGCGACGCGTAGGCTTGTTCCCACGTCCGAGAATCTAGCCGAGGGACAGGTCTTGGTGAAGGGGGTCTGGTCTTGGTGAGGGCGAAGGGGGACAGGTCTCGGCGAAGGCTCGTCAGGAGGGAAGGGTGATCGTCCAGGTCGT
>CAYNPQ010000263.1:0-1885 GCA_964399065.1 uncultured Treponemataceae bacterium | reverse complement strand
TCGGATGCCATTCTGTCAGGCGGGGACGATGTTGGCAATACGCCGGCCTGCGGGGAGGATCCACCGGGAAACGGCGAGGCCGCCCGGGAGTCGGGTCCCGGGCGGCCTCGCCATTGAGTCGCCTAACGCGTCATGTACGAGCCGACGTACGAAGTCGGGCCGCATCTGATGAGGTCGAGCCTGGTCCCGCTCGTGATGTTCCAGGTCGCTTCAGTGACCGTGGATGGATTGTCGCTCGTCTGCATTTGGAGTTCCGAGCCAACCAAGTTGTAGACACCGCTCGTCATGCCACTCGTGATGTCGTACTGGGTGGCAGTCATCTTCACGATGGTTGCGCCGAAGGTGTTGCCCGTGTAGTTGTGGTAGGTCCAAGATCCGGCGAGAGACAGGATGTTATAGGTGGCAGAGGATACGGCCGAGGCGTTCATGCTCGCATCGGCCTTGATGTAGGCCATCAGCGTCATGTTGCCATCGACGTTGATCACGCAGGGCCAGGAGTTCTGGTCGGTACCGTTGGTGGTCGAGGGCGTGGTGCCGTCGAGGGTGTAGCGGATGGTGCCGCCCCCGCTGTTCTGGATCTCGATCGTCTGTGTGGTGAAGTAGGTGCCAGCGGCCACGCTGAAAGTCGGCGCAGCGTAGGTCAGCGTATAGGTCGCGCTCGCGACAGCGGAGTCGGTGTAGCCGCTCTTGAAAGCCTTGACTTTGAGGGTGACCCCGGTCTGGCCTATGACGATCCCGGGCGGGTTGGAGTATTGCGGACTCGTCGAGGTCGGGTCGACGCCGGTCAGGGTGTACCTGATGGTCGCACCCGCGGTGGCGCAGGTCGCGGTCACCGTCTGCGCGCCGATGTAGCTGCCGGAGGTGAGGCTGATGACGGGCGTCGCGACCGCGGGCTGGATCGTGTAGGTCGCCGTCGCGACGGACGAGTTGGCGTAGCCGGAGAGGTAGGCGACGGCCTTCACAGTGGTGGTCGCCGTGACGGATATCGGGCTGGAACTCGAGTAGATCGTGCCGACGGTCGAGCTGGGAGCGGTGACGCCGTCGGTGGTGTAGCGGATCGACGCGCCCGAGGTGGAAGAGGAGAGGTAGACCGTCTGCGCGCTCGAATAGGTGCCGGCGGCGGGGCTGAAGGTGGGCGTCGCCACGCTGCCCAGCGCGGAGGTGGTGCCTGAGGCCGCGGTAGAATCCGCGAGCGCCGTCGCGCCGGCCGGATAGGTGGCGCGGATCTTGTAGTAATAGGTGGTGTTGGCGGCGAGCCCGCTGTCCGTGTAGGTCGCGGCGGGCGGGAGGACGATATAGTGGGGCGAGCTCTCGGTGATGGAGGCCGCGCTGGAGCCGCGGAAGACCTCGTACTGTGTCGCCCCCTTCACCGCCGTCCAGGTCACGAGGAGGCTGGACGAGGAAGGGCTGCCCGCCGCGAGGTTGGGCGGGACGAGGGTCAGGGTGCTGCCCGCGACCGCGGCGGAGACGGCGCTCGAGCCCGCGGCGTTGCTGGCCTGGACCGTGTACGAGTAGATGGTGCCCGAGGCGAGGTCCTCGCCCGGGAGGAGGCCGTCGATGAAGCTCGTCCCGTCGCCGTCGTAGCACTTGGCTCCGTTCCTGAAGAGCTGATAGCTCGAGGCGCCGGCGGAGCCGGACCATGTGAGACTCAGCGACGAGGCCGTGGCTGTACCCGCGGTCAAGTAGGTCGGGACCGCGGGTAGGGCCATCAGCACCGTCATGGGGAAGCTCTTCGTGGCGCTCTCGCTGCCCTTCGACAAGGTCGCGGTCAGGCTAACCGAGCGGTTGTCGACCTGCCGCGCCACGACGCCCGCGGCGCTCACGACGGAGGCATCGCTCGAGGCCCAGGTTATCGTCGAGCCGCTCGCGCCCGTGGCCGGGAGCG
>CAYNPQ010000262.1:0-1892 GCA_964399065.1 uncultured Treponemataceae bacterium | reverse complement strand
TCGGATGCCATTCTGTCAGGCGGGGACGATGTTGGCAATACGCCGGCCTGCGGGGGAGGATCCACCGGGAAACGGCGAGGCCGCCCGGGAGTCGGATCCCGGGCGGCCCCGCTATTGAGTCGCCTAACGCGTCATGTACGAGCCGACGTACGAATTCGGGCCGCAGCTGACGAGGTCGAGCCTCGTCCCGCTCGTGATGTTCCAGGTGGCCTGGTTGACCGAGGACGTGTAGTCGCCCGTCTGCATAATGAGCTGGGAACCCACCACGTTATAGAGGCCGCAGGTCATGAAGCCGCTCCCGAGCCTGTACTGGGTGGAGTTGACCTTCACGATGGTCGCGGCGAAGGTGTTGCCCGTGTAGTTGTGGTAGGTCCAGGGTCCGGCCAGGGAGCTCAGGATGGTGTAGGTGGCGGTGGATACGGCGGAGGCGTTCATGCTCGCGTCGGCCTTGATGTAGGCCTTGAGGGTCATGTAGCTGTCGACGTTGATCACGCAGGGCCAGGAGTTCTGGTCGGTGCCGTTGGTGGTCGAGGGCGTGGTGCCGTCCAGGGTGTAGCGGATGGTGCCGCCCCCGCTGTTCTGGATCTCTACCGACTGGGCGGTCGGATAGGTGCCCGCGGCGATGCTGAAGGTCGGGGCGGCGTAGGTCAGCGTGTAGCTCGCGCTCGCGACCGCGGAATCGGTGTAGCCGCTCTTGAAGGCCTTGACTTTGAGGGTGACCCCGGTCTGGCCGATGACGATCGCGGGCGGGTTGCTGTACTGCGGACTCGTCGAGGTCGGGTCGACGCCGGTCAGGGTGTACCTGATGGTGGCGCCCGTCGTGGCGCAGGTCAGGGTCACCGTCTGCGCGCCGATGTAGCTGCCGGAGGCGAGGCTGATGGCGGGAGTGGCGACAGTCGGCTGGATCGTGTAGGTCGCCGTGGCGACGGCCGAATCCGTGTAGCCGGAGAGGTAGGCGACGGCCTTCACGGTGGTCGTCGCCGTGACGGATATCGGGCTGGAGCTCGAGTAGATCGTGCCGACGGTCGAGCTGGGAGCGGTGACGCCGTCGGTGGTGTAGCGGATCGACGCGCCCGAGGTGGAAGAGGAGAGGTAGACCGTCTGCGCGCTCGAATAGGTGCCGGCGGCGGGGCTGAAGGTGGGCGTCGCCACGCTGCCCAGCGCGGAGGTGGTGCCTGAGGCCGCGGTAGAATCCGCGAGCGCCGTCGCGCCGGCCGGATAGGTGGCGCGGATCTTGTAGTAATAGGTGGTGTTGGCGGCGAGCCCGCTGTCCGTGTAGGTCGCGGCGGGCGGGAGGACGATATAGTGGGGCGAGCTCTCGGTGATGGAGGCCGCGCTGGAGCCGCGGAAGACCTCGTACTGTGTCGCGCCTTTCACCGCCGTCCAGGTCACGAGGAGGCTGGACGAGGAGGGGCTGCCCACGGCGAGGTTGGCCGGGACGAGGGTCAGCGTGCTGCCAGCGACCGCGGCGGAGACGGCGCTCGAGCCCGCGGCGTTACTGGCTTGGACGGTGTACGAGAAGGTGGTGCCGGAGGCGAGGTCCTCGCCCGGGAGGAGGCCGTCGCCGAAGCTCGTTCCGGTACCGTCGTAGCACTTGGCTCCGTTCCTGAAGAGCTGGTAGCTCGCCGCGCCGGATGATGTGGACCAAGTGATGTTCAGCGACGAGGCCGTGGCGGAATCCGTGCGCAGATCGGCCGGGACTCCGGGGAGGGCCATCATCACGGTGAGGGGGAAGCTCTTCGTGTCGCTCGCGCCGCCCTTCGTCAAGGTCGCGGTCAAGGTCATGGAGCGGTTGTCGACCTGCCGCGCCACGACGCCCGCGGCGCTCACGACTGAAGCATCGCTCGAGGCCCAGGTTATCGTCGAGCCGCTCGCGCCCGTGGCCGGGAGCG
>CAYNPQ010000261.1:0-1909 GCA_964399065.1 uncultured Treponemataceae bacterium | reverse complement strand
CGGCCGCCCTCGCCGCCGACTCCTGGGGGCTCGGGACCCGTCCTTCGCGCTCCTCGGCCGCATAACGCTCCTCGTCGAAGAGCCGGGACAGGGCGGCGACCTTCTCGAGCCGGCTCTTGGCCGCGGCCTCGAGCGAGTAGGGCAGCAGGATCGAGGCCAGGCTGGCCTTGGGCACGGGCCAGCGCGCGTTGATCGCCAGGGCGACGGCGGTGCCGATGCCCGGGGCGCTCAGGCCCTGGCCGAGGGCCGAGAGGAAGGCGCCGCGCCAGGCCTCGGTCCGCGCGAGGGGATCGTCCGGTCTCGCGATGAGGGCGTCGAGGGCCTTGGCGAGGGCGGAGGCGGCCTTCTCGAGGATGAGGTCGCTCAGGAAGGAGGACTTCGAGGAGACGTAGGCCTCGACGGCGCCGAGGAGGGCGTCGATGACGCAGGCCGCCGATATCTTGGGCGACAGGGAGGAGGAGAGGATGGGATCGACGAGGACGGCATGGGGAGCCGCGCCCGCGGCCCTGACCATGCGGATCTTGCGGTCGCGGCCGTCGGGCAGGATGACGCAGTCCTGGGTCATGAAGGGGTGCCGCAGCGAAGTCGGTATCTCGACCAGGGGGACGGGGGCCGAGGGGAGGCTCGCCCCGTCGAGAAGGGAGTCGATATCGAGGCTCCCGCCGGCGGTCGTCGAGACCGCCCTGGCGAGCATCAGGGTCTTCTGTCCTCCCATGGCGACGATGAGGGGACTCCGGGAGCCTCGCGCGAGGCGGAGGGCGTCGTCGGCGCTCCGGCTCGTGGCCCGGTCGGGGATCTCGTCGAAGACGAGGACCTGGATCCCCCGGTCCTCGAGGAGGCCGACCACGCGGTCCACGGCCTTGGATTCGTACAGGAGGGGGTCGACGATGAGCATGGCCCGGCTCTGGCCGCGCTCGGCGAGCTCGCCGGCGAGGAGGGGGAGCCTGAGGAGGGCGTCGGGTCCTATCCAGACCTTGGGACGGACGTGGAAATGGAAATCGGGCACGCTTCCTCTTCCCCGGCGGGTCCGGCTCTGCCCGCCCCGCCGGAAACGAAAAAGGCGGAAGTCACGCTCCCGCCTTGCTGTTCCTGAACTGGGCCGCCTTAACCGAGGAGCTGGTCCAGGATCCTGTCGGCGGTCACCGAGAGGACCGCGTCGTTGATGTAGGCGGGATCGTCGATCTTGGCCTTGAGCGCGGCCACGCGGTCGGCCCGGACGTCGGGCGCGGCCTTGGCGAGCTCGAGGGCCTTGTAGAGCTCCGCCTTCTGGGCGGCATCGGAGGAGATGGAGATGGAATCGCCCTTGCCGCCCTTCTCGGGCCTGCCCGAGGAAGCGGGCTTCTTGGGCTCCCGGATCGGGTCGATGGAGTTCAGCCGGTCTATGGTCATCTCGCTCCCCTGCCTTTCACCAGAATTATCGGCCGCCGCCTGCGAGAAGTTTACGCCAATTCCGCCCCCGCGACAAGCACCGCGAACTCGCCCCGGGGTTCTCCCGCCGAGGAGAGTCGTTCGAGGATTTCCCTGGCCGTCCCGGTCAGGAATTCCTCGTGGATCTTCGTGAGCTCCCTCCCCACGCAGACCCGGCGCCCCGGATCGACCTCCGCGACCTCGGCCATCAGCTTGAGGATCCGGTGGGGCGACTCGTAGAGGACGAAACTTTCGGGCCTGGCCATGAGCTCGCCGACGCGGGATCTGCGCTTCCCCTGCTTGGGCGAGGGGAAGCCGTCGAAGAGGAAGGACCTTCCCCCGAAGCCCGAGGCGCTGACCAAGGCGGTGAAGGCGCTCGGCCCCGGCAGGGGGCTGACCTCGTGTCCCGCCTCCCTGGCCATACGCGCCAGGACGGCCCCGGGATCGGAGAGCCCCGGCGTGCCCGCGTCCGAACAGTAGGCGACCGTCTTGCCCTCTCCGA
>CAYNPQ010000260.1:0-1952 GCA_964399065.1 uncultured Treponemataceae bacterium | reverse complement strand
AGGACGCCGGAGATCTTGAAGAAGGCGGTCTGCATGACGGTGTTGATGCGGTTGCCCATGCCGGCCCTCTCCGCGATCGCCATGCCGTCGATGACGTAGAACTTGAGCTTCTTGTCGACGATGCGCTTCTGGACCTCGAGGGGGAGGTGGCCCCAGACCTGGTCGGCCGCGTAGGGGCTGTTGAGGAGGAAGACGCCGCCGTCCTTGGCCTTGGCGAGCATGTCGAGCTTCTCGAGGAAGCCGAACTTGTGGCAGGCGATGAAGTCGGCCTTGGAGACGAGGTAGGGCTTGTCGATCTTCTTCGGGCCGAAGCGGAGGTGGGAGATCGTGTAGGTGCCGGACTTCTTGGAGTCGTAGACGAAGTAGCCCTGGGCGCTGTTGTCGGTCTCGTCGCCGATGATCTTGATGGAGTTCTTGTTCGCGCCGACGGTGCCGTCCGCGCCGAGGCCGTAGAAGAGGCACTCGACGACGCCGGGGGCGTCGAGCTGGAAGTGCTCGTCGAAGGCGATGCTGGTGTGGGTCACGTCGTCGACGATGCCGACGGTGAAGTGGTTCTTGGGCTCGGGCTTCTTGAGCTCGTCGAGGGAGGCCTTGGCCATCGCGGGGGTGAACTCGAAGGAGCCGAGGCCGTAGCGGCCGCCGATGACGGTGGGCCAGGCCTTGAAGTGGCTCTTGCCGGCGCCCATGGCCTCGCCGATCGCGGTGCGGACGTCCTCGTAGAGGGGCTCGCCGATGGCGCCGGGCTCCTTGGTGCGGTCGAGGACGACGATGGACTTCACGGTGGCGGGGAGGGCCTTCACGAAGTGCTCGACGGAGAAGGGGCGGAAGAGGCGGACGATGAGGACGCCGACCTTCTCGCCCTTGGCGACGAGCTGCTCGACGGTTTCCTTGACGACGTCGGCGCCGGAGCCCATGACGATGGCGACGCGCTCGGCGTCCTTGGCGCCCACGTAGTCGAAGAGGCGGTACTGGCGGCCGGAGAGCTTGGCGAACTTGTCCATCGCCGCCTGGACGATGGCGGGGACCTTCTCGTAGTACTTGTTCGCGGCCTCGCGGGCGGCGAAGTACACGTCGGGGTTCTGGCTGGTGCCGCGGATGGCGGGGTTCTCGGGGTTGAGGCCGCGGGCGCGGTGGGCGCGCACGAGCTCGTCCGAGATCATCTGCCTCATGAGGTCGTAGGGCAGCTCCTCGACCTTGGAGACCTCGTGGGAGGTGCGGAAGCCGTCGAAGAAGTGGAGGAAGGGGACGCGGGCCTCGAGGGTGGCGGCGTGCGAGATGAGGGCCGTGTCCATGACCTCCTGGACGTTGTTCGAGGCGAGCATGGCCCAGCCGGTCTGGCGCGCGGCCATGACGTCCTGGTGGTCGCCGAAGATGGAGAGGGCCTGGGCGGCGACGGCGCGGGCCGCGATGTGGAAGACCGCGGAGGTGCACTCGCCGGCGATCTTGTACATGTTCGGGATCATGAGGAGGAGGCCCTGGGAGGCGGTGAAGGTGGTGGTGAGGGAGCCGGTGGTGAGGGCGCCGTGCACCGCGCCGGCGGCGCCGGCCTCGGACTGCATCTCGACGACCTGGGGCACGGTGCCCCAGATGTTCTTGCGGCCCATGGCGGAGTACTCGTCGGAGAGCTCGCCCATGGGAGAGGACGGCGTGATCGGGTAGATCGCGATGACCTCGCTGAGCGCGTGGGCGACGTGCGCGGCGGCGGTGTTCCCGTCGATCATCACCATGTTCTTCGTATCCGACATACGGTTTCCTTGTGGGGGTGAGGTGGGGATGGGGCTCTGTCAGGAGTCCGGGAACATACTAAAGCTATTGGCGATTTTGTTCAATATACGGGTATAGGCTGAAATGCCGTGCCGCGGATCGAAACGATTGTTTCGAGGGGCGGAACGGGGCCCGGGCCGATGCCGACCCGTCCATGCGCGGTGCAGGGGCGGGCATGGACCCGCCCC
>CAYNPQ010000259.1:0-1983 GCA_964399065.1 uncultured Treponemataceae bacterium | reverse complement strand
AGGGCCGCAGCCCGGCCTCGAGGAGTCCGTCGACGAGGCGCGAGTAGAAGTCGAGCCCGGCGGGATTGGGCTTCCCGCGGCCCTCGCTCTGGATCCGCGGCCAGGAGATCGAGAAGCGGTAGGCGCCGAGGCCGAGCTCGCGCATGATCGCGACGTCCTCGGGCCAGCGGCGGTAATGGTCGCAGGCGATCTCGGCGGTCTCGCCCGTGCGGATCGCGCCGCGCCGCTTCGAGAACTCGTCCCAGATCGAGGGGCCCTTGCCGTCGGCCGCGGGCGAGCCCTCGATCTGGAAGGCGGCCGAGGCCGCGCCGAAGAGGAAGCCCTCGGGGAAGGCGAGGCCGTCGGTCGGCGTGCTCATGTGCGCCTCGAGGCCGCGCGCGGCGCGGCCTTGCGTACGGCCTTCGGCGCGGCCTTGCCCCGCGCGAGGAGCCCTTCGAAGAGCATGTCGAGCATCTCGGCGATCGCCTCGTCGTAACTCAGGCCGCTCCGCTGGAGGAAGTCGTCGCGGAGGAGCTGCTCCATCGCCGAGAAGAGGAGTTCGCGCATGACGCCCGTGTCGACACGTCGCAGGAGGCCCGCGCGGAGGGCCTTCTCGTAGAGGTCGAGGGTCACCTCCCAGTCGGCCTCGATGTGCGCGGCGATGCGTCCGTAGAGCTCGGGATACTGCCGCGCGATCTCGTTGACCTTGCGGTAGTCGAGGGCGTTCCCGAAGGCGGGCATGATGCCGATCACCCGCTTGAGCTTCTCGACGGGGTCGAGCGAGGCGTCGCCGACGATCTCGCGCTCCTGCTCCTTGATGCTCGCGAAGGCGTCCTCGATGAGCGAGGCGAGGATCTCCTCCTTGTCGCGCACCTGCACGTAGAGGGTCTTCTTGCTGATGCCGAGCCGCCGCGAGAGGTCGTCCATCGTGAAACGCACGCCCTTCTCGGCGAATTCGGCGAGGGCCGCCTCGCGTATCCTCGCTGACAGGTCCATCATCCTTCCTTCCCGCGCGTCATGCGATCCTCGATCCCGCGAAGGCGGGGAGGCGGTCGCGGTTGGCCTCGAACATCTCGGCGACCATGGCCCTGATCTCGGCGAGGGAGAGGACCGAGGCGGTGAGAGGGTCGTGGCAGATCGCGCGGTAGATCGCGGTGGCGTCGCCCGCGAGGGCTCCCTCGATGGCCAGCTCCTCGATCCCGCTCGAGAGGGCGGTGAGGAGGGCGCACTCGGGCGGCAGGGCGCCGACGTGCATGGGATGGATGCCGCTCCGGTCCGCGAGGACGGGCACCTCGACGCAGGCTCCCTGCGGGAGGTTCGTCACGAGGCCGGTGTTGGGCACGTTGCCGTTGAAGGCGTAGGGCTCGCCGCCGGCGAGGGCATTGATGATGCGCGCCGCGTACTCATGCCCGCGGTCGAGGACGATCTCCGGGTTGGCGAGCCAGGTCTCGATCTCGTCCTTCCACGTCGACTCGCGGCGCTGGTACTCCTTGAGTATGTAGGCGTATTCGCCGGGATTCCAGCCGGAGTGCTCCGTCTCGCGGCAGTACTTCTCGATGAGGTCGGGCCTCTTGCGGAACCACCAGTTGTACTCGGAGTTGTGGCCGCTCGACTCGGTCACGTACTTGCCGAGGGCGAGGAACATCTCGTTGCGGACGGGCTCGGCCGCGTAGATCTCCTCGTTCTCGACGACGGCCTGCCTGATGAGGGGATAGGCGTCCTCCCCGTTCACCTTGAAGTCGAGGTACCAGGCCATGTGGTTGATGCCCGCGCAGGTGTAGTCGACGCGGTCCTCGATGGTGGCGCCGGCCCACCAGCCGAGCATCTGCGCGGTGCCCTGCACCGAGTGGCAGAGGCCCGTGGTCGCGATCTTCGAGCTGCGCTGGATCGCGCCGCAGAGCATGGCCATGGGGTTCGTGTAGTTGAGGAGGAGGGCCTTGGGGCAGAGGCGCTCCATGTCGCGGACGATCTCCATCATCGGCGGCAAGGTGCGGAGGAAGCGGA
>CAYNPQ010000258.1:0-1986 GCA_964399065.1 uncultured Treponemataceae bacterium | reverse complement strand
CGTTCGCGGCGATGCGGTCCGCGCCGACGATGACGAGGTCGACCTTGCCGTCGCGTAGGAGGGTCGCGGCCGCCCCGTCGGGGATGAGGATGCCGGGTATGCCCTCCTCGACGAGCTCCCAGGCGGTCAGGCGGGCGCCTTGGAGGCGGGGCCTGGTCTCGTCGGCGTAGACCGTGGCGACCTTGCCCTCGCGGTAGGCGGCCTTCACGATGCCGAGGGCTGAGCCCGGGCCCGGCACGGCGAGGGAGCCCGTGTTGCAGTGGGTGAGGATCCGCGCGCCCTGGGGCACGAGGGCGGCGCCGAAGCGGGAGATGCGTTCGGCCCGGTCGACCTCCTCCGCGAAGATGGCGTCGGCCTCGGCCTTGAGCGCGACGAAGGCCTCGTCGGGCCCGGCGCCGGGCATGGCGTCGAGGAGGCGTCGCATCCGTTCGACCGCCCAGGCGAGGTTGACGGCCGTGGGCCGCGCGGCGGCGAGCCGGTCCATCGCGGCGCGCATCCCGGCGCGGAAGGCAGCCGGGGCGGCGGCGCGGAGCTCGCGGGCCGCGAGGGCGACGCCGTAGGCTGCCGCGGCGCCGATGGCCGGCGCTCCCCTTACGACCATGTCCTTGATCGCGAACTCGCACTCGACGTGGGTCCTGCATTCGAAGTAGGCCCGCTCCCGGGGCAGAAGCCGCTGGTCGAGGAGGCGCAGCGCCTCTCCGCTCCACTCGATCGGTGTTATTGATGCCATCGTTCACCTCGTCCGCGTATCATAACTTCGAAGACGACCTCAGGGTAGGGACAGGGCTCGGGTGCTATCCCCCATGCAGGATGCGGGTCCCCAAACGACGGAGAATCTCGATCAAGCGTTTGAGGCCCTTCTCCCCAGGTTTGGTGCGAGAAGCCGGCTTGCATACTCGGAGAGACGGCTCGCTGGCAGGGAACCCTGTCCCTCCAATCACTGTTCCTCTGATCGCCGCCGGGAGCCCTGTCACCCTTCTTGCTGTCCCCCCGCTTGTCTCCCCGGGCACCGTCCCCCTGATCGTCGCGCGGATCAAGGCGTGGTCCGAGGGCAGCAAGGCGCGCTGGGCGCGGTTCAGGGGGATGATCTCCTCGATCACGCCTGCGTCGAGGACCTCGATATCCTCGGAGCAGAAGATGTAGTCGAGCTGGACGAAGTTGGGCGCGGGACCGAAGTGGTAGTGGGTGCGGCGCTCTGCGGGTGGCACGCCCACGGCCTCGAGGACGTCGCGGAAGGGGAGGGCGAGGAAGTCCTCGTACTCGAACTGGGCCTCGCCGGGGATGAGGATGCCGTTGAAGTCGCCCATCACGACGCAGTTCCGCGGCCGGACGAGGCGGGCGAGGATCTGGACCTCGCGCAGGCGCTGCCCCAGGCCGCGGTCTTGGCCGTGCTGGGACTTGAGGTGGACGACGAAGACCTCCATGCCGCCCCACTCGTGACCGAGCTCGAGCTTGAGGAGGTTGCGGGAGAAGGCCGCGGGGACATTGCTCGCGAGGGCGCCTGGGAACATGCCCTTCCGCAGGAGGGCGCCGACGTAGATGCCGCGCCGCGAATTCTCCTCGTGGAGGAAGCAGTCGTAGCGGCCGCCGAGGTAGATGCGGACGAAGGCGCGAAGTGTCTCCATGCCCCCGATCTCGCAAAGGCCGATGAGGTCGAAGTCCCCCTCGAGGATGATCCGCGCGATCTCGGCGATCTTGCGGCGATCCTTGTTGGGATTGTAGATCGACGCATTCATCGACTGGTACGCGCCGTCGCCCAGGGCTTCGAGTTCCTCGCGGCCGTAGTCGGCGTCGAGGAGGAGGTAGAAGTCCTGGGCATTGAAAGAGGCGACGCGTAGGCTTGTTCCCACGTCCGAGAATCTAGCCGAGGGACAGGTCTTGGTGAAGGGGGTCTGGTCTTGGTGAGGGCGAAGGGGACAGGTCTTGGCGAAGGGGACAGGTCTCGGCGAAGGCTCGTCAGGAGGGAAGGGTGATCGTCCAGGTCGT
>CAYNPQ010000257.1:0-1990 GCA_964399065.1 uncultured Treponemataceae bacterium | reverse complement strand
ACGGCGCAGCCCTCCTCGGGATCGGTGCCCGAGCCGAGCTCGTCGAGGAGGACGAGGCCGCGGGGACCGGCCTCCCTCGCGATGTCGCCTATCACGCGCATGTGGCCGGAGAAGGTCGAGAGGGACTGGTCGATGGACTGCTCGTCGCCTATGTCGGCGTGCACCGCGTCGAAGACCGCGAAGCCGGTCTCGGGGGCGGTCGGCAGGGCGAGGCCGAACTGGTTCATGAGGGCGAGGAGGCCGATGGTCTTCAGCGTCACGGTCTTGCCGCCGGTGTTCGGGCCCGTGACGATGAGAGTGCGCGTGCCCTCGGGGAGCTCCACGTCGATAGGGACGGCGCGCCGCCCGAGGAGGGGGTGCCGCGCCCGGCGCAGGACGAAGCCTTCGGGGAGGTCGCGGGCCATGACGTGGCCGCCCGTCACGGCGTGCCGCGACCGCGCGTAGAGGCCGTCGAGGACGGCGACGGCCGCCCTCGCGGCCTCGAGGGCCGGGGCCTCGGCGCGGAGCCTCTCCGCCGCCTCGCGCAGGATCCGCGTCAGCTCGAGGCGGTACCTCGCCTCCTCCTGGACGAGCTCGTTGTTCCTCTGGACGAGCTCCTCCGGCTCGATGAAGACCGTCTGGCCGGTGGCCGAGACTTCGTGGACGATGCCCCTGACGCGGCCCTTGAAGTTGGCCCTCACCGCGAGCACGGTGCGGCCGTCGCGCTGGGTCGGCTCGTCGGACTGGAGCATCGCGCGGAGCTCGGGGTCGCGGTAGAAGGAGTCGGTCAGCGCGGCTATCTCGCGGTTGGCCTTCGCGATCCGGTCGCGCGAGGCGCGGAGCTCGGGGAGGTCGCGGAGGCTCCCGTCCCGGTTCAGTATCCGGAACGCGACGCGGGCCACGCCCTCGAGGGAGGGCGCTCCCGATACGAGTTCGCCTATCGCGCCGTCGCGTGCGCCCTTCGCGAAGCCGAGGAAGGCGGCGAAGGACTCGGCCCAGAGGCCGAGGGCGTAGAGCTCCTCGATCTCGAGGCTCGTGCCCTCCTTCGCGAGCCTGCGGACCGGCTCGGAGACGGGCGGAAATGCGAGGCTCGGCGGCTCCGCGCCTTCCCTGAAGAGGTCCGCGAGGGCCGAGACCGAGGCCTTGAGCGCGGCGACCGCGGCCGGATCGTCGCGCGGCAGCTCTCCGAGGAGGGCCAGCCTGCCCTCCTCGGAGAGGCAGTGCCCCGCGACGTCCTCGCGGATGCGCGCGAACTCCAGGAGGGCATAGGTATGCTCATTCGTCATCCGTCTCGTCTCCCCTGAGCCGCGCGGCGCGCGCGGCCCTTCCGCCCCTGCGGGCGCCGTCTCCCCTGCCGGGGGCCGTCCTCGCCCTCCCCTCGCGCTCCCCGTAGCCCGCCGTCGACTCGAGCTCCTCGCGGATGCGGAGGTAGCTCTCGTAGCGGTCGGCGTGGACGATGCCCTCCTCCACCGCCGCGGCGATGGCGCAGCCCTCCTCCCCGCGGTGGCTGCAGGACAGGCCGAAGGCGCAGCGGGGCGAGAGCCCCGCGAGCTCGGGGAAGTAGGCGTCGAGGCCGGAGGCCTCTATGCCGCGCAACGCGAGGCGGCGCACTCCGGGGGTGTCTATCACCATGGTCCTCCCGTCGGCGAGGATGGAGAGCTCGGCCTTGGTGGTCGTGTGCTTGCCGCGGTCGTACTTCTCCGAGACCGCGCCGATCCTCCGGCCGAGGCCGGGTTCCACCGCGTTGAGGAGGCTCGACTTCCCGACGCCCGACTGGCCGGCGAAGACCGAGGTCAGGCCCTCGATCCATTCCTTGAGCTCGCCGACGCCCTCGCCCGTCGAGGCGGAGGCGAGCATCGCGTCGTAGCCGAGCTCCTGGTACACGGCGAGCCGGTCCTCGGTCTCCTCGTCGACCCCGAGGTCCGCCTTGTTCAGGACGACGAGGAGGGGAACCGCCGCGGCCTCGGCGAGGACGGCGACGCGGTCCACGAAGCGGGGGCGGAAGGGAGGC
>CAYNPQ010000256.1:0-2022 GCA_964399065.1 uncultured Treponemataceae bacterium | reverse complement strand
ACGATGAGCGCCTTCTCCTCGACCTGGCGCGGGTAGGCGAGATGCTGGAGATTGCATCCGCCGCACTCGCCGTAGATCGGGCAGGCGGGCTTCACGCGGTGGCGGCTCGGCTCGAGCACCTCGACCAGCCTCGCCTGCGAGAAGTCGCGGCGCTCCTGCGCGATGGTCGCCAGCACGAGCTCCCCCGGCAGGGCCAAGGGCACGAAGACGGCCTTCCCCTGGTGGAAGGCCAGGCCGTCGCCCCCGGCTACGAGCTTCTCGACGCGGAGCTGCAGTTGCTGCGGTTCGGGCATCTCGGGCCCATCATACCCGGAAAGGATCGGGGCGTCACGGGGAAAATGAGGAGCCGCCTAGGACGGGTCCCTGCGTGCAGCGTACCTCGCGGCCGCGAGGACCGCCTCGACCATGGAGACGGGGCTCGCGATCCCCTTCCAGGCGATGTCGAAGGCCGTGCCGTGGTCGACGCTCGTGCGGAGGAAGGGCAGTTCGAGGGTGAGCGAGACGGTGCGCTCGAAGTCGAGGGTCTTGCAGGCGATGTGTCCCTGGTCGTGGTAAAGCGAGAGCACCGCCGCGAAGCGCCCCGTCCGCGCGAGGTGGAAGACCGAGTCGGCGCCGATCGGGCCCTCGACCTCGAGCCCGCGCGAGCGGGCTTGGGCGACGGCGGGCTCGATCTCGTCCATCTCCTCGCGGCCGAAGAGCCCGTGCTCGCCGCCGTGGGGATTGAGGGCCGCCACCGCCAGCGGCCCCGAGACGCCGAGCGAGCCGAGGTCGCGCGAGCAGCGCTCGATGTAGTCGACCAGCCGCGCCTTGGTCGCGAGTCCGCAGGCCTCGCGGAGCGACACGTGCCTCGTGAGGAAGAAGACGCGGAGCCCCAGGGTCTCGAACATCGTCAGCGGATCCTCGACCCCGGCGAGGGCGGCGAGCATCTCGGTGTGCCCGATGAAGGGCAGGCTCGCCGCCTTGACGGATTCCTTGTTGATCGGCGCCGTGACCACCGCGTCCGCCCTGCCCGCCAACGCCGCCTTGGCCGCGGCCTCGATGTACTCCCAAGCGGCCCTGCCGCAGGCCGCGGAAACCTTGCCCGGCGCGAAGGCCGCGGGATCGGCGTTCGCGAGGTCGACGAGCTCGACGCCCCGCGGTGGCTCCGGAGAGTCCCCCGTGAGGGCGAAGGCCTTCGCCATGACCCGCGCGTCGCAGTAGGCGACGGGCTCGGCCGCGGCCGCGAGGCGCGGATCGCGGAGGGCGCGCGCGAGGATCTCGGGGCCGATGCCCGCGGGATCGCCCATCGTCAACGCGAGACGAGGCTTCACCACACTCATGGACCGATCCTCGCCCGGCCGCGGCCTCGCTGTCAATCGCGGGCCGCGGCCTGCGCCGCGCACCGCGCGCCGGCCCGTTTCGCCCGTCGAATCGCTCGTTTCATCTTCACAACATCGCGGAATGAACCTATACTTCGAGGCACGACGGAAGGAGACCCCCCATGAAAGCGCTCGTCAAGAAAAACCCCGAGGTCGGACTCTGGATGGAGGACGTGCCGATGCCCGCGGTCGGGCCCAAGGACGTCCTGATAAAAGTTCGCAAGACCGCCATCTGCGGCACCGACGTGCATATCTACAAATGGGACGCCTGGTCGCAGCGCACCATCAAGACCCCGATGACCATCGGGCACGAGTTCGTCGGCGAGATCGTCGAGCTCGGCAAGGAAGTCGTCGGCTGGAAGGTCGGCGAGCGGGTCTCCGCCGAGGGCCACGTCGTCTGCGGCGAGTGCCGCGCCTGCAAGGCCGGCAAGCGCCACCTCTGCCCGAACACCAAGGGCATCGGCGTCAACCGCGACGGCATCTTCGCCGAATACGCATCGATCCCCGCGACCAACCTCTGGAAGGTCCATCCCGCGGTGAGCGACGAGGTCGCCTCGATCTTCGATCCCTACGGCAACGCCACCCACACCGCCCTCTCCTTCGACATGGTCGGCGAGGACGTCCTCATCACCGGCGCCGGCCCCATCGGCTGCATGGCCGCCGC
>CAYNPQ010000255.1:0-2028 GCA_964399065.1 uncultured Treponemataceae bacterium | reverse complement strand
CAGGACCCGCCCTACGACGTCATTATAAATGCGCGCGCCGGCGTTATTCCATCTCGCCGAGACCGGGGATGCGCCCCCCCTCGACCTACGCGCCGCCCGCCACCGACTTCGACCCGAGGTAGGCCGCGCGCACCGCCGGGTCCTGGGCTATGTCGGAGGCCTTGCCCGACTTGACGACGACGCCCTGCTCGAGGACGTAGGCGCGGTCGGCGACCTCGAGGGCCTTGAAGGCGTTCTGCTCGACCAGGAGGATGGTCTTACCGAGGGCCCTGATCTCCTGGATGATGTCGAAGACGGTCTGCACGAGGATGGGCGCGAGGCCGAGGGAGGGCTCGTCCATGAGGACGAGCTGGCCGTCGGTCATGAGGGCGCGGCCCATGGCGAGCATCTGCTGCTCGCCGCCCGAGAGGGTGCCGGCCACCTGCTTCTGCCGCTCGAGGAGGCGGGGGAAGAGGGCGTAGACCTTCTCGAGGTCGGCGGCGATCTTCTTCCGGTCGCTCCGGAGGTAGGCGCCGAGCATGAGGTTGTCGTGCACGGTGAGGTTGGCGAAGACGAGCCTTCCCTCGGGCACGTGGCAGACGCCGAGCTTGACGATGCGCGCGGGCTGGCGGCCGAGCTTGTGGCCCTTGAAGTCGACCTCGCCCTTCACGGGCTTGAGGAAGCCCGAGATGGTGTTGAGGAGGGTCGACTTGCCCGCCCCGTTCGCGCCGATGATGGTGACGATCTCGCCCTCGTTCACGTCGAGGGAGACGCCCTTGAGGGCGCGGATGCCGCCGTAGGATACGTGGAGGTCGCGTACGCTCAGCATGTTATTTCTTCCCCTCCCCGCCCAGGTAGGCCTCGACGACCTTGGGGTCGTTGGCGACCTCGCCGGGCGTGCCGTCGGCGAGGGTGCAGCCGAAGTTGAGGACGTGGATGTGCTCGCAGACGCCCATGATGAGGTCCATGTGGTGCTCGATGACGAGGACCGAGAGGCCGAACTTGTTGCGGATCTCGCCGATGAGGCGCATGAGCTGCTCGGTCTCGTCGGGGTTCATGCCCGCCGCCGGCTCGTCGAGGAGGAGGAGCCTCGGGTCGAGGGCGAGGGCGCGGGTGATCTCCAGCCGCCTCTGGAGGCCGTAGGGCAGGTTGTTCGCGGTGACGTCCCTCCGGTCCGTGAGGCCCATGATCGCGAGGAGGCTCTCGGCCTTCTCTCTCAGGGTCTTCTCCTCCTTCCGGTAGCGGGGGAGGCGGAGCACGGCCTCGGCGATGCCGTACTTGGCGCTCCGGTGGCAGGCGGTGAGGACGTTGTCGAAGGCGGAGAGGTTCTTGAAGAGGCGTATGTTCTGGAAGGTCCTGGTGATGCCCCCCTGCGCGATCCGGTAGGGCTCCATGTCCGTGATGGGCGACCCCGCGAAGGAGATGCTGCCCGCGGTCACCTTGTACACGCCGGTGATGAGGTTGAAGATGGTGGTCTTGCCGGCGCCGTTCGGGCCGATGAGGCCGGAGATGCCGCCCTCGCGGACGGAGAAGCTGACGTCGTTGACCGCGGCGAGGCCGCCGAAGCGCTTGGTGAGTCCCTTGATCTCGAGGATGTCGCTCATGCCGCGCCTCCCTGTTCCTCGGCCTTGGCCGCGGCGGCGAGGGCGGCCCTGGCCTTCCGCGCGGAGAGCACCCTGCGGATGCCGGAGGGCGTGAGCTCCATGCCGCCCATGAGGCCCTGGGGCCGGCCCACCATGATGAGGATGACGGCGAGGCCGTAGGCGACGAGCCTCCACTTCTCGAAGCCGCGGAGGAGCTCGGGCAGGGCGGTGAGGAGCACGGCGCCCACCACGGAGCCGGAGATCGAGCCGAGGCCGCCGAAGATGACGATGATGGCGAGCTCGGTCGACTTGATGCTCGAGAAGACCTTGGGCTGGATGAAGCTGTTCCAGTGCCCGAGGAGGCAGCCCGCCATGCCGGCGAAGGCCGCGCTCACGATGAGGGCGATCATCTTGTAGCGGAACACGTCGATGCCGGCCATCTGGGCGGCGAGCTCCTCCTCGCGGA
>CAYNPQ010000254.1:0-2041 GCA_964399065.1 uncultured Treponemataceae bacterium | reverse complement strand
CCCTCGCGCGGGCCGGCGGCCGGGCGGGCGGCCTCCTCGAGGCCCTCCTCCTCGGCTCCCGCGAGGGCCTCGAGGCCGAGACCGCCGAGGCCTTCAAGGCCGCGGGCTGCTCCCACGTCCTCGCCCTCTCGGGGCAGCACCTCTCGGTCCTCGCCCTCCTCGTGGCGAGCCTCCTCAAGCCCCTCTGCGGGCCGGCCCGGGCGCGGCTCGGGGCCGCCCTCGGCGCCGCGGCCTTCACCTGGCTCGCCGGCGCCGGGCCCTCCCTCCTCCGGGCGGCGATCATGGCCTGGATCGGCGCCCTCGCCCTCCGCCTCGACCGGCCCCAATCCTGGCTCGACCTCCTCGCCCTCTGCTTCCTGATCGCCCTGCCCCTCGACCCCCCGTCGGCCCGGAGCCTCGGCTTCCTCCTCTCCTACCTGGCGGTCTGGGGCCTCGCCGTCCTCGCGCCCCGCTTCGAGTTCCTCCTTTCGCCCCTCCTCCCGCCGGCCTTGTGCGCCGCCGCGGCGGCCTCCCTCGGGGCCCAGGCGGCGACGAGCCCCCTCCTGGCCTTCGCCTTCGGCTCCCTCCAGTTCGCGGGGATCCTCGCCTCGATGGCCTCGGCGCCCCTCGTGGCCGCCCTCATGTGGTGGGGCATGGCGGCGGGCGCGTTGTGCGCCCTCGTTCCGCCCCTCGCGCGCCTCGCCGCGCCCCTCTCCGGGCTCCTCGCCGACCTCCTCGTGGGGGTCATGCGGGTCGCGGCCTCGGTCCCGCCCCTGTCGCTGCCGAGCGCCGCTTCCCGGCTCGCGGCCTCTGCGGCGGTCGTCCTCGCCGCGGGCCTCGTCTACGCGCATCCCTGGCTCGCCTGGAAGCGCTCGCTCCGCCGGGGCGCTCGTAGCCGCGGCCCGGCCGCCTCGTGTATGCTCGGGCCATGCCGAGCCCCGGCCTCGCCCCCGACTACGACTCGCCCTCCGCCCTCAAGCAGCTCCTCGAGGCCGAGGGCCTCGCCATGTCCAAGCGCTTCGGGCAGAACTTCCTCATAAGCCGGGGCGCCCGGCAGCGCGTCCTCGCTGAGCTTTCGCTCAGCGCCGAGCTTGCGCTCAGCGCCGAGCTTGCGCTCAGCGCCGCGCCCTCCCCCTCCATCTGGGAGATCGGGCCCGGCCTGGGCTCCATGACGGCCCTGGCCCTCGAAGCCGGCATCGCGGTGACGGCCTTCGAGATCGACCACGGCTTCGCGCGGCTCCTCCGTCGCTTCTTCGAGGGAAGGCCCGGCTTCGAGCTCGTCGAGGGAGACTTCCTCGACACCTGGGCGGCCCGCCTCGCCGCGGGACCGGCGCCCGACCGGATCTTCGGAAACCTGCCCTACAGCGCGGCGAACGCCATCGTCGCCGCCCTCATCGAAGGCGGACTCCTCCCGCCCCGCATGGTCTTCACCGTCCAGAAGGAGGCGGCCCTCCGCATGGCCGCGAAGCCCGGGAGCAAGGATTACTCGGCCTTCTCGGTGCTCTGCACCTCGGCCTGCAAGGTCAGGCTCGCCTTCGACCTCGGCGCGGCCTCGTTCTGGCCGCGGCCGAACGTGACGAGCACGGTCGTCGTCATGACGCCGCGGCCCGAGCCCGTCGCGGCCGACGACCGCCGCGGCTTCTCGACCTTCGTGCGCGCTGCCTTCTCCTCGAGGCGCAAGACCCTGAAGAACAACCTGCGGGCCGCCGGCCGTAGCGAGGAGGAGGTCGCCGCGACCCTCCAGGCCCTCGGCATCAGGCCCGACGTCCGCGCCGAGGCGCTCTCCCCCGAGGAGCTCGCCGCCGTCCACGGCCGCCTCCGCGCCGGCTCGGCTTGAATCCGCGAAAACAGACCGCACGAGACGAAGAATACCGAAAGCGACGAAGAAACCGCAGAGGCGCAGAGGCGCAGAGGGGAGAGGGAGAAGAGAAGGAAGAGAGGGAAGAGAGGGAATTTTTGTTGTCGCCTGCGCCGGTATACTGAACTCGACCTCGATATGGACTCTTTATTCTTTGAATCCGTGATTTCCCCTTATCTTCCTCTGCGCCTCCGCGTCTCTGCG
>CAYNPQ010000253.1:0-2087 GCA_964399065.1 uncultured Treponemataceae bacterium | reverse complement strand
GCCCTGGTTCGACAACGCCGAGGAACTCCTGCGCTTCCCCGTAGCGCTGGCGACCGGGCCAGGCGGAGAGCTCTACGTCCTGGACGGCAAGCGGGCGATCTACCGGATCGCCGAGGAGGGGGGCACGCCGCGGGCCCTGCCCCTCCTCGACCGGCAGCGGGCCCGGCAGTCGGGCTACGACCGGCCCCTCGCCCTCTCCAACATCGCGGTCGGGCCCGACGGGAGGATCTGGAGCGCGAACGAGGCCACGGGCGAGGTGATCGGCGCCTCGCCCGACGGTTCGGTCAAGGTCCTCGGCGGGGCGAGGGTGACGGGCCTCTTCCTGGCCTACCGCATCGCGGTCGCCCTCGCCTTCCTGGTCGCCGCGCTCGGCCTCGCGGCGACCGTCGCGGCCTACAACCTCAAGGTCTTCGCCTCGCGCTCGCGGCTCCTCCTCAAGCAGCTCTCGGTCCTCGTGCCCCTCACGGCGATCGCCGTCTTCGCCATCGCATGGGGCGTCTACTCCTATATGGCGGGACGGGTCGAGGAGGACCAGCGCGAGCGTCTCGACCACCTCGCCCAGCTCACGGCCGCGCGGCTCCCCGTCGAGGCCCTCGACCGCATCGACCCCTCGCGCTCGAAGCTCGACGACATCCTCGGCTCGGAGGACTACAAGGCCCTCGCCGCGGTCTTCGACGAGGTGGTGAACAGGAACGAGGACCCCTGGGACGCGAAGCTCTTCCCCTACGCCTATATCCAGCGCGAGGGGGACTGGTTCATCGTGGGAGGCTTCGACTACGTCGAGCTCTACCCGGCCGCCTACTACAAGCCCGCCTTCTCGCGGGTCCTCGACCTCGGCGAGCGGGTGACCTATCGCTATTCGGACCTCTACGGCTCCTGGCTCTCCTCGCTCCGGCCCCTGGCGCGGCCGGACGGGAGCATCGCCGCCGTGGTCGAGGCGAGCCTGAGCGGCGACCTGGCGGCGGAGCATTCCCGCTCGGCCCTGCTCCGCATCTCGATCGGCACGGTCATCCTCCTCATCCTCCTCGTGGGCGCCTTCACGGCCTTCGACGCCGCCCTCCTCCGCTCGGTGAACGCCCTCCGCGAGGGGGCGGAGCGGGTGGCCGGGGGCGACTACGGAGGCGAGGTGGCCATCGCCACGCGCGACGAGATCGAGGCCCTCGGCGAGGCCTTCAATGCGATGTCGAGGCGGATCAAGGCCTACGTCGAGGAGCTCGCCCTCCTCGGCGAGGCGAACGCCCGCTTCGTGCCCAAGGAGTTCCTCGCCCAGCTCGGCCGCAAGAGCATCACCGAGATCGGGCTCGGCGACCAGGTCTTCACGGAGATGACCATCCTCTTCTCGGACATCCGCTCCTTCACGACCCTCTCGGAGGGCCTGTCGCCCGGGGACACGATGGACCTCCTGAACCGCTACCTCGCGAGGATGGGCCCGGCGGTCCGCGCCTCTGGCGGCTTCATCGACAAGTACATCGGCGACGCGATCATGGCCCTCTTCCCCGGCAAGGCCGACGACGCCGCCGACGCCGTCCTCGGCATGATGAGCGAGCTCGACGCCTTCCGCGCCGAGCTCGCGGCCAAGGGCGAGAAGTCCTTCGACGCGGGCTTCGGGCTCCACACCGGCGGCCTCATGCTCGGCGTCATCGGCGAGGAGGAGCGCTACGAGAGCACGGTCATCGCGGACGCGGTGAACCTCGCCTCGCGGCTCGAGAGCCTGACGAAGTTCTACGGGGTCAGGGCGGTGATCTCCGGCTCGGTCCTGAACCGCCTCCGGAACAAGGAGCGGCCCGCCCGCTTCCTCGACCTCGTGCGGGTGAAGGGGCGCCGCGACCCCGTCTCGATCTACGAGCTCGTGGGCCCGGGGGACCTGGCCGGGGCCGCCAAGCTTGGCGCCGCCGAGGAGTACCGCCGGGCCTTCGCCTACTACCGGGCCGGACGCTTCAACGAGGCGGCGGTCCTCTACCGCCGGATCCTCCTCGACGCGCCCGGCGACAACCCGGCGCGGCTCATGTTCGAGCGCTCGCGGGCCTACGCGACCGCGGGGGCGCCGAAGGGCTGGGACGGAGTCACCGTCTTCCACGAGAAGTGAG
>CAYNPQ010000252.1:0-2116 GCA_964399065.1 uncultured Treponemataceae bacterium | reverse complement strand
TGGAGCTCGTGTTGCAGATGATGACGGTGCGCTCCATGAGGGAGCGGCCCGTGCGGGGGTCGAGGAGCTCGGGGAACTCCTTGAGGGTCTCGACGACCTCGCCCGCGCGCTCGCCGCAGGCCGCGATGATGACGATGTCGATGTCGGCGTTGCGGCTCGTCACCTGCTGGAGGACGGTCTTGCCCGCGCCGAAGGGGCCGGGGATGCAGTAGGTGCCGCCCCTCGCGACGGGGAAGAAGGTGTCGATGATGCGGGTCTTGGTCACCATGGGCTCGGTCGGGCGGAGGCGCTCGGCGTAGCACTCGACGGCCCGCTTGACCGGCCAGCGGAAGCGCATGGACACCGGGACCTCGGCGCCGGAGCCGTCATCGAGCCTGGCGACGACCTCGTCGACGCCGTACTCGCCCGCGGGCGCCACCCACTTCGCGACGAGCTCGCCGCGGAGCTGGAAGGGGACCATGACGCGGTGGGAGAAGGAGCCCTCGGGCACGGAGCCGAGGAGGTCGCCCGCGCGGAGGCGGTCGCCCGCCTTGGCCGCCGGCGTGAAGGCCCACTTCGAGTCGCGGGGCAGGGCCTCGAGGTAGACGCCCGGCTCGAGGAAATAGCCGGTCTCGAGGGCGACCTTGGGCAGGGGGTTCTGCAGGCCGTCGAAGACCTGGCCGAGGAGGCCGGGCCCGAGCTCGACGGAGAGCATCTCGTCGGTGAACTCGACGGAGTCGCCGACCTTGATGCCCTTCGTGATCTCGAAGACCTGCACCTGCACGACGTCGCCGCGGATGCGGATGACCTCGCTCTTGAGCCGCTTGCCGCCGGCGAGGATGTAGGCGACCTCGTTCATGGAGACGGCGCCCTGGGCGCGGACCGTCACCATGTTGCCGTTCACGCCCGTCACCGTACCGATTGTCTTCGTCATCGTAGGTCTCCGGTCAGGTCGATCGTATTCGCCGCGCCGAGTATGGCGGCGTAGGTCGCGCGGTAGCCCTCCTCGCCCCGCTCGGCGGTCAGGGAGGACTCGCGCTCGAGGGAGAGGAGGCGGAGGCGGTACGCGGCCACCGCCTCGAAGCGGAATTGGTCGTAGCCGAGGAAGGACTCGATGGCCTCCCAGCGGGCGCGCTCGACGAGGAGCTCGCCCTCGAGGGGGCTCGCGGCCTGGGCCGCCGCCCTGGCCTGGGCCTCGGCGAGGCCGGCGGCCGACGAGGCCGCGGCGTCCACCGGCAGGGCCGGCGCGGGCCTGCCGAGCCTGGCGGCCCGCGCCCTGGCCAGCGAGGCCCTGAGGGCCCGCTCCCAAGCGTAGTAGCCGTCGAGGAGTGGGGATAGTCCGAGGCAGGCCGCGGGGGCCCCCTCGGGCGGCGAGGAGAGCGCGGCCGCCCGGATCGCCTCGAGCTCGCGGCCGGACATGTAGCGCGCCGCCCGCTCGAGGAATTCCGCGCTCGTCATGGGCGCGGCGGCGCCCTGCTGCAGCGTCGGCAGGGTCGCGGCGAAGTAGTAGTAGTGGCTCACGCCTTACAGTCCCTTGACGGCGCTCCGGACGGCCTCGGCGAGGCGGGGGTTCAGGCGCCGCGCGAGGAGCTCGGCGAGCTCGTCCGCGGAGAAGTCGTAGTAGGCCGCCCCGTCCCGCTCGGCGATCCTGAAGCCGGCGTCGATGCCCGGGAAGGGCTTGACGACGACGCCGCGCTTGAGCTCGGCGGAGAGCCGCTCGGCGAAGCGGCCGTCGAGCTTGGCCGCATGGGCGGGGGGAACGAGGAGCTCGAGGTCGCCCTCGGCTCCCTTTGCGGCGACGGCCTTGAGCACCTCGGGGATGGCCTGGGCCAGGACCTCGGGGCCGTAGGCGGCCTTCACGTCGGAGCGGACGGCGGCCGCGAGGGCGGCGGAGAGGCCGTCGCGGAAGGCCAGCACGAGGTCGCGGGCGGCCTGCGAGATGGCGGCGGTGCCTGCGGCCTCGGCCCGGGCCGCGTCCGCCGCGGCGGAGGCGCGGAGGGCCGCGGCCTCCTTCTCGGCCTCGGCCACGATGGCCGCCGCCTTGGCCTTGGCCTCGTCCTCGAGGCGGGAGGCCTCGGCCCGCGCGGCCTCGAGCCCCTCTTTCCTGATCTTATCGAGCAGTTCCTGCAGCTGGATG
>CAYNPQ010000251.1:0-2124 GCA_964399065.1 uncultured Treponemataceae bacterium | reverse complement strand
GTATATCGATCGGGCATTTTCGTGTAAAGGGGAGAGGGCTGCCCTCGTCATCGAGCCACCGCTATTCCGGATATCCCCCTAACGTACTATCATATAATACTTTAGCTATTCAAATCGCCCGTTTCCAGCCTTGCGAAGACCCTACGGAGCAAGGTCCTGCGCGGTCGCTTGCTCCCGCGGGGAATAGGCCCTACACTGTGCGACGGCCGCCGACGCGGCCTCGTCCGCGGCATGCGGGCGAAAACAATCGCATCAGGAGACCATCGATGCTCCGACGGAACAGCCTGCTCGCCCTCGCCCTCCTCGCCGCCCTCGCCCTCCTCGCCGGCTGCGCGGACGCGGCCTCGAACAACAACGCGGCCACCTCGCACACCTTCGCCGATGCGAGCCGCTCCATGAACGTCTATTCCACCGGTCTCAGCGCCGCGGCGAGCAACATCGGGGGCACGGGCAGCGCCTACGTGGAGATGAGCGGCGGCTCCATCGTCTACCACTTCGCCAATTACACGTCCGACGGGATCAGCCTCACCGGGACCCTCACCAGCGCCTCGGGCGTCATCAGCGGCACCCTGAATTTCACCGGCGGCGACGTCAGCCAGATCCAGTACAACAACATCACCGGGACGAGCGGCACCCTCGTCATCAAGTTCACCGACGGCTCGAACTGGACCTACAACTACGCGAACCAGGGCTTCGTCCAGGGCTGATCCACGCCATGCCGCGGCTCCCCGCCGGGGGGCCGCGGCCCTCCTCCGCGGAGGCGCGCGAGCCCGGACCTCCTAGGGCCTGCCCTGCTGCCCGAAGATCTGCTGCTGGTACTTCTTGTTCTTCGCGACCTTCTTCATCATGAGCCGCGTCTTCTCGAACTTCTTGATGAGGCGGTTGACCTCGGCGACCGAGGTGCCCGAGCCCTTGGCGATGCGGGTCCGCCGCGAGGGGCCGACGATGAGGTGGTTGAGCCGCTCCTTCCTCGTCATCGAGAGGAGGATGGCCTCCTCTGCCTTCATGCCCGCCTGGTCGATCCTGTCCTCGTCCACCTGGCCCGCGAGGCCGGGGATCATCTCGAGCATGTTCTTGACCGAGCCCATCTTCTTGACCTTCTGGATCTGCTCGAGGTAGTCGGCGAGGGTCATGGACTCGTCGGCCATCTTGCGCTCGAGCTCGGCGGCCTCCTTCTGGTCGAAGACGGCCTGGGCCTTCTCGACGAGGCTGACGATGTCGCCCATGCCGAGGATGCGGCTCGCGATGCGCTCGGGGTAGAAGGGCTCGAGGCCCTCCATCTTCTCGCTGGTGCCGATGAACTTGATGGGCACGCCCGTGACCGTCTTGAGGGAGAGGGCCGCGCCGCCCCGCGCGTCGGAGTCGAACTTGGAGAGGACGACGCCGGTGAGGCCGACCTTCTCGTGGAAGGTCTTGGCGATGTCCGCGGCCGCCTGGCCGGTCATGGAGTCGGCGACGAGGACGGTCTCGAGGGGCCTCACCGCGTCGCGGACCCTGACGAGCTCCTCCATGAGGGCCTCGTCGACCTGGAGCCGGCCCGCGGTATCCACGATAACGAGATCGTAGAGCTCGCGCTTCGCCTTCTCCATCGCGGCCTTGGCCACGCGGACCGGGTCCTTCGACTCGGCCCCCTCCGTGAACACGTCGACCCCGACCTGGGCGCCGAGGACCGAGAGCTGCTCGACGGCCGCCGGCCTTTGGAGGTCGCAGGCGACGAGGAGGGCCCTGCGGCCCTTGTTCTTGAGCATGAAGGCGAGCTTCGCGGCCGTGGTGGTCTTGCCCGAGCCCTGGAGGCCGACCATGAGGATGACGCTCTGCGTGTCGGGGCCGCGGAGCTGGAGCTCCTGCCTCGCGTCGCCGAGGAGGGCGACCATGCGGTCGTGGACGATCTTGACGAACTGCTGGCCGGGGTCGACGGCGCGGAGGACCTTCTCGCCCTTGGCCTCCTCGAGGGTGCCGTTGACGAAGCGCCTGACCACGCGGAGATTGACGTCGGCCTCGAGGAGGGCGAGCTTGATCTGCTCGACCGCCTCCTCGACGTTCTTCTCGCTGATCGTGGCCTTGCCGCCGAGGGTGCGGACTATATCGGTGAACTTCTCGCTGATCTTCTCGAGCATGGGGGAA
>CAYNPQ010000250.1:0-2157 GCA_964399065.1 uncultured Treponemataceae bacterium | reverse complement strand
GCTCGTCGGGAGCGACACGTGGCAGACGGCTTTCGCCCTCCAGAACACGACGAGCGCCGACGCGCTCTGGAGCTTCTGCGTCGGCGGCAGCGGCAACAACGCGAGCGCCGCGGGGGTCGGGGGCCTCGGCATACTGGGGGGATCGTCTCCGCAGCAATTCCGCTTGACCATCGGCCCGAACGGGAACATCGGCATCGGCACGGGCGCGCCGGTGAACCACCGGCTCCACCTGGCTGGCGGCGGCTTGTTCGTGAATCCCACCAACGCCACCCCCGAGGGCCATGCCGTGGGCGGGATCATGATCGCCCACGGGGGCTCGTCGTTTCCGAACCGGGCCCTACAGGTTTTTCCCGCCACCGCGAACAATCCGAGCTACATACTCCATGGCGGCAGGGACGCGACGAACACCTACTGGTGGTCCTACGGCGTGACCGCCGACGGGAGGTTCGCCATCGGCAAGAGCACCGACCTGTCCATCGGCAACATCATCATCAGCCAGGCGGGCTATGTCGGCATCGGCATGAATCCCACGAACGCCCTGTCGGTCGGGAGCGCGACCGACGCGGTGCGGGCCCAGGTCACGGGAGCCTCCAGCGCGCTTCTGCTGGGCGGCGCCGGCGCGACCACCGGCGACAGCGCCATCGTGTACGACCGGAGCGGCGGCAACCTCCACTTCCAGACCGGCACGAACGGCGGAACCTATACCTCGAGGCTGATCATCAATGGCAACAACGGCAATGTCGCCGTGTGCAACCTGACCGCCAACGGCCCCGTGTACTCGAGCGGGACGGTTCTCACCAACACGAATCCCTCCTCCCGCGACTACAAGCGCGACATCGCGCCGGTCGAGCTCGACCCGATGCGCCTCCTGCGCCTCGAGCCGAAATCCTTCGTCTGGAAATCCGACGGCAGGGCGGATGTGGGCCTCGTCGCCGAGGAGGTGAGGGAGGTCATGCCCGAGCTGTACCGGGACGACGGCCAGACAGTCGGCTACGACATCGCGAAGCTGCCCCTATATCTGATCGAGCTGGCGAAGCTCCAGCAGGCGAGGATCGAGGAGCTCGAGGCGCGGCTCGCCGCGCTTGAGGGCCGGACCCCCTGAGACGACGGCGAGGAGGACGATATGCGCGTTGCGCGATTGCATGCAGGCTTCTCGGGAAAGGGTCGGAGGCTCCTGTTCGTCGCCTTTGTCGTCGCGCTCGTCGCGGCGGGGGTGCTTCTATTCGCCGTCCCCCTCTCCGCGCCGCCGACGACCTTCGCCGCGGGCACGCCGATCAAGGCCGGCGAGGTCAACGGCAACTTCGCCACCCTGTACAACAACGACGCGTCCCTGAACGGCCAGCTCTTCTGGGGAGCGATCACGGGAGGCATCGGCTACTCGGGGGGGAATGTCGGCATAGGCACTGCCCTCCCGTCGAGTCTCCTCGCGGTAGTGTCCGATGCGCAGCCGAGCGTGCTGTATCTTTCGAGCGTCAATGCGCAGAAGACCGGCGCGCATATCGTCAATACGAGTCCGGGCGGACGCGATTGGGCTTTCATCGTGACGGGGGAGCAGAACAGCGCCGGAGCCGGGAAACTCATCCTGCACGACGCCACCGCCCTCATGAACAGGATGACCTGGGACTCCGCCGGCAATGTCGGCATCGGCAACACCAGCCCCGCTTGCTCCCTCGACGTCTCGGGCGACATCAGGGCCAACGCCCCCTCGGGGAACGTCAGCCTCTGGCTGACGCAGGCTGGCACGAACGCCGGACGGATCGCGGGTGCCAACAGCTCCGATGTCGCCTTGTACTCGAACCGGGCGATCATGCTTTTCCCGAATAATACATATACACTCATCGGCCCGACGGGCGGCCTCGACATCGGATTCGACACCCTGAACATGTATAGCATCCCGGCGAAGGGCCTCGTGGTGGCGGGCAACGTGGGCATCGCGACGAGCGCGCCGGCCTACACACTCGATGTCAACGGCACAGCGCATTGCACCGCGGGAGCCTGGTCCTCCGACCTTCGCTACAAGAAGGACCTCGAGCCGCTGGCCGGCGCTCTGGACAGGCTCGAGCGGCTCGAGGGACGTTCCTTCCGATGGCGCGTCGGCGAGGTCGAGGGCAGGAATCTCCCGACGGGCATCCACTACGGCCTCGTCGCGCAGGAAGT
>CAYNPQ010000249.1:0-2221 GCA_964399065.1 uncultured Treponemataceae bacterium | reverse complement strand
GCCCAAGGAGCTGGACATGGTCTACCCTTCCTTCCTCCTCGCGAAGCTCTACGTGAAAGGCAGCCTCAAGAACGTCGAGGGCGGCTTCGAGTTCTCCCTGAAGAACCTCATCGACTCGACGATGCTCTCCGGGATCGGCCCGGTGGCGGCCGGGGGGAAGAGCTACGACGCGGCCGCCATCGCCGTGACGGTCGGCGAGCGCCGATGGGAGGCGGGCGAACTCTCGCCCTCCAACGCGGTGCCCGTGCCGGTGGGCGTGCCGCTGCGCATCTCGGTGCGCGGCGACCCCCTCGCCCCAGGGCAGCAGCGGGTCAACGTCGCGGCCACGAGCTCCGACGTCGGCCTCCTCAAGTTCGACATCTCGGACACGGTCGCATGAACGCCGAGATCGCGGCGGCGCCGCCCGCCGGGATCGCCCGGGAGCCCTTCCCGACCTGGCGCATCGCCCTCTTCGCCCTCGGCTCCGTCGGGAACACGGTGATCGGCTCCCTCACGGGGCTCATGACCTACTTCTACGTACCGCCCGAGACGAGCCAGGCCGCCTTTCCCCAGTTCGTCAGCACCGCGACCTTCCTCGGCCTGACGATCGTCGGCCTCGTCGGCTACGTCGGAGGCATCGTCGCGATCGTCCTGAGCCCGGTCGTGGCCTCCTGGAGCGATCGCTCCCGCTCGAGGTTCGGCCGGCGCCGCGTCTTCATGCTCTGGTCCCTCCTGCCGATCTCGGTCTTCTCCCTCCTCCTCTTCCTCCCGCCCGTCGACCGGGTGAGTCCGGCCAACGCGGCCTGGCTCCTCGGCGTGGTCGTCCTCCTAAACGTTTCGAGGACCTTCTACGGGGTCGCCAACGCCATCGCCCCCGAGTTCGGCACGACGAACCGCATCATCATGCTCTTCTCGACCTTCGGGGCGGTGGGTTGGCTCGTCGGCTTCATCATCGGGAGCCAGGCGATCTTCGCGATCAAGGAGGCGCTGATGGCCGCGGGCATGAGCCCGGTCGGCGCCTTCCGCGCCGCGGTGGGCGGCCTCATCGCAGTCTCGACCATCCTCGGGAGCCTGCAGGTCGCCGTGGTCGACGAGAAGCGCTACGGCTCGGGCAAGAGCTCGGCGATCAGCCTCCTGCCCGCGCTCAAGCGGGCCGTGGGCAACCGGGGCTTCTTCGGCTACGTCCTGACCCAGCAGGTCTACATGTGGGGCGACCAGTTCTTCCAGGGCGGCCTCGTGTACTTCGTCACCCTCCTCTTCGGCCTGCCCGAGTCGATGATGCTCGTCTTCGGCGCCGCGATGATCGGCATCAGCCTCCTCCTCTACCCCCTGGTCAACGTCGCCGAGGCCCGCTTCGGCAAGAAGGCCCTCTTCAGCCTCGCCCTCGCCATGATGATCGGCGTCATGCTGCTGATCGCCTTCTCCGCCTCCCTGCCCCTGCCGAAGGTCGCCCTCGTCTGGGCCATCGTCGCCGTGGCCGCGATACCCTCGGCCATAACCGGCGTGGTGCCGGGCGCGATCTTCAACGAGATCATCCGCGAGGACTGCGTGCGCACGGGGATCGCCAGCGAGGCTTCCTTCAACGCGGCGAACTCCCTGATAACGGCGATCCCCGCGGGCTTCGTCGGCCTCGTCATGCCCTCCCTCCTCCTCCTCGGGAAGAGCCCGGGGAACCCGACGGGCGCGCGCATGGTCGCGATCGTCGGGGCGGCCTGCAACGTCCTCGCCCTCGTCCTGCTCCGGATCCTCTACGACGAGAAGGGGATCAAGGCCTCGCTGCGGGAGCGGGGCTACAAATGAACCCGCAATACGCGTTGTGCGACATCGGATAGGAGAGAACCATGAAGATAGCCTTCATCGGAGCCGGCAGCTTCGGATTCACCCGCGAGCTCGTCAAGGACGTCCTGACCTTCCCCCTCCTCGCGGACGCCGAGATCGCCCTCATGGACATCGACCCCGAGCGCCTCGAGTGCTCGCGGCTCGCCTGCGAGAAGATAGTCCGCCAGGGCAAGTACCCCGCGCGGATCACGGCGGGCCTCGACCGGGCGCAGGCCCTCGAGGGCGCCGACGCCGTGGTGACGACGATCCTCGCGGGCTCCACCGAGGTCTGGCGCCGCGACGTCGAGATCCCCAAGGCCCACGGCGTCGACGTCTGCGTCGGCGACACCCGCGGCCCCTCGGGCATCTTCCGCTTCCTCCGCACCTTGCCGCCGATGATGGAGATCGTCCGCGACATGGAGCG
>CAYNPQ010000248.1:0-2260 GCA_964399065.1 uncultured Treponemataceae bacterium | reverse complement strand
GCAAAAGCCGCGATGATGCGGTGCGGGAGACATCCGCGACGGTGGTGCAGGGCCCTTTGGCGAGGTTATTCGTTGTAGCGCAACAACAAGTTCGAACAAGCGGAATGGCGATCATGCCTCAATTCCAGGGATAAGACAGCGCGAACATATCCCCGCACCATAAGGGCGGGCAAAAACCACCTCCGGCCGTTGGCCTGTCTCACCCGCCGCGATTTGAATATCGACCCCCGAGGTAATATAATCTTAACTATCACTGCTTGAGGGGGCGTGTCATGAAAAAGGCCGCCACGCGGCTCATTGTCCTCGCCGTCATCGTCCTTATCGCCGGCTGCTCGGCGATCCGGGGTATCATCGGGCTCTCCCCGACCGAGCTGCAAGTCTCCGGCACGCTGACCCTCGACGTCGCCGCGCCCTCGGGGCACGCCACCTGGATCGGCCTGCTCGGCACGGCTCCGTTCAAGGCTCCGTCCGCGCCTTCGTCCTGGTACAAGTACCAGCAGGTCAACGTCTCGCCTGGTAGCGCCGTATCCTTTTCCTTCAGCGGCGTAAGTCCGGGCATGTACATCGTGGGGGCCTTCTGCGACCTGAACGACAACGGGCGCTTCGACCTCGGCGAGCCCTCGGGCGGGTATCCGGCCCCCAACGGCAGCATCCTGTACGATTTTTCCGCGGACGCGAAGAGCGTCTATGTCTCGATGTCCTATACCCAGGCCGGCATGACCGACGCGGAAGCGGCCGCCGCCGACCGCGACGCCCTCGTCGTGGGCTTCGCCCTCGGGGACTCCGCCTCCCAGGTGACGTCCAACCTGACCTTGCCCACGAGCGGCGCCTTTGGGAGCGCCATCGCCTGGTTGAGCTCGAACGACGCGCTCGTCAACGGTTCCGGCGCCGTGACGCGTCCGTCTACCCCGACGACGGTCACCCTCTTCGCGATCGTGACCAAGGGCGGCAGCTCCCTCACGAAGAACTTCTCCATCACGGTCCTGCAGGCCTCCCTCACCGACGCCCAGGCGGTCTCCGTCGACACCGAGGCGCTCTCCATCGAGTTCGCGTCGGGAGACGGCCTCGGCTCCGTGACCGGCAACCTCAAGCTGCCCTCCTCCGGCGCCAACGGCACCACCATCGCCTGGAGCTCGGACAATTCCGCCGTGGTAAGCTCCGCGGGGGTGGTGACCCGCCCGGCCAGCCAAACCACGGTCAAGCTCACCGCCGCCGTGCTCAAGGGCAGCTCCTTCTCCACGAGGAGCTTCACCCTGACCGTCCTGGCCTCGGCGCTGACGGACGCGCAGGCGGTCGCGGCCGACAAGGCCGCTCTCGCGATAGGATACGCGTCGGGCAACAGCGCGACGAGCGTCTCGACGGATCTGACCCTGCCGCTCTCCGGCCCGAACGGCACAACGGTCTCGTGGGCCACGAGCGACGGGGCGGTGGTGAGCGCGACCGGCAAGGTGACGCGGCCCGCGTCGAGGCTCGACGTCACCTTGATCGCGACGATAGCGAAGGGGAGCGCGAGCGACGGGAAGGCGTTCACCGTCACTGTCATGAAGGCTTCCCTGAGCGACGCCGAGGCCGTGGAGGCGGACAAGGCCGCCCTCCAGGTCGGTTACGCCGCGGGCGACTCGGCGTCGAGCGTCACCGCCGACCTCGTCCTGCCCGCTGCGGGAGCCAACGGTTCATCGATATCCTGGACCTCGAGCCCGGCGGGCATCGTCGGAACGACGGGCGCCGTCACGAGGCCCGCCGACACGACCTCGGTGACGCTGACCGCCGCACTCTCGAAAGGCGTCGCGAGCGGCAGCAAGTCCTTCGTGGTCAAGGTGGTCAAGGCTGCGCTCTCCGACGCGGATGCCGTGGCCGCGGACGCGGCGGGGTTGCAGATCGGCTTCGCCGCCGGCGACACGGCCCAGGCGGTGACCTCGAACCTCATCCTGCCGACGCTCGGCGTCAACGGCACGAGCATCGGCTGGGTGTCGAGCGATTCTGCGGTGGTCAGCGCGGCGGGGGCGGTGACCCGGCCGACCGCGACCAAAACGATCACCCTCACGGCGACCATCGCCAAGGGGGCGGCGACCGCGACTCGGGCCTTCTCCTTGACGGTCCTCAAGGCCTCCATGACCGACGCGGAAGCCGTGGCCGCGGACAAGGACGCGCTGGCGATCGGCTTCGCCGGAGCCGACACCGCGGGGAGCGTCACCGCGAACCTCACGCTCCCGGCCACGGGCGCGAGCGGCTCGACGATAACCTGGGCCTCGAGCGATGC
>CAYNPQ010000247.1:0-2313 GCA_964399065.1 uncultured Treponemataceae bacterium | reverse complement strand
GGCATCACCGGCAAGGAAGCCGAGAAGTGGCTGGACGAGGCGAACATCACCGTCAACAAGAACGGCATCCCCTTCGACACGAAGAGCCCCTTCGTCACCTCCGGCATCCGCGTCGGCGCCCCCGCCGTCACCACGAGGGGCATGGGCCTCGCGGAGATGGGCGAGATCGCCGGGTACATCATGGAGGTCCTCAAGGCCAAGGGCGAGGAGAAGGTCGTGAAGGCGGTCAAGGAGAAGGTGCTGCGCCTGACCGCGCGTTTCCCCCTGCCGTGACGATCCGGGCGGCTCGCGGTCAGGCCGCGCGGACGGGGAGCTGAGGCCTCGTCGCCGGGTTCGGCGCATAACTCGTTTAGGGGTATGCACTAATCCCGCCGATGCGAGGATCCACTCCCCGGCCCCGCGGCCGGTATCCGCGAAAGCCGTCCCGGGCTTGCGGCTTCCGGGCGTCGGGGGAATCCGCCCCTTCGCGCCACTATTGGTTTCATTGACAGCCGGTTCGAGCCGATCCTATACTTAGCGCAAGTCGGCACCGAGGAACCGTCAGGAAGAACGATGGAAAGTCCGCTCCAGCTCTCGTTCGTCAACTTCAAGAAGGACTCGTACATCATCGTCGAGGGGAAGCAGAACGCCGACCGCTTCTTCATCATCCGATCGGGCAAGGTCCGCATCACCAAGGAAGTCGAGGTGGTCGAGGAGGAGGGCGGCAATGTCCTCAATCCCGGCGACTTCTTCGGCGTCGTCTCGACGATGTCGAACCACAGCCACATCGAGACCGCCCAGGCCGTGACCGACTGCACCCTCATCTCGGTGCACCGCGACCAGTACGGCCTCCTCATCGAGAAGAACACGCCCGTCGCCATGAAGATCATCATGGCCTTCTCGAAGAAGATGCGCTACCTCGACGAGGCCCTCACCCGGCTCACCCTCAAGAACACGGCCGAGGCCGACCCCTCCCACCTCTTCCGCGTGGCCGAGTACTATGCGCGCCAGAGCCAGTACAACCAGGCCTTCTTCGCGTATTACCAATACCTCAAGCACTGCCCGAGCGGGCAGCACGTCGAGGTCGCCAAGGAGCGGCTCGGCAAGATCAAGCCCTACTCCAAGGCGGTCTACCTCGACGGCTCCAACGAGGAATTCAACCGGCACTACCCCAAGGACACGATGATCATGTCCGAGGGCCAGTCGGGCTCCGAGCTCTACATCATCCAGAAGGGCTCGGTGAAGATCACCAAGATCGTCGACAACAACGAGGTCCTCCTCGCCGTGCTCAAGACGGGCGACATCTTCGGCGAGATGGCCCTCCTCGAGAACAAGCCCCGCTCGGCGAACGCCGTGGCCTTCGAGGACGCCTACCTCCTCGCGGTCAACAAGGCCAACTTCGAGCGCATGGTCCAGACCCAGCCCCAGATCGTCACCCGGCTCACGACCCTCCTCTCCGAGCGGATCTGGTTCATCTACAAGCAGCTCGCGAACACCCTCCTCTCCGACCCCGTGGGCCGGATGTACGACGCCCTCCTCATGCAGCTCGAGAAGAACCGCGTGCCCCTCAAGGCGGGGTCGAACTACACCTTCGAGTTCGGGCCCAAGGAGCTGGTCTCCATGGTCGGCCTCCCCGTCAACGAGGGCACCCTCGTCGTGCACAAGCTCCTCGAGAACAACAAGATCCGCCTCGCCGAGAACAAGCTCATGCTCATGGACGTCTCCGAGGTCGTCAAGCAGACCGAGTACTACCGCAAGATGCAGAAGATCGAACAGGCCCGCAAGGACGCCCAGCTCGCCCGTTGACCCGCGAATCCGCTTCCCCGACAGATGACTCCCTCGTCGCCTCCGCCTTCGCGGAGGCCGGCCTCGCGGCCTGGGCGCCGGTGCCGGGCCCGGCCCTCGCCGCGGGCCTGGAAGGCCTGCCGGCCGCCGTCCTTTCGCGCTACGGCCTCGACCGCGGCAAGCGGGCCTGGGCCGTCGCGCTGGCCTACGGCGAGGGCCCGGCGGCGCCGCCCGCATGGGCGGCCGCCTGGCTGGCCGCGCGGCCGGGGCCGCTCGCCGCGATCGGGCGCTTCGCGCGCGCGAATTGGTACGCGGAGCTCGTGTCGAGGCTCAAGCGCGCCGCCGCGTCGATCCGCGCCGGGCTTGGAGCCCGGGGGCTCGAGCCGGGAGCCCCGGGCGAGTGGCGCTGTCTCGCCAACTCGGGCCTCCCCGAGAAGCGCCTGGCACTGGCGGCGGGCCTCGGCGGCCTCGGTCGCCACGGCCTCGTGATGCTGCCGGGCGCGGGCCCGGCCTGCGTCCTCGGCCTCCTCCTGGCCCCGGCGGGAGCGG
>CAYNPQ010000246.1:0-2357 GCA_964399065.1 uncultured Treponemataceae bacterium | reverse complement strand
GCCGCGAAGAGGGCCGCGGCGACCCTGCTCAGCGACTTCTCGTTCACCTTGTTTGCGTAGGTAGCGGAGATCCTGCCGCCGATCACCGTCCCGACCGAGCCGACGACCGCGATCCCGATCGGCAGGTTGCGCGAAACCGCATGCCCGATGGCGCCCGAGGCCGCGGTGAAGGCCATGATCAGCGTGGAAGTCCCGATGCCCTCGTGCATGCCGAAGCGCATGACGAAGACCAGGATGAGGAGGATCATGATCCCCCCGCCCGCCCCGAGGAGGCCGCTGATCACTCCCACGACGACGCCGAGCGCCGCGCCGAAGAGGCGGGGCCGGCTCCTGAGCGCGGCGACGAGACCGCCGATCCGCCACCGCGCGACGAGGCC
This sequence comes from uncultured Treponemataceae bacterium, assembly GCA_964399065.1. Classification (GTDB taxonomy): domain Bacteria; phylum Spirochaetota; class Spirochaetia; order Treponematales; family Rectinemataceae; genus JAKLFE01. Next base: position 1,980 of record CAYNPQ010000246.1, on the reverse strand, counting down.
CTCGGCGTCGGGCACGATCGTCCGCTTCCCGTAGAGCCAGAGGACCAGCGCGGAGAGCGCGAGGAACACGTTGAACGAACTCGAGAGCCCGACCGGCGGGATCGCCGCCGCGAGATAGCTGCCGCACTGGGCCCCGGCGATGGAGCCGAGGGCGATCCAGACCCCCTCCTTCACCGCCAGGTTCTTGTTCTGGTGGTAGGTCCAGGCGACGATCAGCGAGGCGACCGTGTCGATGAAGAGGCTCGCGCCGATGGCGTCCGCCGGCGGACAGCCGATGAGGATGAAGGCCGGCACCACGACCATGACGCCCGAGGCGCCGATCAGGCCGGTGACGTTGCCCGCGACGAGTCCGATGCCGAAGACGAGAAGAAGCTTCAGTCCGATGCCCATGATTCCCAATCCGACCGCCGGACCGGTCCGGCGGTCGTCGTCGATCCGCCGCGGCCCTATTCGCCCCGCCGCGCGAGATAGGGGCGGTACTTCCGGTCCGCGAAGGAGATATGCCCGGTGAGCCAGGCCTTGAGGTAGTCGAGGAGCCTCCGCTCGAGCCCCTCGCCGCCCGCGGCGTAGTCGGCGGCGAAGCCGCGGAGCTTGGCCGCGAAGGCCGCGTGCTCCCGAACGTGCTCCTCCGCGCCCGGATAGCGGCGCTCGGCGAAGAGCCGCTCCTCGAGGGCGAAATGCTCCGCGGCGTAGGAGGTCAGGGCCGCCAGGGCCCGCCCCGTCTCCTCGTCGCCCTCCGCCTCGGAAAGCTCGTTGACGAGGGCGAAGAGGCGCCGGTGCTGCCCGTCGATCTCCTCGACCCCGACGGAGAGGGCCGGTACCCATTCGATGAAAGCCATAAACGGACTACCTCTCGAGTTTTCTATAGACTATCCGGTGCGGCCTGTCGGCTTCCGCTCCCAGCTGCTGGCGGCGCCACTCCATGAATTCCGTGAAGTTGCCGTCGTACCAGATCGCCTCGGAGTTGCCCTCGAAGGCCAGGATGTGCGTGCAGACGCGGTCTAGGAACCAGCGGTCGTGGCTGACCACGAGGGCCGCGCCCGCGAAGTCGTCGAGGGCCTCCTCGAGGGCGCGCATCGTGTTCACGTCGAGGTCGTTCGTCGGCTCGTCGAGGAGGAGCACGTTGGCGCAGTCCTGCACCATGAGGGCCATGTTGAGCCGGTTGCGCTCGCCGCCCGAGAGGACGCCGACCTTCTTCGACTGGTCGGCGCCCGAGAAGTTGAACCAGGCGCAGTAGGCGCGGGAGTTCACCTCGCGCTTGCCGAGCTTGATGATGTCGAGGCCGCCGGAGAGCTGCTCCCACACCGACTTCTCGGGATCGAGCTGGGCGCGGTTCTGGTCGGCGTAGCCGAGCTTGACGGTGTCGCCCAACTTTATGCTTCCGGCGTCCGGCTTCTCCTGCCCCGTGATCATGCGCAGGAGGGTCGTCTTGCCGGCGCCGTTCGGCCCGATGAGGCCGACGATGGCGCCCGGCGGCACCTCGAAGGAGAGGCCCTCGTAGAGGAGCTTCTCGTCGTAGGACTTCGCGATCCCCTCGGCCTTGATGACCACGTTGCCGAGCCTCGGGCCCACGGGCAGCACGATGCGCGACTGCGCGACCTTCTCCCTGCCCTCCTCGGCCAGGAGCTTCTCGTAGCGCTCGATGCGCGCCTTCGACTTCGCGTGCCGGCCCTTCGGGCTCATCGAGATCCACTCGAGCTCGCGCTCGAGCTGCTTGGCGCGGGCCGACTCGCCCTTCTCCTCCATCTCGAGGAGCTTGGCCTTCTGGTCGAGCCAGCTCGAGTAGTTGCCCTTCCACGGGATGCCCTCGCCGCGGTCGAGCTCGAGGATCCAGCCCGCCACGTTGTCGAGGAAGTAGCGGTCGTGGGTGACCGCGATGACCGTGCCCTCGTACTGCTGCAGGTGCTTCTCGAGCCAGCCCACCGTCTCGGCGTCGAGGTGGTTCGTCGGCTCGTCGAGGAGGAGGATGTCCGGCTTCTT
>CAYNPQ010000245.1:0-2424 GCA_964399065.1 uncultured Treponemataceae bacterium | reverse complement strand
CAGACCCCGGAAGGGGGGACAGACCCCCGGAAAGTGGGGGGTCTGTCCCCCCGCGGGCGCCGTGGTGAAAATCGCAATGAATTCTTCATGGTTCCGGCTATCAAACGCGATATAATCCGCTCGCATCGTGGTAGTTCAGTTCGTCGCGGCCGAAGCCCGCGGCCGGAGAGGGCGGGGCATCCTCCTCCTCGTCCTGATGACCGCGGGCTTTTCGGCACGCCTCGCCGCTGAGGCGCCTTTCTCGGTGGCGAGGGCGAGGGCGGCCCGCGAGCGTCTGGTCGAGGCGGCGCGCTCCTACGAAGGTTCGCCCTACCTGTTCGGCGGGACCGACCGAGCTGGCTTCGATTGCTCCGGCCTCGTCTACCGAATCAGCCTCCAAGTCCTCGGCCTCGCCCCGCCGCGCACGGCTCGGGAGCTCGCCGGCTTCTGCGAACCTCTTCGCAGGGAAGACATCGAGCCGGGCGATCTCCTGTTTTTCAACACCTCCGGCCGCCTTTCCCATGTCGGGGTCTACGCTGGGGAGGGTGTTTTCATCCATTCGGCGTCGGAAGGACCCTGGACCGGGGTCATCGAGTCTTCCATTACGGAGAAATACTGGGGCTCCGCCTTTGCGGGCGCCGGGCGTCTCCTGCCGCGGGCGGGCTACCTGGGCATCACGGTGGCGGCCTCGGCGGGGCCGGGCTTTGGCACGGGGATCGAGCTCAGGAGCGCCTGGACCTCGATCTGCGCCTCGTACCGGCTCGCCGGCCTGGAACCGGGGCTCGACCTGCGTCCCGAGTACGATGCCGGGCTCGGAGTCCTCAGGTTGCCCGTTGCCCTCTCCTTGGGGCTCGACCGGCGTCTCCGTTTCTTCGCTGGGCCTGCCTTGACGATCGGGACGCCCATGGCCGAAGGGGGGCGCCTCGAAGCCTCCGGGGGGATGCTCGCGACGGCCGGTCTGTCCTGGACCCCTCTCGCGTTCCGGGTCCGTGGAGCGAGCCTGGGCCTCTGCGGGGAGCTCGAATACAATCGCTATGTCGATGCCGCGGGCGAGGGGGCCGGGCTCGGTTCCAACCTGAGGATCGGGCTGGGGCTCTCGCTGCGGAAGGGATTCTGAGCGGAAACGCCGTCGCCGATCCGACCTCGACGTGAGACCGATCCCCTAACGCTATCACCCAGTCATACATTTCCGTATATCGTAAGCGATCCTCATCCCCGGACCCATCCTCATCTTCGCGGGCATCGCCTTCAGGGGAGCGCAGATGGCCTGCCAGCAGAACCTCCTCGGCCTCGGCCAGGCCAAGGTCTCGATCTTCATCGCCGAGCCCATCGCGGACTGCATCTCGACCGCGACCGCGGTCTCGCTCTGCCTCCGGCGCTTCCGCGCCCTGCGGCGGGAGGCGGCGCGTTGCAAATAGGGGCGGTCGGGCTATAATGCCCTAGCCGGGCCGTCGTCGAAGTCGGCCTGCGCAAGAAAGGCGGTACGATGGCTGCCAAGGAGCGCTACATCCTCGCCCTGGACCAGGGCACCACGTCCTCGCGGGCGATTCTCTTCAACGGCTCGGGCGTGATCATCGGGCTGAAGCAGATCCCCTTCACCCAGATCTTCCCGAAGCCGGGCTGGGTCGAGCATGACCCCGAGGAGATATGGTCGACCCAGCTCGCGGCGGCCCGGGGCGCCATCGAGGCCGCCCAGATCGAAGCCGCCCAGATCGCGGCGATCGGCATCACGAACCAGCGCGAGACGACGGTGCTCTGGGAGAAGGCGACGGGCAAGCCCGTGTACAACGCCATCGTCTGGCAGTGCCGGCGCTCGGCCGAGATCTGCACCGAGCTCCGCGCCCTCGGCCTCTCGGAGACCGTTCGCGAGAAGACGGGCCTCGTCCTCGACCCCTACTTCTCGGGGACCAAGCTGATGTGGCTCTTCGACGAGGTGCCCGGCCTCAGGGCCCGGGCCGAGCGGGGCGAGATCCTCTTCGGCACGGTGGACTCCTGGCTCATCTACAAGCTCACGGGGCGGCACCTCACCGACCCGACGAACGCCTCGAGGACCCTGCTCTTCAACATCCGCGAGGGCCGCTGGGACGAGGAGCTCCTCCGGGTCCTCAAGATTCCCGCGCCGATCCTGCCCAAGGTCGCGCCGAGCTCGGGCGACTTCGGGCTCGCGAGCAAGGAGCATTTCGGCGCCGAGATCCCGGTGGCGGGTTGCGCCGGCGACCAGCAGGCGGCCCTCTTCGGCCACGCCTGCTTCGAGCCCGGCTCGGCCAAAAACACCTACGGCACCGGTTGCTTCACCCTGATGAACACGGGCTCCGAGCCCATAGCCTCGAAGCACAACCTCCTGACGACGGTGGCCTGGGACCTGGGGAAGGGCTACACCTACGCCCTCGAAGGCTCGGTCTTCATCGCGGGCGCGGTGATCCAGTGGCTCCGCGACCAGATGGG
>CAYNPQ010000244.1:0-2444 GCA_964399065.1 uncultured Treponemataceae bacterium | reverse complement strand
CCTGTCGCGGAGCGCGCGGCCGGCGCCGCCGCCCTCGGCTCCCTCGGTGCCGACACTGGTTTCGGGCAACACGTACATCCAAGTTTCCTGGGCGGCGGTCTCCGGTGCGACGGGTTACGACCTCGCCTGGAGCTCCTCGAGCGATCAGGCTTCCATCGTCCCCGCGACGACGCGCCACACGGAGGGCACGAGTTGGCGGATCGCCGACCTGGTCAACGGCGGCGCCTACTATGTCTGGGTCCGCGCGACGAACAGCTCGGGGGTCAGCGGGTACTCCTCATACGCCGTCGGCACGCCGACCGCCCCGCCCGCGGCGCCGGCAGCCCCGACCCTCACGAGCGCCGACGGCCGGCTCGGCGCCACCTGGGCGGCGGTGTCCGGGGCGGCGTCCTACGAGGTCTACTGGCACAGCGCGAACGACAGCGCCCACATCCCCGCCGCCAACAAGCTGGCGGTGGCAACCGGGACCAGCTGCCTCATCTCCCCCCTCGCCAACGGGACCGCGTACTACGTCTGGGTGAAGGCGCTCAACGCGGCAGGCGACGCGAGCGGCTTCGGGCCGCCGGCCTCCGCCAACCCCGCGGCGGCGCAGACCGCCCCGGCGGCCCCCGGCGCCCCGAGCCTGACGGCTGGCACCGGGAAGATATCCGTGGCCTGGAACGCGGTCGCCGGGGCCACGAGCTACAGCGTCTACTGGGCCGAGACGAACAGCGTCGCGGCGATCCTCCAGTCCGACAGCAAGACCGGCATCCTTGCGCTCTCGACCCTCATCTCCCCCCTCGCGAACGGCGCGAGCTACTTCGTCTGGGTCCGGGCTGCGAACGCCATCGGGCCGAGCGATTACAGCCCCTCGGCGGGCGCCAAGACCGTCGCGGCGCCGGGCCAGCCCTCCGTCTCGGCGGGCGACGGCGAAGCGACGGTTTCTTGGGTCGAAGGCGTCGCGGGCGCGACGAGCTACGACATCCTCTGGAGCACGGGCGTCGACGCGGCGAGCATCCCCGCCGGCAATTCGCAGAACGAGTTCTCCTCCCCGGCGAAGATCCGGGGCCTCGCGGGAGGGACGACGTACCATTTCTGGGTCAGGGCGAGGAATTCGGGAGGCTACTCCAATCCCAGCCCCTCGGCCAGCGGGCTCACGATCCCCTCCGCCCCCGCGGCGCCGAGCGCGGCGACGCACATGAACTGGCTCGAGCTCTCCTGGCCGCCGGTGACCGGCGCCTCGACCTACTATCTCTACTGGAGCCAGTCGAGCGAGCCCTCCGCCATCCCCCAGGGGAACGTCGTCTCGACGACGGGCACCTCTGCTCCGGTCAACGGCCTGGTCAACGGCACGACCTACCACTTCTGGCTCAAGGCCGAGAACGCCACGGGCCGGAGCGCCCTGGGCTCCAGGGGAAGCGGTACCCCGGCCCTGGACAGCTACGCGTTGAGCGTCCGTGCCGATACGGGCGGGACGATCGCCCTGCCGGCCGGCGGCAGCGCGACGGCGACCCATGGCGTACCCATCGCCATACAGGCCGTGCCGGACGAGAGCCACTACTTCGTCGAGTGGCTCCCGAACCTGGAGGGCATCGCGTACGGCAGCGGCGAGGCCGACCGGCGCATGGCCTCGACCAGCGTCACACTGACCAAGGCCAGCCCGACCATCGTGGCCAACTTCGCGCCGAAGATCGCGCCGACCTTCGGACCCTTCGGCGACATCGCGAAGACCTACGGCGACGCGCCCTTCGCGCTCGCGCCGCCGACGAGCGACAGCGCGGGCGCCTTCTCCTTCGCGAGCGGGGACCCAAGCGTCGCGACGGTCAGCGGAAGCACGGTGACCATCGTCGCGGCGGGCAGTTGCGCCATCACCGCGACCCAGGCCTCCGCGGGCGTATACGCCGCGAGGGCCGCGACGGCCCTGCTCACCGTGAGCCCCGTGCCGCCGACGGTGAGCACCAAGGAGATCACGGATCTGACGACGAACGCGGCGACCTGCGGCGGGAACGTAGGCGCATGGGGCGGGGCGGCCGTGACGGCCCGGGGAGTCTGCTGGGGCACGGCTTCCGGCCCGACCATCGCCTCCAGCAAGACCCTCGACGGCGCGGGCCTGGGCGACTTCGCGAGTTCCATCACCGGCCTGCAGGCCGGCACGCGCTACTACGTCCGCGCCTACGCGACCAACGCCGCCGGCACTGCCTACGGGGAGGAGCGTACCTGCCTCTTCCCGACGGTCAGCTTCGTGGCGAATGTCCCGGACGCGACCGGGACTATGGAACCGCAGCCGATCGCCGCCGGCGCCTCCGCGAAGCTCCTCCCTTGCGGCTACGCGAAAGCGGGCTTGGTCTTCGCGGGATGGGCGAGGAGCGCCGCCGGGGCGGTGGAGTACGCCGACCAGGCGAATTGTACGATGGGCGCCGACAACCTCAGCCTCTACGCCAGGTGGACGGCGACGGTGACCTTCG
>CAYNPQ010000243.1:0-2499 GCA_964399065.1 uncultured Treponemataceae bacterium | reverse complement strand
TGTACTCGCCCGAGCCATTCCAGCCGTAGTGGCGCAGGATGGCGGACATGGCGGCGAGGCGTCCCGGGTCGTCGCTGATTTCGCGCAACGCGCCATAGCCGACGACACTCGCGTACTTCATGCCCCAGTCGCAGGGGTCGGGGCCGGTCAGGAGTTCGTGGTCGCAATCCGCCTGGAAGCAGACGCGAGGCGCGGCGCGCATCAGGTCGAGCTTCCGCCCCTCGCGGGCGCAGTGGAAGTAGAGGACGGGAAGGGAGCCGGGGGCGGCGTCCCAGTCGTAGCCGAAGTTGAGGGCGACGATGTAGGGCTCGCCCCCGGCCGCGAAGGCCAGGCGGCAGGCGTCGGCCTTCGCCATGATCGCCTCGAGCCCCGCCCTGTCGCCGATCTCCCTGTCCTTGCGCCGCATCATGCCTCCTCGCGCCTCACTGCATCATGCGCGCGAGGCCGATCGCGTAGGGCCCCCCGGAGGGGGTCCCGCCGTAGTATATCCAGATCTTGCCGTCCACGACGAGGGGAGAGCCGAACCAGATGTAGTAGTTGTCCCAGGCGACGACGCCGTCCCTGCTCAGGACGGGCGTGATCGAGCCCCTCGTCCATGCGCCCGAACCCGTGGCCGAGGAGGCGTACTCGATCCGGTACCAGGCCGAAGCGATGCCGGTGTACCACATGTGCCAGGTCTTGCCGTCGTAGAGGATCCAGGGGGAATAGACCCCCAGCGTATCCGCGCCGCCGAGGTTGAGGACGGGGTTCGCCGGATCGCGGGTCCAGGCGATGCCGTCGCTCGAGGTCGCGTGGCAGATGCGCGCGTTGCCGTTGTGCGCCGAGTAGTACAGGTGGTAGCTGCCTTCGACCTTCGCGACCGATGCGTAGCCTATCCATCCAGTCTCCCACGAACCGCTCTTGGCCAGGACGGGATTGGCGGCGTATTTGGTCCAGGCGATGCCGTCGCTCGAGGTCGCGTAGCCGATGCTCGTCGGCGTCGAGCTCCGCATGCCCGTGAACCACATCTTGTAGACGCCGTCCTCCTTGACGACGCAGGGATAGGCCACGCCGCCGCCGTCGTAGTCGGCGCTCGCGCCCTGCCCGAGGACCGGGCCCTGGGCGCGCTTGGTCCAGGCGAAGCCGTCGGGGGATGTCGCGTAGCCGATCTGCCAAACGCCCGAGGCGTTGGAGGCGGAGTACCACATCTTGAAGGTCCCGTCCTCGAGGAGGACGGACTGTCCCTGGAAGTAGCCCGCGTCCCAGCTTCCCGCGGAGCCCGGCGTGAGCAGGGCCTTCGTGCCATACTTGGTGAAGGCCGCGCCCGGATTCGCGACGTCGAAGCCGACCAGGGGACCGGCGACGACCGCCAGCTCGGCGGTCGCGGTCCTGCCGAAGGAATCCCTCGCCTCGGCCTGCACCGTGTGCGGGCCGTCCGCGGCGAAGAGCGCGGATCCCGTCTTCGATACCGACCAGGCGGTCCACGTCTGTCCGCCGTCGTAGGACCAGCGGACCTCGATGGCCGAGACCGCGGTGTCGTCGTCGGAGACGCCGGCCGTATACGTCGCCGAGATCCCGGTGTACGGGGTCGCGCTGCCCGCGACGGAGACGGTCGGGGCGGCCGATTCGGCGACGACCACCGTCTTCGAGGCGGCGCCGACGAAGCCCGATGCGTCCTTGGCCTCGAGCTTGGCCGAGTAGGTCCCGACGAGGGCGTAGGTCCAGGTCGTCTCCTTCGCCGTCGACCAGTCGCTGTCCCAAGTGCCGTTGCCGTCGAAGTCCCAGCGCACGAGGATGGATGCGGTCGCCGTGTCGTCGTCGGTCGCCGTCGCCGCGAAGCTCGTCGTCCCTCCCCTGCGCGGCGAGGCGGGCGAGACCGAGAAGCCGGCCGCGGGAGCGCCGCTCGAGGCGCCGAGCCCGCTCGGCTTCCATGCATCGCGGAAGGCGCGGGCGACGTAGGGTCCGGCAGCGGGATCGAGGGGCCTCGCCGCGTCGTACGCGGAGCCCGCGGCCGCGCTGTCGACGGCCTGCCCCTTGGCGGCGTAGCGGATCGAGGCTCCGGGCGTGGCGCAGGTGATCGCCAGCCCTCCCGAGCCGCCGGCCGAGAAGACGGGCGTCGCGCAGATGAATCCGTACTCGCCGATCGCTATGTCCGAGGGGTCGAGTCCGGCGGCCGTCGCCCGGGCCCGCGCCGTCGCGGGAGAGTCCAGCGCGAAGGGCGCGGCGTACGGCGGGATCGCGTCCGAGGGATCGGTCCCGTCGAGGGTATAGCGGACGACGGCCCCGGCGGAGACGCTGGACAGGGAGAGGGTGATCGGATGGTCGTAATCGCCCGGCGGGGGATCGAAGGCGGGAGCGGCGGCCTTGCCGCCCACCGCGTAGAAGTCGATGTCCCCGTCGTGGAGGTAGGCGACGATGGAATCGCCTATAGCGACGGGCCAGGCTCGGTCCTCGCTGTTGTTCGGCTCGTAGGGCGAGGTCGTCGCGAGGGCGAGGATCCGGGATTCCGCGGGCGCGGCG
>CAYNPQ010000242.1:0-2508 GCA_964399065.1 uncultured Treponemataceae bacterium | reverse complement strand
TTGCGGGCCGCGACGACGCCGGCGCCGATCTTCATCTTGCCGTGGGTGAGGGTGGGGCCGTCCTCGACGACGAGGCAGCGCTTGCCCTTGATGAGCTCGGGCTTGTCTACGGTGATGGGGCTCGCGGCGTCGACGACGAGGGCCTTGGGGTTCACCTTCTCGATGCTCTCGCGGACGGTCTGGATCTCCTCGGGGCTGGCGGAGTCGATCTTGTTGATCACGATGACGTCGGCCATGCGGAGGGAGGCCTCGCCGGGGTAGTAGGTGAGCTCGTTGCCGGCGCGGAGGGGGTCGGCGACGGTGATCATCAGGTCGGTCGCGTAGAAGGGGAAGTCGTTGTTGCCGCCGTCCCAGAGGATGACGTCGGCCTCCTTCTCGGCCTCGCGGAGGATGGCCTCGTAGTCGACGCCGGCGTAGATGACGTTGCCGCGGACGACGTGGGGCTCGTACTCCTCCATCTCCTCGATGGTGCACTCGTGCTTCTTGAGGTCGGCGACGGTGGCGAAGCGCTGGACCTTCTGCTTGACGAGGTCGCCGTAGGGCATGGGGTGGCGGACCGCGACGACCTTGAGGCCGCGGGCCATGAGGGCCTGGACGATGGCGCGGGAGGTCTGGCTCTTGCCGGAGCCGGTGCGGACGGCGCAGACGGCGATGACGGGCTTGGTGGACTTGACCTGGGTGTCCTTGGGGCCGAGGAGGGTGAAGCTCGCGCCGCAGGAGTTGACGAGGGCGCCCATGTTCATGACGTGCTGGTAGGTGACGTCGGAGTAGGCGAAGACGCACTCGTCGACCTTGAGCTTCTTGATGAGCTCGGGGAGCTCGGACTCGGCGTGGATCGGGATCCCCTTCGGGTAGAGCTTGCCGGCGAGGGCGGCGGGGTACTTGCGGTCGTCGATGTCGGGGATCTGGGCCGCGGTGAAGGCGACGACGTTGTAGGCCTCGTTGTCGCGGAAGTAGGTGTTGAAGTTGTGGAAGTCGCGCCCGGCGGCGCCGATGATGATGACGTTCCTCTTGGCCATATGGACCATCCTTGTATGGAATAGGGATCGACGGGACCGCGCGGGGGAAGTATCTCCGCCCGCCCGAGGGCCGCGCCCGCCACTATAGGAACGCGTTTTTACTCCTGTCAATACAGGGAATTCCGCGCCCGTGGCGGCCCGGGATGGTGTTTTTCATGCTTATGCAGGACAGGCCCCACGCGGCGGATTTTCATGCGCGCGGGACGCCGGGGACCTCATAGTTATGCGAAAAAAATCGGCGGAAAAAAACCGCGCCGACCCGTCCCGGGGCCGTCGCGGCGAGGCCGCCGTCGCGGGCCCCTAGACGCCCGCGGCCCGCCGCGATTCAATACGGGTGGATCCGGGGGAGGAAGCATGGCGGGATTGAGGGTTGGCAGCGAGATCGGGACGCTCCGGAGGGTCATCCTCCACACGCCGGGGCCCGAGGTCGAGGCGATGACGCCGAAGGAGGCCGCGGACGACCTCTACAACGACATCATCCCCCTCGCCGCGGTGCGCGCCGAGTACGACCAGCTCAAGGCCTTCCTCGGGAGCGTGGCCGAGGCCTTCGAGCTCGTCGACCTCCTCGCGAAGACCCTGGAGGACTCGGGCAACAAGTTCGAGTTCCTCACCGCCATCGCCGGGCTCTGCCCCATCCGGCAGCGGATCGACGAGCTCATGTCCATGCCGGCGGCCGCGCTCGCGCGATCGGTCATCGAGGGCCTGCCGGCGGCGCCGGGGAGCCTGTCGGCTTTGGCCGGCGGGCGGAGCTTCTCGATGCGGCCCCTCCCGAACGCCTACTTCATGCGCGACTCCGCCGCGGTGGTGCGCGACTGCGTCGTATCCTGCGCCACCGCCTTCGACGTCCGCCTCATCGAGTCCATCGTCACCCGCTTCGTCTTCACCCACCACCCCGACTTCCTCGCCAGAAGGCTCCTCGTCGACGGGCCCCGGGAGCGGAACCGCTTCGTCACCATCGAGGGCGGCGACATCCTCGTCCTCGCGCCGGGGGTCCTCGCCGTGGGCGTCTCCGAGCGCAGCACGCCCGACGCGGTCGAGCGGCTCGCGGTGGAGGCGGGGGCCGCCTTCGGCGAGCCGATGACGGTCTTCGCCGTCCTCCTGCCCAAGGAGCGCTACTGCATCCACCTCGACATGGTCTTCACGATGGTGGACCGCGACGCCGCCCTCGTGTACGCGCCCCTCGTGACGGGGCCGCGCCGGGCCAAGGTCCTCCGCCTCGACGCGGCGCGCAAGGGGCGGCCGCGGATCACCGAGGAGGAGGGCCTCCTCCAGGGCCTCTGGGGGGCCGGCCTCGACCTCGAGCCGATAGCCTGCGGGGGAGGGGACCCCCTCTACCAGGAGCGGGAGCAGTGGTGGTCGGGCGCCAACTCCTTCGCCTTCGCGCCGGGGCGCATCCTGATGTATTCGTGCAACGCGCGCAGCCTCGACGCCCTCTCCGCCGCCGGCTTCGAGGTGAAGTCCTCGCGGGACTTCGTCGGGCCGCGGCCGG
>CAYNPQ010000241.1:0-2563 GCA_964399065.1 uncultured Treponemataceae bacterium | reverse complement strand
ACCGCCTTGGTGCCGACGCCGTTCAGGCCCACCGAGAACTGGAAGACGTCGTCGTTGTACTTCGCGCCGGTGTTGATCACCGACACCGCCTCGACGAGCTTGCCCAGGGGGATGCCGCGGCCGAAGTCCCGGACCGACACGGAGAAGCCGGGAGGCGAGGCCTTGGCGGGCGCGGACTTGGCCGCGCCGGCGCCCTTGGGCGGCGGGGCCGCCCCCTCGACCTGTGCCTCGTCCCCGAGGTCCACCCGCACGATGACCCTGTCCCCGGCGCCCATGATGAACTCGTCCACGGCGTTGTCGATGACCTCCTTGAGGAGGACGTAGATGCCGTCGTCGTGGTTGGAGCCGTCGCCGAGCCTGCCGATGTACATGCCGGTCCGGAGGCGAATGTGCTCGAGGGAGGACAGGGTCTTTATCTTGGATTCGTCGTATTTTTGCGAAGAGCTGGCTGCCATGATTGGCGACATAGTACCACGGACGGGGGGCAATGGAAAGGAGCGTCGATCCAGCGCGACGGCAAAGGCGACGCAGACAGATTGACAGGGAAGGTGAAGCCGGTTATTTCAATGGAAGATAAGTAAATCTGGAGGGGAACCGTGGATAATCCTCGCAAGACGCTTGCCTGCGCGATCATCCTGGGAATGCTCGGCCTCGCTCCGGCAGCGATCCGGGCGGACGAGCCTCCGATGGAACCCGGGGCGTTCACGTCCTTCACCATCGAGGACGAGGCAGTCGACGGCTACACCCTGCGCCTGCCGGAGGGTTTCGACCCGGAACGCGCCTATCCCCTCATACTCTCCCTCCATTCGAGCGGCCAGACGGGCGGCACGATCGAGACAGCCCTGTTCCATGGCCCGGGCTCGGCCTTGAAGCGATTCCCCGGGGATCAAAGGTTCGAACGCCTGAGCAGGGAATTCATCCTGGTCTCGCCTCACCTGAAGGAGGGGGAATACGCCGAGCGCCAGTGGTTCGACCGGCTGGAGACCCTCGACTCGATCCTCCTCGCCACGGCGCGCCTGCTGCGCGTCGACCTGTCGCGCGTCTACGTCGTGGGCTATTCGACCGGCGGCACCGGCATCTGGGGATACGCCAGTCGTCGACCGGGCCTCTTCGCGGCGGCGATCCCGATAGCCGGTTTCTCGAAGCCCGACCTGGGAATCAGGAAACCCATAGTCGAGGACTGGCGGGCCCTGGGGAAGCTCCCGATCTGGGCCTTCTACAACGCCTTCGACCGGACGGTGCGATTCACCCACGGGAGGGAGGCCGTCTCCGCCGTCGAAGGCCTGGACGGCAAGCCCTTCCTGGTACTCAACCACGACGCCATCGGCTCGGAATTCTACGGCTCGGTCATCGTCGCCACCCCGCCGGAGCAGGTGCTCGGGCGGAAACGCATCTTCTCGATCTACCGCATCGGGATCCACTCGGAGGGCAGGATTTGGGACAACCCGCTCCTCTACGAATGGCTGCTCTCCCACTCGAATCCCGACTACCGCCAGGGAAGTCTCTACCGCGCCCTCGAAGCGCGATGATCGATTATGATGTAAGCATGAGACGGGTCGCATGCGCGCTCGTCATGGTCGCCGCGGCGGCCATGCTCCACGCCAAGGATTTCCCCGAGCCCTTCCTGGCCCTCGACGGGCTCGCATCGTCCATAGGGCCCGCGGAGGGATGCCTCGGGATCGCGCCCGGCATGGGCGCCTCCTTCGAATACGGCAACTACGCCCTGTCGCACGACGATGTCGATTCGTTCTACCTGGCGGTCGACGCGAGCCCCGTCATCCTCCGCCTCGGCGACCGCCTCGCCATCGGCGGGAGCTTCGGCAGCTGGCTCCAGTGCGGACCGGTGCCCGCCGGCGACACGGCCGCGAACATCGCCGCCTTCTGGATGAACTCGGTGCAGTTCGAGTACGCGCTCCGCGCCACGGTCGCGCCCTTCCGGGGCGGCGCCGCCGGGCCCCGTCTCCTCGCCGAGTACGGAAGGACCAGCCAGCATCCGCTGATGCCCCGGTTCTCAGAGGTCGCGGCCGACATCCTCTGCCTCGGGTTCTCACTCCCTCCCCTGCGCGCCGGAAGGACGGAATTCCTGGCTTGCGCCAGGCTCTGCCGCCACGACCTCTTCGACTTCTGGCAGAGCACCCTGCCGCCGCCGCGCGTATCCTGGCTCCTCTATCCCCAGCTCCAGGTCGAGTACGAGGCCTCGCGGGGCATGGCCTGCGTCGCGAGGCTCTACCCGAGGCTATTCTGGGATCGCTACGCGGGCGGCCCCGACGCGGAGCTCTTCGCGGAGGCGGGGCTCTCGCTCGGCCGGGACAGGGAAAGGCTCGAGCTCCTCCTCGTCCTGTACGCCACCCGCGACTCGGAGATGCTCGACGGGAAGGCCCATCCCGCGCTCGAGGCCGGCTTCGCCCTGCGGACGAGCCACGACCGCGCCGAGCCGCGGCGCTAGAGCGAGGCGAAGGCCGCGGCGATCCTCGAGGCGAGGATCGCGTTGTGCTTGACGAGGGCGATGTTCGAGTCGAGGCTGCGCCCCCCCGTCAGCTCCTGGACCTTGGCGAGGAGGAAG
>CAYNPQ010000240.1:0-2589 GCA_964399065.1 uncultured Treponemataceae bacterium | reverse complement strand
CCTCGCCGACCCGGATGACCGCGATCTCGCCGAGGATGTCGGCGGGCGCGTAGGAGTAGCCCATGCCTTCCGGCTTCACGTCGAGGCTGCCCTTCTTCAGCACGAGGAGCCTGTCGCCGGCGGCGAGGCCCTCGGCCGCGCCGAGGTCCACGAGGGCCCGGTCCTGGTTGCGCTTCACGAGAGTCCCCTCGGGGGCGAGGGAGCCGGAGAGGAGCTCGACGATGCGGGTGGCGGTGCTCTTCACGCGGTCGTTGCCCGAGCGGTAGGCGTCGAAGGCCGTCGCGGGGCTGCCCGTCCGCGCCACGCGGAGGTCGAGCGAGATGGCGATGTCGCGCTCCGTCTCCCGCACCGAGACGATGGCGAAGTAGTCGGCCTCGGCCTCCCTCGCGCGCCTGAAGGCCTCCGCGAAGGACCCGACCCTGGGCTCGGTCCGCGCCACGCCGAGCCGCGAGGAGGAGGAGAGGAGGTCCTCGATGTAGCGGAGCATCACCTCCTCGGCCCCCGCGTGGACGCAGTCCTCCGGCGAGGGCATGAAGGCGAAGGCGATCGAGTAGGGCCGCTTCGGCAGGGACTCCTCGTCGAGGGACCAGTCGCTGCCTATGCTCCCCGCGAGGAGGGACTCGTAGATCTCGATCGCGTCGAGGACGTCGCGCGAGGCTCGGCCGTTCTCCTTGAGGAAGCGCAGCTCGGAGAGGTACTTGCCGGGGAAGCCGCGGGCCTTGAGGAGGCCGGCGTAGAGGGTCCGTCCCTTGGTGGAGTAGGGGTAGATCCTGAGTCCGCGGCGGTACTCGAAGAGGGCCTGGTCGTAGAGGCTCCTGTCCTCGAGCTCCTGGCCGCGCTTGAAGTGCCAGTCCGCGTAGGCCTCGCGCGCCGTGTCCTCGGCCGGGCCCGAGTCCATGACGAGGTCCTCGAGGGCGATGCGCGCGACCTCGTCGTCAGGCCGGAGGGAGACCGCGGTCCGCAGGCTGTAGACGGCGTCGGGCTTCTTCCCCGCCCGGGACTGGGCCATGCCGAGGGTATACCAGGCCATGCCGTCCTTGCGGTCGCGGGCCACGGCCTCGCGCATGAGGGAGACGGCCTCGGCGTAGGAGCCGGAGCGGTACATGAGGGAGGCGAGGAGGAGCCTGGCCTCCGCGTACGAGGGTTTCAGGTCGAGGGCGGCGCGGGCGCGGAAGGCGGCGGCGTCGACGTCGCCGGCGGCGGCCGCGACGCGGGCGGCGACGTACTGGGTCCGCGGCTCGCCGCCGTGGTAGCGGAGGGCCTTCTCGACGAGGGCGAGGGACTCGTCCTTCCTGCCCTGCTCCTGCGCGACGAGGGCGAGCGAGAGGAGGGCCCGCGCGTTCTGGGGCGAGAGCCTGAGGCTGTCCTCGAGCCGCGCGCGGGCGTCGGTCCGCTTGCCGGCGGAGAGGTCGATCACCGCGAGCCCGAAGCGCGCGTCGAGGTCGTTGGGCAGGCGGGCGAGGACGCCCTCGAAGGTCTTCCGCGCGCCCTCGATGTCGCCGAGGCCCACGAGGATGAAGCCGACGAGGTCGGACAGGGCCGGGTCGCCGCGGCGCAGGGGCTCGGCCTTGCGCGCGTAGGCGAGGGCCTGGTCGTACTCGCCGATGCCGTAGTAGCACTCGGCCAGGCCCGAGAGGGCCTCGCCGTAGGAGGGGTTCCGCGCGAGGGCCGCGAGGTAGGCCTCGATGGCGCCGTACCAGTCCTCCGCGAAGCGCAGGGACTCGGCCTCGGCCTGGAGCTCGCGGGCCGTCGCGCCCGCGGAGGGCGCGGCGGCCGCGCGCGGGGACGCCGCGGCAGCGGCTATGAGGAGGGCCAGGGCGAGGGCTGCGGGCCGGGAAGGCATGGCTACTCCTTGGGCGCCGGCGGCGGCCGGCGGGAGATCTTTACGGACGTTATGCGATGCCCGTCGATGTCCTGCACCGTGAAGTCGAGCTCGCCCGAGCTCACGCGCTCGTAGCGCGCGGGGATCTTGCCGAAGAGGGCGAACACGTATCCGCCGAGGGTCTCGAACTCGCCCGAGGGCAGGTCGAGGCCGAGCTCGCGCCCGAGGTCCTCGAGGTCGGCCCGCGCGTCGCAGAGCCAGGCGCCTTCGCCGAGGCGGACGACGTCCTCGCGCTCCTCGTCGAACTCGTCCTGGATCTCGCCGACGATCTCCTCGATTATGTCCTCGAGGGAGACGATGCCCGACACCCCGCCGTACTCGTCGACGGCGATCGCGATGTGCACGCGGCGGCGGCGGAATTCGCGGAGGAGCGAGTCGATGCGCTTCGACTCGGGGACGAAGTAGGGCTTGCGGAGGAGGTCGCCGAGGGAGAAGTCCTCGCCCTTGACGAGGGCGCGGAGGAGGTCCTTGGCGTAGAGCACGCCCACTATTTCGTCTATCGTGTCCTTGTAGACCGGGATCCGGGAGTGGCCGCTCGAGACCACGGTCTCGAGGAGCTCCCCGCGAGGCGAGTCGAGGGGGAGGAAGACGACGTCGATGCGCGGCACGAGCACCTCCCGCACCGTCGTCCGCGAGAGCTCCTGCACGCCCTCGATCATCTCGCGGCGCTCGCTCGCCGCCGCCTCCTCGCGCGCGGCCTCCTCGCG
>CAYNPQ010000239.1:0-2603 GCA_964399065.1 uncultured Treponemataceae bacterium | reverse complement strand
GCTCGAAGATGACGACGCTCGCGTCGACCGCCATGCCGATGGTCAGCACGAAGCCGGCGATGGAGGGAAGGGTCAGGGTGAGCTTGAAGGCCGTCAGGACGGAGAGCATGAGGTAGAGGTTGAGGACCTGGGCGATGGTGGCGTTGACGCCGGCGCCCTTGTAGAAGAGGAACATAAAGGCGAAGACGCCGAGGAGGCCGATGAGGATGGCCATCTTGCCCTGGCCGATCGCGTCCTCGCCGAGGGAGGCGCCGATGGCCTGCTGGCTCACGACGGAGAGCTCGACGGGGAGGGCGGCGGTCCGCAGGACCAGGGCGAGGGCGGAGGCCTCGTCGGCGGAGAAGCCGGTCATGCGCACGGACTCGCGGATGGGCTCCTGGATGCGGGCGCCGGCCTTGACGCGGTCGTCGAGGACGACGGCCATGGTCTTGTTGACGTTGGCGCTGGTCAGCTTGTAGAAGATCTCCCCGCCCTCCTTGTCGAGGGTGAAGTTGGTCTCGGGCTGGCCGGTGATCGCGTCGGAGGAGACCTGGGCGCTCTGGATGTGGGTGCCGTCGAGGCCGGGGGCCTCCTCGATCACCATGTAGCGGCCGGTGAACTCGTCGAGGCCGTAGCTGTCCTTCTTGTAGTACTTCCGGATGACCTTGCCGGCGGGGACGATGCTCTTGTCCTCCACGGTGAGGGTCTTCTCGTCGATCCCGAGGGGCTTCGAGAGGAGGTACTGCTCGAGCTTGGCGGTGGCCTCGTCGTCGACGATGTGGAAGGCGAGCTTGCCGCGGCCCATGATGATCGAGTTGATCCGGTCGGGGTCGGCGGTGCCGGGGATCTCGACGTAGATCTGGTCCTCGCCCTGCTGGCGGATGACCGGCTCGGTGAGGCCGAACTTGTCGATGCGGTTGTTGAGGACCTCGAGGCCGCGCTTCATGGCGTCGGCCTTCTCGGCCGCGGAGAGCTCGTGGCCGAGCTTCTTGGCCAGGGCCTCCATGTCGGCCTGGATGACGACGCTCATGCCGCCCGAGAGGTCGAGGCCGAGCTGGACGGCCTTGCCGTGCCGGGACTTGAGGGCCATGACGCGGGCGCGGTACACGCCCTCGATGGCGTCGTAGGCGGCCTTCTCGTTGGGGAAGGCGGCCAGGGCGGCCTTGGCAGTCCAGGCCTTGGGCTGGTCCTTGGCCTCGTCCTTGTACGCCTTCTTCGCCGAGTCGAGGACAGCGTCGAGGCGCTTGGCGTCGAGGGGCTTCTCGTCGCCGGCGGCGGCGAGGGCCTTCAGCTCGGAGATGTCCTTGGACGCCATGCGGCGGGAGTACTCGCGGATCTGCTCGCGCGAGCCCACGGCTATGGCCTGGTCCTCCTTCGGGGTGAGGAAGTACCAGCTGATGGAGGGCCACAGGAACGCGAGGGCGATGCCTATGACGACCAGGACGACAATCAATCGTCGGATCTTGCTCATTCCGCTTGCTCCAGATGAAGGGTTGTGGCCCGAACGCGGACGGCGCGCCCCGCCTGTGGGGCGCGCCGGAGGCTCGAGGCCGGATGCTCGGAACGCTGCCTACTTCTTCTCCTCGGCGGGCTTGTCCGCGGGAGCCTCGACCTTCTCCTCGCCCTTGGCGGTCACGGCCTGGACGGCGGACTTGGAGAATTCCATCTTGGTGTTGTCGTCGACCTTGAGGATGACGGTCGTCTCCTTGACGCTGGCCACGACGGCGTGGATCCCGCCGATCGTGACGACCTTGTCGCCCTTCTTGATCGCCTCGATCATCTTCTGGGCCTCTTTCTGCTTCTTGTTCTGGGGCCGGATGATGAGGAAGTAGAAGATGACGAAGACGAGGCCGAAGGTGACGATGGTCGAGATCATCTGGCCGGTCGGATTGCCGGTCGGGGCGGCCTGCAGGAGGGCGAGACCGGAAGAGAGCTGGTTCATGCGGTTTCCTTAAAACAAAGATTCGCGGAAAGGTACCACGGATTTCCACGCACCGTCAAGTTTGACCGGGGCGCGGGGGGGCTTGGAGGGGGAATTCGAGGAGGAAGGCCGTCCCGCCGCTCCGCTCGATGGACAGTGCCGCCCCGAGCTGGCCGGCCAGCATGCCGATGAGCTTCAAGCCCAGGCCCGAGGAATTCCCGGGATCGAGGCCCGGCGGCAGGCCCGGGCCGTTGTCGCCGCAGCGGAAGCGGAGGGATTCCCCGTCCCGGGACAGGGAAAGGCGGATGAGGGGATCGGCGACGGCCGCGAAGGCGTACTTCATGGAATTGGTGGCGATCTCGTTGACGATGATGCCGAGGGTGGTGAGGCGCTTGAGGTCGAGGACCAGGTCCTCGACTTCGAGCTCGATCCGCACCGCCGGCCGAGGCGGGAAGGCCTGGAGTATGGAATCGAGAAGACGCCCGAAGTAATCCCTAACGCCCATCTCCCGGTACTCGTCGCCCTCCTGGAGCATCTCGTAGAGCTGGACCATGGACTGGAGCCGGTTCCTCGCGTCCCGGAGGACTCCGGCCCCGGGGCTGTCCTCCCCCTCCTCCTCGACCTCGCCGGACTGGAGGGAGAGGAGGCCCATGGCGAGGCTCAGGTTGTTCTTCACCCGGTGCTGGACCTCCTTGAGGAGGGC
>CAYNPQ010000238.1:0-2607 GCA_964399065.1 uncultured Treponemataceae bacterium | reverse complement strand
AGCTGGATGATGAGGAGGATGAGGAGCCCCGAGGCCAGGGCCTTCCGATACCGTCGATCCACGGGCGGCCTCCTTGGCGGCCAATCATACAACGCCCGGCCCGGGCGCGCGAGGCTGCGGGACGCGGGGGCCCCGCGCTGTCCCCCGCCGGAGCTTCTCCTTGCGGCCGCCCCGGGGCCGGGTTATAGTCCGATCCGGAGGTCGACCAGCAGATGCCAGCCCGCATCGCCCTGCCCTGCATCCTCGTCGCGGCCCTCGGCCTCGCCCTCGGCGCGGCGGGGCTCCACGCCCTCGCCCTCGGCTGGCTCCTCGCGGGCACCCTGGCCCTGCTCACGGTGGCGGACGACGGGAAGCCGAGCACCAAGACCTGGATCACGGGCCTCCTCGGCGCGACGGGCCTCTTCGTCTTCGCAGGCCGCTGGGGCCTGGCCGCGGCGCCCGGCGGCGACCTCGTCGCCGAATTCGCGGGCGTGGCCCGCGCCGTCCACCTCGACATCTTCATCTTCCTCCTCGGCCTCTACCTCGTCGTCAACACCTTCGCCTACTCGGGCTTCATCGGGGACCTCGCCTGGAAGATCGTGAAGCGGGCCGAGGGGAACCTCGGCAGGATCATGGTCGCCGTCATGGTCATGACCTGCCTCCTCTCGGGCATCTTCGACGGCGCGACGATCACCACGATCATGGGCGTCATCACCCTGACCGTGCTGCTCTCGAGCGGCATGCAGTCGCGGGACATCGTCCGCATCCTCCTCCTCCTCGTGGTGGCCACGAACCTCGGCGGCGTCTGGTTCGTCCTCGGCGAGCCCACCAACATCCTCGCGGCCGCCAAGCTCGGCCTCTCGCCCTTCTTCTTCCTCCGCTACGCCCTCCTCTTCGCCCTGCCCGCGGCCCTCCTCTGCGCCTTCGCGGCCTGGCGCGTGGTCCGGCGCTACCCCAGGATCCGGAGCGACCGCCCCGAGATGGAGGTCCTCCTCGAGGGACTCTCGCTCCGCCGCGCGCACGCGGGCACCGGCACCCTGGCCGACACCCTCGAGCGGATCGGCACCGTGGAGGTGCACTCACTCGCCGACATGGCCCGCATCGTGGAGGAGGAGGGCCTGCCGGACTTCGAGGCCGCGCTCAAGGCCGGCATCCCGCAGAAGAAGGTGCACGCGGCCCTCTCCGTCAACCTCAACAGCGAGGAGCTCGCCACGGGCCTCGTCGAGTTCTACCGCTACCGCTCGGAGGGCGACCCCACGGCGGAGATCATCCTCGGCGACCTCCTCCTCCGCGTCCGCGACGAGTACCGCGACCGGACCCGCAGCCGGCGCCTCATCGTCGCGAGCGGCGTCGTCCTCGTCGCGCTCCTCGTCGCCCACGCCTTCCTGCCCGGCATGCCGACCTGGGCCTCGACCGCCGTCGCGGGACTCATGGCCATATTCGCCGTCAAGCCCAACGCCCGGCGCTACATCCTCGCGCAGACCCGGCACAACATGGCTGAGGCCCTCTTCCTCGTCGGCATCTTCGTGACCATCTCGGAGCTCGACGCGGCGGGCGCCTTCGAGGCCCTCGGCAAGTCCCTGCTCCACCTCGGGGGGCCGGAGGCGACCGGCCTCGGCATCCTCGGCGGCAGCGCCCTCTTCTCGGCGGTCGCCGACAACGTGGCCGTCATGGACATCCTCACGAACCTCATCGTCCACCACCGCGACTGGCCCTTCTTCGCCCTCGCCTCCATCGTCGGCACCGCCCTCGGCGGCTTCGCCTCGCCGATCGCCTCCGTGCAGGCCGTCATCATGGCCACCATCGTGCGCCGCGTCGCGCGCGTCGGCTTCGGCGGCTGGGTGCGGATCGCCGGGCCCTGGTTCCTCGCCCTCCTCGCCACCTGCGCCCTCATGCTCCTCGCGATGCGGGCCCTCGGCCTCCCGCCCGACATGGCCCTCCCCGCGACCTCGGCCGCGGGCTAGGAGCGCGGCGCGGGCCGGAGGCCGGACCTTGACAGGCCCCCGGCCTGCGCGATGCTTAACTGCGGGGGAGGGACGAGTCGCGCCCCCCGCGGTCCCGCGCGCAGGAGGTCCACTGATGAAGCCCGAGTCCCTCGCCCGCATCGACGGGTTCCTGTCGGCCTCGGCCGTCGAGCTCTTCGCCTCCCACGGCGTGGCCGTCAAGGAGTCCGCGTACCGCGCCGAGGGCATCGAGGAGCCCTTCGCCTCGACCATCGGCTTCACCTCCGCGCACATCCTCGGCGTCCTCGTCCTCACCGTGAGCCGCGAGCTCGCCGAGCGGAGCCTGCCGGAGAACCTGCGCGCTCCCGGCCTCCCCGAGGCGATCATCGCCGACTGGGCGGGCGAGCTCTCGAACCAGATGCTCGGCCGGCTCAAGAATCGTTTCTACGCCGCCGGCGTCGAGATCGCCCTGTCGACGCCGACCGTCTTCGCGGGCAAGGAGCTCCGCCATTTCGCCCACCCCTCGCCCCTCTTCCGCAGCCTCTTCTTCGAGGGGCCCGGCTCCCTCCTCGTGGAATTCCAGGCCGACTACGGCGGCGACTTCGAGCTCGGCGAGGAGGACGAGGGCGGGAACGAGGGCCCGCCCGAGGGCGAGGTGCTGTTCTTCTAGCGCGGCTTGAAGGCG
>CAYNPQ010000237.1:0-2641 GCA_964399065.1 uncultured Treponemataceae bacterium | reverse complement strand
ACGACGACGCCGTCATCCGCGCCCTCGTCTACAGCCTCTCGATCTACCCCATCGGGACCCGCGTCCTCCTGACGAGCAACAAGGCCGCCATCGTCATCGACGTGAACCCGGACAACCCCCGCTACCCGGTCGTCCAGGTCCTCGGCGCGAGAACGCCGGACGGCAAGGACGTCGTCGTGCGGACCGGGGAAACCTCGGTGCGCATCCTGAGGCCCCTCACCAAGGAGGAGCTCGAGTCCCTCGCCGGGGACATCTCCCCGAAGCCCTCCTGAGAGCCGGCGCCTCCCGCCCCCTTCCGCCTCCCGAGCCCTTCCGGGTAGAATCTCCGTAGAATACCCGGCAAGGAGAACTCCGCCATGGACTCTTCCCCCCTCCAGAACGCCCGCTACGCATACTCCCCGAAGCTTCCCTCCATCCTCCGCGGCAAGGTCGAGGAGATCGCCGCGATCCGCGGCGCCGCGGCCGAGCCCGCGACCGACAAGGACAAGCTGAAGGCGACCTTCCCCAAGACCTACGGCATGCCCTCCGTCAAGCTCGCCGCCGGAAAGAACCCCGGGGCGAAGCGGAGGATGAACATCGGCGTGATCCTCTCCGGCGGCCCCGCCCCCGGCGGCCACAACGTCATCGCCGGCCTCTTCGACGGCCTCAAGGCCGGCAACGCCGAGTCCCGGCTCTACGGCTTCCGCGGCGGCCCCGGCGGCCTCGTCGACGACAAGTGCATGGAGATCGACGCGGCACTCCTCGACCGCTTCCGCAACACGGGAGGCTTCGACCTCGTCGGCTCGGGCCGGACCAAGATCGAGACCCCCGAGCAGTTCGACAAGGCCCTCGCCACCGCCAAGAAGCGCGCCCTCGACGCCGTCGTCGTCATCGGCGGCGACGACTCCAACACCAACGCGGCCCTCCTCGCGGAGTTCTTCGCCTCCAGGGGCGAGGCTATCGCCGTGGTCGGCGTGCCCAAGACCATCGACGGCGATCTCAAGAACGAGGTGATCGAGACCTCCTTCGGCTTCGACACCGCGACCAAGCTCTATTCCGAGCTCATCGGCAACATCGCCCGCGACGCCGCCTCGGGCCGCAAGTACTGGCATTTCGTCAAGCTCATGGGAAGGTCGGCCTCGCACATCGGCCTCGAGTGCGCCCTGCAGACGAGGCCCAACGTCGCTTTCATCTCCGAGGAGGTCGAGGCCAAGGCCATGAGCCTCGGCGACCTCGTCGGCCAGGTGGCGGCCTCGGTCGCCGGCCGCGCGGCCAAGGGCGAGAACTTCGGCCTGGTCCTCGTGCCCGAGGGCCTCATCGAGTTCGTGCCCGAGCTCAAGGCCCTCATCGCCGAGCTCAACGAGCTCCTCGCCGCGAACGACGAGGCCTTCAAGGCGCTCAAGACGAGCGAGGAGCGCGCCTCCTTCGTCGCCGCCAGGCTCGGAAAGGCCTCCTCGGCCCTATTCACGAGCCTCCCCGCCGAGATCCGGGCCCAGCTCCTCTGGGACCGCGACCCCCACGGCAACGTCCAGGTCTCGCGCATCGAGACCGAGAAGCTCCTCGTCTCCATGGTGCGCGACCGGCTCGCCGCGATGGCGGCCAAGGGCGAGTACGCGGGCAAGTTCGACTACCAGACCCACTTCTTCGGCTACGAGGGCAGGTGCGCCTTCCCCTCGAACTTCGACGCGGACTACTGCTACTCACTCGGCTACACGGCCTTCCTCCTCGCGGCCTCGGGCCTCACCGGCTACCTCTCCTCGGTGCGCGGCCTGACCGCGCCCGCGGAGCGCTGGGAGGCGGGCGGCGTGCCCCTCGTCTCGATGATGAACGTGGAGCGGCGCCACGGCTCGGACAAGCCGGTCATCAAGAAGGCCCTCGTCGAGCTCGACGGCGCGCCCTTCCGCGAGTTCGCCGCGCATCGCGCCGAGTGGGCCCTCTCCTCCGACTACCGCGTGCCGGGCGGGATCCAGTACTTCGGGCCCTCCGAGCTCACGGACCGGCCGACGGCCACCCTCCTCCTCGAGAGGGGCGGGGCGGGCCGCTAGGGGCGGGCGGAAAACGACGGCGATGCTCGATTTCCTCGGGCGGCTCCTCCGGAAGCGGAAGGCGCCGCCGCCGGGCTCCCTCGCCGAGGAGCTCTGGGTGGCCGAGCTCTCGGACCAGCGCCGGGGACGGTTCCTCGAGGCACGGGGCGAGGGCCATTCTGCGCGTTATGCGAACGAGACTCTCGGGCTCGAGCTCCTCCGGCCCGACCTCTACGCCTGGACCGAGGCCGGCCTCTATCGCTACGCCGACTTCGTCATCGAGGGGGAGTTAGCCTTCGGCCCCGCGGAGGGCCGGGGCGACGCGGTCCCGCACTCGGCCTGCGGCTTTCTCTTCCGCTACCAGGACGAGGCCAACTTCTACTCGGTCCTCGTCTCGAACCGCGGCTACTTCCGCCTCGACGCGGTCTTCAACGGCAGTCCCCGGCCCCTCATCGCCTGGACGGAGGTCCCCCGCGAGGATACGCGGCGCGAAGATACGCGGCGCGAGGATACGCGGCGCGAGGATGCGCTGAACGAGGATACGCGGCGCGAGGATGCGCTGAACGAGTCGGTCTCGCTCCGAATCATAGCCAGGGGCACCCAGCTCACGGTCATGATCGACGGGCGCTGGGCCGGCG
>CAYNPQ010000236.1:0-2727 GCA_964399065.1 uncultured Treponemataceae bacterium | reverse complement strand
GGTGAAGACGAAGATCGAGTCCTTGAGGAGCTCGCGCTTGATCTCCTCGAGGTACACGGCGCCCTGCGAGACGAAGTCGCCCCATTCCTTGAGGCGGTTGACGATGGGCAGGTCCTCGGGCCGCGGCGCCTCGGCCGTCGTGCCCTTCTTGTAGAGCCAGTGCGAGGCGACGCCGTGCTCCGCGACGCGGTGCATCTCCGCCGTGCGGATCTGCGCCTCGAGGAGGCGCCCCTCGTAGCACATCACCGTCGTGTGCAGACTGCGGTAGCCGTTGGCCTTCGGCATCGCGATGTAGTCCTTGAAGCGGCCCTCGATGGGCTTCCAGAGCCGGTGGACCATGCCGAGGAGGGCGTAGCACTCGTTCTCCGTGCCGCAGATGATCCGTATGCCGAGCAGGTCGAAGAGCTCCTCGGCGCCCTTGGCGCGCTTGCGCATCTTCTGGTAGATCGAGTAGAAGTGCTTGGCCCTCGCGGAGACCTCGACCTCGACGCCCTCGGCGGCCGCGGCCTTCCTGATCTCGGACTCGACGCGCGCGAGGTACTCCCCGCGCTCGCCCTTCTTGGCGGAGACGATCTCCTTGATCTGGTCGTAGGCCTCGCGGTTGATCGACTTGAGGGCGATGTCCTCGAGCTCGTCCTTGAGCCAGCTGATGCCGAGCCGGTCGGCCAGGGGCGCGTAGATGTCGAGGCACTCGGCGGCGATCTCCTTCTGCCGCTCCTCGGGAAGGTACTTGAGGGTCCGCATGCTGTCGAGCTTGTCCGCGAGCTTCACGAGTATGACGCGGAGGTCGCGGGCCATCGCGAAGAGCATCTTGCGGATCGTCTCCGCGGCCTGCACCGTCTTGTTCCGCGCCTTGAGGGCGGCGAGGCGCGACACGTCCTCCACGAGGAGGGCCGCGCCCTCGCCGAAGCGCGCCGCCATGTCGGCCCGGAGGGCGGCGGCCGCGGCCTGCTCCTCGGAGCGGAGCTGGGCCGGGGTCTTGCCGCCGCGGGCGCGCGGCGCCTCGCGGCCCGGCTCCGGCGCCTCCCCGGGCGCCGCCCCGCCGCGCCGGGCGCGGTCGGCCTCGTAGGCGTCGTGCAACGCGCCCGCGATCACCGACTCCGCGTCCATGCCCATCTCGAGCAAGGTCCGCGCGACCCGCAGGCCGTGCTCCCAGGCGCCCTCGCCCGAGGCCCGCAGGCGCCCGCCGTGCAAGGCCTCCATCCAGTCGAGGGCGGCCGCCGCCCGCGCCGCCTCCTCGGGGCCGTAGGCCGCGGCCATCGAGTCGAGGAACTCCGCGCGCCCGCCCGTGCTCATTCCCCGCCCCCCGCGGGCAGCCGGCCCGAGGTCACGCGGGGCCTGCCCCCGAGGTCGTCGAGGGTATGCACCTCGACGAAGCCGGCGGCCTCGAGGAGGAGCCGGAGCGCGGCGGCCTGGGCGCCGTCGGCCTCGAGGAGGAGGCCGCCGCCGGGCGCGATGCGCGAAACAGCCTGGACCGCGAGGCGCCTGCAGGCGTCGAGTCCGTCCGCGCCGCCGTCGAGGGCCATGAGGGGCTCGCCCCATTCCGCGGCGAGGACCCTCGCCTCCGCGGCCGGCACGTAGGGGGGGTTGGCGAGCGCGAGGTCGTAGGGGCCGCCGGCGGGCATGCCCGCGACGAGCGGCTCGAGGAGGTCCGATCGGAACAGGACGAGGGGGCCGCCGGGACGGGCGGCGCCGGCCCCGGGCCCGAGGATGGCGGACGCGTTGGCCGACGCCGCTTCCAGGGCCTCGGGCGAGAGGTCGGAGGCCGAGATCGCCCAACGCGGCCGCTCCGCGGCAAGGCTCACGGCCACGCAGCCCGAGCCGCAGCAGGCCTCGTGGAGCCGCGGCGGGCGGCCGAGCCGGCGTTCGGCCTCGTCGCCCGCGGCGAGGGCGGCCTCGACGAGGAGCTCGGTATCGGGCCTCGGCACGAGGACGCGGCGGTCGACGGCGAAGGTCCTGCCGTAGAATTCCCTGCGGCCGAGTATGTAGGCGACGGGCTCGCCCGCGGCGCGGCGCGCGATCGAGGCGCGGTAGCGACCGATGGCCGCGTCGTCGAGCGGCTCGGGGCCGGCGGCGTAGAGCCGCGCGGGCTCGAGCCCGGCGGCCTCGGCGAGGAGGAGGGACGCGTCGAGGAAGGGCGTCCCCGATCCGCTCAGGGCCGCGGCGCCTTCCCGCAGCGCGTCCCTGGCGTTCATGTGCCGCCGGCCTTCATGAGCTCCTCCCGCGCGGAGCGGACGAGCCCGTCGACGATCTCGTCGATGGCGCCCTCCATCGCGAGGTCCAGCTTGTAGAGCGTGAGGTCGATGCGATGGTCGGTCACGCGGTTCTGCGGGAAATTGTAAGTGCGGATGCGCTCGGAGCGGTCGCCGGAGCCGACCATGCTCCTGCGCTCGGCGGCGCGCTCGGCCTGCCGCTTGGCGTCCTCCATCTCGAAGAGGCGGGCGCGGAGGATGCGCATGGCCTTGGCCTTGTTCTTGATCTGGCTCTTCTCGTCCTGGCAGTGGACGACCAGGCCCGTCGGCAGGTGCGTTATGCGAACCGCGGAGTCCGTCGTGTTGACGCTCTGGCCGCCGGGGCCCGAGGAGCGCATGACGTCGATGCGGAGGTCCCTCTCGTTGATCTCGACCTCGGTCTCCTCCATCTCGGGGAGGACCGCGACCGTGACGGCGCTCGTGTGGATGCGCCCCGAGCCCTCGGTGGCGGGCACGCGCTGCACGCGGTGCACGC
>CAYNPQ010000235.1:0-2748 GCA_964399065.1 uncultured Treponemataceae bacterium | reverse complement strand
GACCTTGATGCCCGAGAGGCGGCTCGCCTCCTTGTTGCCGCCCACCGCGTAGATGTAGCGGCCGGTCGCCGTCCGCGTGAGGAAGAGGTACATGCAGACGTACAGGAGGGCGACGAGGAAGAAGCTGATGGGCATGGGCCCCAGGTAGTTGTTGCCGATGAACTGTACCTGCGGCGGGAAGAGGCTCACCGGCGCCGAGGCCGTGACGACGAGGGCCACGCCGCGCGCCATCTTCTGCATGCCGAGGGTCGAGATGAAGGGATGCGGCAGGCTCATCTTCGTGAGCATTATGCCGTTCAGGAACCCGAGCAGGGCCCCGGTCGCGAGGCAGACGAGGATCGAAAGGTAGGGATTCAGCCCGAGGTTCACGCAGACCACGCCCATCACCATCGTCGACAGCGCGAGCACGGAGCCGACCGAGAGGTCGATGCCCCCCGTCAGGATCGCGAGGAACATGCCGACCGAGATGATCGCGCTGACCGCGGCCTGCGAGGCCACGTTGGTGAGGTTGTCGACCGTGAGGAAGCGCCTCGAGAGGACCGCCATCACGGCGGAGAGGAGGAGGAGGCTGATGAGCACGCCGAGGCCGTAGAGGTTCCTCCTCGGCTTCCTCGCGGCGACGGCCGCCGATCCCGCATTCCCTTGCGCCATGTTCCCGCTCCTTCCACTGCGCCTTCGGCCCGGTGCCCGCCCGGCCCGCGGCTAGGCGCTCCGGCCGCCGGCCTCGATGCCCGAGGCCGCGTACAGGATCCTCTCCTGCGTGGCCTCGGCCTGCGCGAACTCCGCCGTTATCCGGCCCTCGTGCATGACGAGTATCCGGTCGGCCATGCCCATGACCTCGTCCATCTCGGAGCAGATGATGATGACCGCGGCTCCCCTCGAGACGAGCTCGTTCATGAGGTTGTAGACCTCGACCTTGGCCCCGACGTCGATGCCGCGCGTGGGCTCGTCGAAGATGAAGATCCTCGCCCGCGTCAGGAGCCACTTCGCGATGACGACCTTCTGCTGGTTGCCCCCCGACAGCTGCCCGACCGCGGTCTCGACGTCGGGGGCGCGGAGCTTGAGGTCGGCGGCCATCTTCTGGGCCGCCTCCCGGATCGAGCGGAGGCGGAGGAAGCCGAGGCGCGAGTAGCGCTCGAGGCCGACGAGCGAGGAGTTGAAGGCCACGCTCTTGATGAGGATGAGGCCCTGGCCCTTGCGGTCCTCCGTGAGGAACGCGATCCCGGCCCCGATCGAGTCGCGGGGCGAGCGGACGCGGAGCCGCTCGCCGAAGACCTCGATGGTTCCGGCGTCGAAGGGATCGGCGCCGGTGACGGCCCGGGCGGTCTCGGTGCGGCCCGCGCCGACGAGGCCCGCGAAACCGAGGATCTCGCCCTCGTAGGCCGTGAAGGAGACGTCGCGGAGGACGCCGCGGCGCTCGAGGCCCCGCACCTCCAGGGCGGCGCGGCCGCGCGCGACCCTCACCTTCGGGTACTTGTTCACGATGTCGCGGCCGACCATCAGCCGGATGATGTCGTCGACGGAGGCCTCGCCGATGGGCCGGGTCTCCACCAGCCTGCCGTCCCGCAGGACCGTCACGCGGTCGCAGATCCGCTTGACCTCGTCGAGCCGGTGCGAGATGAAGATGACCGTGACGCCCTTCGCCTTGACCTGCGCGATGATCCTGAAGAGGTCGTTGGCCTCGCGCTCGGAGAGGCTCGAGGTCGGCTCGTCCATGATGACGAGCTTCGCGTCGGAGTGGACGGCCTTGCAGATCTCGACCATCTGCTGGTGCCCGATGCCGAGGTCGCCGGTGCGCATCCGCGGGTCGAGGTTGAGCTCGAGGTCCCTCATGAGTTCCTCGGCCTCGCGCAGCATCCTCGCGCGGTCGAGGAGGTCCCCGCGGCGCGCCTTGCGGATCTCGCGGCCGAGGAAGATGTTCTCCACCACCGTGAGCTGGGGTATGAGGTTGAGCTCCTGGTAGATGCAGGCGATGCCGAGGCCCATGGCCTTGAGCGGGGTCAGGTGCTCGATCCTCTCGCCGTTGAACCGGATCTCGCCCTGGTCGGGCGTGTAGGCGCCGGTGAGGATCTTGATCAGGGTCGACTTGCCGGCCCCGTTCTCGCCCGTGAGTCCGTGGACCTCCCCCGAGCGCACCTCCATGCTCACCCCGTCCAGGGCGAGCACGCCGGGGAAGCGCTTCGTGACGCCGCTCAGACTCAACAAGGTATCGTCGCCCATGCCCGATTCCCCTCTTCGCGTCGCACCGCCGACGGCGGTCGGCCCGGCGCCTCGTGCCCGGCTATCATCGATGAAAGCCCTCGAGCCGGGTAAAGCACCCCGATGGATACCTGATTCATATTTTCTGCAAACGTTTTCAGTACGTGAAAAAAGTATAGTCCCGGTTCTCAAAACCTGTCAACTGAAATCGTTTGCATTTTTATATGCGAAACGATGGCACGATGCTTGCGGAGACGAGCCCGCTGGGGATAGAGTGCCTTGAGGATTCCCCTGCGATGATGAGCATCAAGGACATCGCGAGACTGGCCGGCGTCTCTCCCTCGACGGTCTCGCGGGTCATCAACGAGAAGAAATACGTCAAGCCGGAGCTCCGCGAGCGCATCATGGCCGTGGTCCGCGAGACGGGCTATGTCCCGAGCCACGCGGCCCGCTCCATGGTCCTCAAGCGGAGCTTCACCGTCGGCATCGTCATCCCCTACGCCTTCAACATGTTCCAGCGCCAGCTCTTCGCGATCATCGAGCGGCAGC
>CAYNPQ010000234.1:0-2767 GCA_964399065.1 uncultured Treponemataceae bacterium | reverse complement strand
ACGGGGCCGAGAACAACTGGCCGACCTACGACACCAAGGGCGACTACAAGGCCGCGAAGTACTACATCCTCGACCACCACACCCGCGTGCCGGAGATCCTCCTCATGTCCGAGGCCTCCGTGAAGAACCGCAAGGTCTCGGCCGCCGACCTCGAGATCATCAAGCAGTGCGCCAAGGCCACGCAGGAGTACGAGATCCAGCAGTGGAAGGAGATGGAGAAGAAGTCCGAGGCCAACGTCCGCGCCGCCGGCACGATCGTCGTCGACCTCACTCCCGCCCAGCTCAAGGTCTTCCAGGACGCGATGAAGCCCCTCTACGCCGAGTACGGCGCCAAGTACCAGTCCATCATCGACGGGATCGCCGAGGTCGGGAAGAAGTTCTAGGGGCCGCGACGGCCTATAGATGAAGAAACCGCAGAGGCGCAGAGACGCAGAGGGAATGTAAGAGAGAGGAGGGTAGGAATCCGGGGAGACGGTAGCCGCCCGTCTTTCGATCCCTGTACCGATCCGTATCTTCTTTCGTCTCCCTCTTGACTCTGTGCCTCTGCGTCTCTGCGGTTTATCCTCCTAATCAGTCGTCAAGAGGGAGATGCTACATGGGCATCGCGGGAATTTTAAGGGCCGTCGACACGGCGATCCACAGGGTCTTGCTCGTCATCGCGCAGGTCGCCCTGTTCGGCATGATCGCCATCGTCTGCGTCACGGTTTTCTGCCGCTACGCGCTGAACACCGGCATCATCTGGGCCGAGGAGGTGCCGCGCACGCTCGTCGCCCTCTTCGCATTCATCGCCTGCGCCATGGGGGTGCGCGACCACCTCCACATCGGCGTCGGCGTCGTCTACCAGCGCCTCAAGGTCGGCGGGACGGGCCGCAGGATCCTCGACCTCGCCTTCAACCTCGCCACCTTCGCCTCGGGCGCCATCATGGCGGTCTACGGCTGGAACCTCTGCAGGCAGCTGTGGCGCTTCACGATGCCCGCGACGGGCATGCCGCGCAGCGTCCAGTACATCTCGATGCCGATCGCGGGGAGCATCATCATGTACGACTCCCTCCTCTTCATCTTCGGGGTCCTCAAGGAGGACGAGCTCCTCTTCTCGGAGAAGGAGGAGGAGTACCAGGTGATCCACGTGCGCCACGAGAGGAAGGAATGATGGACGCCACCACGCTCGCGACGATAGTCCTCCTGGCCAGCTTCGTGATCTTGATGCTCATCCGCGTCCCGATCGCCTTCTCGCTCCTTTTGTCGGCGGTCCTGAGCGCCCTCGCCTGCGGGCAGGGCCTCTCGACCCTGGTGCAGCAGATGGTGAAGGGCATCGACAGCTTCACCCTCCTCGCCATACCTTTCTTCATCGCGATGGGCGAGATCATGAGCGTCGGCCAGATCTCGGAGAAGATCGTCGACCTCGCGAACCTCCTCGTCGGCCGCTTCCGCGGCGGCCTCGCCTACATCAACTGCATCGACTCGATGTTCTTCGGCGGCATCTCGGGCTCGGCAGTGGCCGACGTCTCGTCCCTCGGCTCCATCGTCATCCCCCTCATGAAGAAGCAGGGCTACGACGAGGACTTCGCCGTCGGCCTGACGGTCACCACCGCCTGCCAGGGCGTGCTCATACCGCCCTCCCACAACATGGTCATCTACGCCCTCGCCGCCGGCATCGGCGGCCAGATCGCCGAGCTCCTCTGGGGCGGCCTGATGCCCGGCGTGATGCTCGGCCTCCTCCTCATGGGCCTCTGCTTCGTCATGGCGAGGAAGTACAACTTCCCGCGCTGCGATCCCGTGCCCAGGGGCCACCGGCTCAAGATCGTGCTCGACGCCATCCTCCCCATGATGATCTTCGTGATAATCATGGGCGGCATAGCGGCCGGCGTCTTCACCGCGACCGAGTCCGCCGCCGCGGCCTGCGTGTACACCTTCATCCTGACCTACTTCATCCTCCGCACCGCCTCGCTCAGGACCCTCGGCAAGGTGCTCCGGAACACGCTCAAGACCCTCGCCATCGTGCTCACCCTGATCGCGGCGGCCAAGGCCTTCGCCTACATGATGACGGTCCTGCGCATCCCGGACGCCATCACCTCGGCCCTCCTCGGCCTCTCCGACAACCGGATCGTCCTCCTCCTCATCATCAACGGCCTCCTCCTCTTCCTCGGCTGCTTCATGGACATGGCGCCCCTCATCCTCATCATGACCCCGATCCTCGCGCCGGTCATCACGGGGCCCGTCATCCACATGAGCCTCGTGCAGTTCGGCATCATGCTCATCTACAACCTGGCGGTCGGCCTCTGCACGCCGCCGGTCGGCTCGGCCCTCTTCGTGGGCTGCGCCATCGGGAAGACGCCCATAGAGCGGACGGCGGTCAAGATGCTCCCGATGTTCGGCGTGATGGTGCTCGGGCTCATGCTCGTCACCTTCATCCCCGACCTGACGCTATGGCTCCCTCGCGTGCTGATACGGTGAGGGTGAAGAAGCATCGGGGGAAACCGCAGAGACGCAGAGACGCAGAGGGAAAAAAGGAGACAAGAGGAGAATGGTATCCCTAGTCCTGAGGCCGGGGATGACTCGGTTTTCTACGTCTCTTTTCCCTATGTCTTCCAGAGCCCCTGCGTTCGATCTTGCCCTCGTGGCCGCCACGGCCTTGATTCACGTGATGGATTCCCTTGCGCGTTGGCTGATCGTATCGCATAACGTGTAACGAAGGAGCCTCTCCGTCAACGCACCGCCTTGATGCGTTCGACGAGGGCCCGGATCTCGGGGCCCTGCCGGGCGTAGA
>CAYNPQ010000233.1:0-2942 GCA_964399065.1 uncultured Treponemataceae bacterium | reverse complement strand
CCGAGATGGGCTCGTCGCAGACGATGAACTCGGGCTCGACCGCGAGGGCGCGGGCAATGCCGATGCGCTGGCGCTGGCCGCCCGAGAACTCGTGGGGGTAGCGGCCGATGTGCTCGCGCTTCAGGCCCACGAGCTCGATGAGCTCCTCGACCTTGTCCTTGCGGTCCTTCCCCGTGTGGGTCCCGTGGATGTCGTAGGGCTCGCCGACGATCTCGCCGACGGTCATGCGCGGGTCGAGGGAGGCGTAGGGGTCCTGGAAGATGATCTGCATCTTCTTGCGGTAGGGGAACATCGCGCCGCGGTCGAGCCGCGTGATGTCGACGCCGTCGTAGAGGATCGTCCCCTCGGTGGGCTCGTAGAGCTTGATGAGGGTCCGCCCCGCCGTGCTCTTCCCGCAGCCGGACTCGCCGACGAGGCCGAAGGTCTCGCCCTTGGCTATGGAGAAGCTGATGCCGTCCACCGCCTTGAGGACCGCGGTCCTCTTGCCGAGCAGCCCCTTCCGTATCTCGAAGTGTTTCTTCAGGTTGGTGACTTCGATCATCGCAACGCCTCCGCGGCGCGGGCCACGGCGACGCCGCGCGCGCCTCCCGCGTATTCGTGATGGAGCCAGCAGGCGACGCGGTGCGTCTCGCCGAGCCTTGTCTCCGCGGGCGGGCGGAGGGCGCAGACCTTCATCGCCTTGGCGCAGCGCGGCGCGAAGGGGCAGCCGGGGGGCGGGGCGATGAGGTCGGGCGGGCTGCCCGGGATGGGGATGAGCTTCTTCTTCGCGTCGCCCGAGCTCTCGGGGATCGACTTGAGGAGGCCCCAGGTGTAGGGGTGGGCGGGCTCGCGGAAGATCTCGCGGGTCGTGCCCTCCTCGACGATGGTGCCGCCGTACATCACGATCACGCGGCTGCACATCGACGCGATGACGCCGAGGTTGTGCGTGATCAGGATGATGGAGGTGTCGAGCTTCTCCTTGAGGTGGGTCATGAGGTCGAGGATCTGGGCCTGGATGGTGACGTCGAGGGCCGTGGTGGGCTCGTCGGCGATGAGGAGCTTGGGGTCGCAGGAGATGGCCATGGCGATCATCGCGCGCTGCCGCATGCCGCCCGAGAACTCGTGCGGGTACTGCTTGAGCCGTTTCGCGGCGTCGGGTATCTCGACGAGCTCGAGGAGGCGCTCGGCCTCCTTCAGGGCCGAGGCCTTCGACCCGCCCTTGTGGAGGCGGATGGGCTCGGTGACCTGGCTGCCGATCTGGAGGAGGGGGTTGAGCGAGGTCATCGGATCCTGGAAGACCATGCCGATGGAGTTGCCGTGGAGGCTCCGCATGTAGCGCTCGCTCTTGCCGGTGAGCTCCTCGCCGTCGAAGAGGATGCTCTCGGCCTCGATCAGCGCGTTCTCCGGCAGGAGGCGCATGATCGAGAGCATCGACACGCTCTTGCCCGAGCCCGACTCGCCGACGATGCCGAGGGACTCGCCGCGGTCGACGTGCATGGAGATGCCGCGCACGGCCTTCACGTCGCCGGCGTCGAGCTTGAAGGTGGTGCGGAGGTTCCTCACCTCGAGGAGCCTCTTCGCTTTCTCGTTCGCGCTCATTTCTTGAGCCTCGGATCCAGCGCGTCCCTGAGGCCGTCGCCGATGAAGTTGAGGGAGAACATGGTGACGCTGATCGCCAGTGCCGGGAAGAGCATCTGGTAGGGATAGGAGAAGATGGTCGGGATGGCGTCGTTCGCGAGGGTGCCCCAGCTGGCCATGGGCACCTGGATGCCGATGCCGAGGAAGCTCAGGAAGGCCTCGGAGAAGATCGCCGAGGGGATGAGGAAGGTGACGGTCACGATGATCGGGCCCATGCTGTTGGGCAGGAGATGCTTGAAGAGTATCCGCGCGTCGGAGGAGCCGAGGGCCTTGGCGGCGAGCACAAACTCCTGGTTCTTGAGGGTGAGGACCTGCGAGCGCACCATGCGCGCCGTGCCTATCCAGTAGGTGAGGCAGAGGGCGATGATGATGCTCCGGAGGGTGTTCCCGAGGAACATCATGATGAGGATGATGTAGAGCAGCGAGGGCACGCCGATGAGGATGTCCACGATGCGCATCATGACCATGTCCACGCGGCCGCCGAAGTAGCCGGCGATGCCGCCGTAGATGATGCCGATGACGAAGTTGATCGCGGCGGCGGTGACGCCTATCGAGAGCGAGATCCGCGCGCCGTAGAGGACGCGGACGAAGATGTCGCGGCCGAACTTGTCGGTGCCGAACCAGTGCGCCGCCGTGGGGCCCCGGTTCTGGTTCTCGATGTTCTGCCCGTCGTAGGTGTAGGGCGAGAGCATGGGCCCGAAGATCGCGAAGAGCGCGATGACCGCGATTACGACGAGGCCGAGCATCGCGAGCGGGTCCTTCCTGAAGCGCGACCAGGCGTCCTGCCAGTAGGAGCGCGAGGGCCGCGCGATCGCTTCGTTCTGCCGCTCGCCGTCTCCGAGGGGCTCGAAGAGTTCGGGCGTGAGGTTGGCGGTTTCCATCCCTTCCCCTTATTCGTCTATCTTCACGCGCGGGTCGATGACCGCGTACATGATGTCCACGACGATGTTCATGACGACGACGAAGCCGCCGAAGAAGATCGTCATCCCGAGGATGATCGAGTAGTCCCGGTCGCCGATGGCGGTGACGTACTCCCGCCCGATGCCGGGGATCGAGAAGAGGCGCTCGATGACGAAGCTGCCCGTGAGGAGGGCCGCGATCAGGGGCCCGAGGTAGGTGACGACGGGAATGATCGCGTTCTTCAGGGCGTGCCGCACGATGACGAGGAACTCGCCGAGGCCCTTGGCCCGCGCGGTCCGGATGTAGTCCTGCCGCATCACTTCGAGCATGCTCGAGCGCATGAGGCGGGTGATGTAGGCGATGGGGCTGACGGCGAGGCCGATCACGGGGAGGACGTAGTGCCTCCAGGAGGAGAGGCCGAAGGT
>CAYNPQ010000232.1:0-2976 GCA_964399065.1 uncultured Treponemataceae bacterium | reverse complement strand
GGGCGTTAGGTCGGAGCGTTAGGCGATTTTATCTGGCGGAAAGGCCCCGCGCGGCGGGGGGCGGTCGTCGCCCCTCCCCGCGCGGGGCCATCCCCTGATCGTCCCCCAGGTCCGCGTCGCGCCCGTCGCGGACCTTGACGACCGGGACGGATGGGTTAAAATGAACATCGCGTACCTCGCCAAGGCGCCGTGGAGGCGAATGCGAAGATGGCAACGAACCCACGCGGCCGGAACAAGGGCGGCTTCGCAGCTTCGATGCTCCTCTTTGCCGCGCTCGCCGTTTCCTGCGAGAACCCGCTGACGGAGAGGGCGAGACAGACCCAGGAAGAAGCCCTCTCCCCTCGCCTCATCGTCTCCGTCGGCGGATCGGCGCTCGATGAAGCATCGTCGCTCGAGTTCAGCGACACGGCGATCGGGCGGACGAAAACCCTGATTCTCGAGCTCGGCAACGCCGGCCAGGCCGATCTCATCATCGCCGCAAGCGATGTTTCCGTCGATTCCCGAGATCAAGACGGAAGCGGCCCGATCACGATCGCGACCCTCCCCCCCGCCTCGATAGCCGCAGGCTCCTCCGGCTCTACGATTACCCTGGCCTTCACGCCCCTCGACGCGCAGACGCGGTCGGCGACTCTGACGATCCGCACCAACGATGTCACCAATCCAGCCTTCACCGTCGCGATAAAGGGGCGCGGCGTCCTCGCCGTCCCCTATGTGGCCACCGGGGCCGCGGTCCCGAGCTCGGAGACGAGCATGTCGCTCACCGGGACGATCCGCTCGAACGGAGGGGCGACGATCTCGGCCTCGGGTTTCTGTTGGTCCGCGAATCCCGACCCGACGCTCGCCGACTCGCATGCTGAGGGGTCGGTCGCCGCGGGCCTGATCTCCGGGACGATGTCCGGACTCAGCCTGCATTCCGTCTACCATATACGCGCCTACGCGACCAACTCCATCGGCACGGGATACGGGGAGGACCTGAGCGTCGAAGCCTCGCTCTGCAGGATCTCCTTCGACAGCCGGGGCGGCTCCGTCGTCGATCCCCTCTTCGTCGATTATGGCGAGCATGCGGAAGCCCCATCCGCGCCTCTGCGGCCCGGATACGCGTTCAAAGGCTGGTATGCCGATTCAGCCTGCGCGACCGCCTGGGATTTCCCTGGCTCCGCCGTGCCCGGCTCAATGACGCTGTACGCGGGATGGGAGGGACTGCCCTTCTCCGTCACCTTCGACAAGAATGATGGTTCGGCCACCGGGATCATGGCCGCGCTCGCCCCCGTCATCTGCGGATCGAGCCTGTATCTGCCCGCCTGCGCCTTCAGCAAGCCGGGCTTCGCCTTCGACTCATGGAACACGATGCCGGACGGGAGCGGCGACCCTTACGCCGACGCCTCGGGCATCACGATGGGAGCGGCGGACCTGGTTCTCTACGCCCGGTACAAGCGGAGCAGCTGGGCCCGTACGGTGTCCTCCGGCTCCGACGCCGCGATCTTCCGGGCGATGGCCGTGGACGGCTCGGGAAACGTTTACGCCGTCGGATGGCAGCTGGGGACCGGAGAGTTCGATTACGGGAATGGCGTGACGGTGCGCGGCGCGAACGGATCGAATTCGCGCAACAACGGAGTACTCGTCAAGTATGACGGCTCGGGTACCGCCCTGTGGGCCCGGGCGCTCTCGGGCCCTGACGACAGCTCGTATTACGGAGCCGGCGTCGACGGGTCGGGGAATGTCTACGTCGCCGGTAATTTCATGGGGCCGGGTCCCTTCGCGGTATCCGACACGGTGTCGGTGAGCGTATCCCTCAATTGCCAGAGCCCCTTGCTCGTGAAGTTCGATCCTTCGGGGAATGCGCTCTGGGCGAGGACGACGACGACGGGCGGTTCCGCATGCGCCTTTTGGGGGCTCGCCGTCGACGAGTCGGGGAACGCCTACGCCGCCGGCATCCAATGGGGGAGCGACAGCTTCACTTACGGCCCCGGCGTATCCGCCGTCGGCGCCGCCGCTACCGCGGCCAACGCCATCCTCGTCAAGTACAATAGCGGCGGAACGGCCCTCTGGGCCAGATCGACGAGCCAGTCGTCGGGAGACAGCCAGTATTCCGCCGTGGCCTTGTCGCCGTCTGGATCCGAAGTCTATGCGGCGGGATTCCAGACGGGCGCGGGTTCGTTCGTCTACGGCGGGGTCGCCTTCGCCGGCTTGTCCTCCCAGTACGGCAACAGCCTGGTCGTCCGTTTCGACGCGGCCACGGGAACAGCCTCGAACGTGAGCGGCGCCGTCGTCGGCGGCAACAGCTCCCGTTTCTCCGCCCTCGCCGTGGACGCCACGGGCGCGGTGTACGCGGGCGGGAACCAGGCGGGGAGCGCCGTCGTATCGTACGGGCGCTCGGCCCCCGCCGTCTCCATCGCGGGCTCCTCTTCGACGGGGAACAACTGCGTCCTCGTCAAGTTCAGTCCCGCGCTCGAGGCGGCTTGGGCGAGAACGGCGAACGGACCCGACGCCGCCACCAACTTCACCAGCCTCGCCGTCGATCCCGCCGGGCATGTGTACGCCGCCGGCCAGCAGAGCGGTTCCGGAGCATTCGATTACGGGAACGGAACGTGCGCGGCGGGAGCATTCGCGACCGGGAACAATGCCTTGATCGTGCAATACGACGGGGACGGACTCGCGCGATGGGCCTTCACGACGGCCTCCTCGACCGTGGAGACGCGATTGAACAGGATCGCCGTTTCGCCGACAGACGGATCGCTTCTCGTGGTCGGCTACCAAGGCGGAGGCGCGAGGGTGGTCTATCAGGATGGCGTCGAGGCGACAGGCCCCTACGCGGGCGGAAGCAACCCACTCGCCGCGAAGATCGCCCGCTGAGATATCCTCGGCTTGCGCGAGGCGGACGCGGCGGGATTCGACAAGTGCCGCGACGCCCTCAGCCGAAAAGCTCCGCCTCGGCGTACCAAGGGCCGCCGCCCTCGCGCTCGAGCTCGACGATGG
>CAYNPQ010000231.1:0-2983 GCA_964399065.1 uncultured Treponemataceae bacterium | reverse complement strand
CCGCGATCTCCGGCTTGACAGGCCAGCGCGATAAACCAGCTTCGCTACGCCCCCGGGTCGTTGCCGACGGGAACGCACTATATCGACGGTGCCCTTCGCTGTCAAGAGGGCAGGACGATCGCGCCCGATTTCTCGTCGTTTCTCGGCAGGGGCGAGGCGCTCACCTCGAGGAGGGCACCCGGCTCGAAGGGGGCGTCGCCGCGGCGGCGCTTCACGAGGGTGTAGCCGAGGCTCGAGCAGGCGTACTGGCCCGCCGAGCCGTCGGGGAGGCCGAAGGGCTCGGAGACCACCCTGACCAAGGTGCCCTTGGCGGCCTTGGCCCGGCGCTCCTTCTCGCTCGGCCGCGCGAGTTCGGGGACGCCCCCGAAGGGCCGGGCCGCGGCGCCGCGCGCCGCCCAGAGGTAGGAGAGGACCGCCTTCTCCTTGGGCAGGCCCGCCTCCGCGGATACGGCCTGCAGCCAGGCGGGGGCGCGCTCGGTGTCGACGCCGAAATGGCACCAGGGGAATTTGTCCCGCTTCTTGGGCATGGCCACCGGGGGGAGAACGTAGCGCGAGGGGGCGGCGTTCGGGTCGCCCTTCGCGACCCTCGTCTCTTCGGGCGGGAGGAGGTGGCGGAAGATGCCTGGCATGGGGCAGCTCAGGGAATGGGGGCAGGGGCCGAGGGGCGAGGCGCCCTCGGCGAGGAGCGCAGCCCGGAGCGCGGCGATGAAGGCGCCGGAGCGGGGGTCGCCGGGCTCCATGACGAAAAGGCTGCCGTCGATCCTGAGATAGGAGACGAGGCTCCGCGCGACTTCGATCGCCCGTTCGCCCAGCGGCCGCTTGTCCTTCCAGAAGAACTCGTTGAAGACGTTGGCGGCGACGAGGAGGTGGGCGCGCTCGGGGAGGCTCGCGCCGAAGGAATCCTTGCGTAGCTCGAGACGCCAGGGGGGCAGGCGGCCCTCGGCCCTGAGGCAGAAGGTCTCGAAGATGGCCTTGCCGGCCTCGAGGGCGCGCTCGACCCTGTCCATGCAGTAGATCGTGAGGGGCAGGTCCCTGAGCTCGGGCCGGGAGGCCCAGAGCGCGATGGGGAAGGTCAGGGGGCCGGAGCCGATGTCGACGATGACCGCGTTGTCGGGCAGGCAGAAATCGGCGTTGGAGAGGATCGAGGAGAGGCGGAACACGTTCCAGGGGAGGAAGTACCTGAGGTAGGCCGAGAGGGCCGGCGGGGTACCGAGGTAGTCGACGGAGCGGGACTCGCGGTCCGAGGTGAGCTCCTCCCACAGCCTGCGGACGTCGCCCTTGAGGGCGTCGCGGTGCTTGCCGTGGAGGGGGAAGGTCTCTTCGATGGCGACCTGGAGCTTCTCCATGGCCGCGAGGCTCTCGCCCGAGGGGGCGAGGGACTCGAGGGGGCGGGCGCTGGGCGCCTGCTTGCGCAGGCTGCTTCGGGCCGAGGGCTGGAGGTTGGAAACGTAGCGGGGGATGCCCTCGTCCTCGCCGAAGTCTGGGATGATGCCGGCGGCGAGGCTCTCGGGGCTGAGCGGGGACAGTCCTTCCGCAGAGGCCGGGATGCGCCTGGCGCCGGGCTCGGGGCGCTGGGGGCGGCCGTCGCGACCGCGCCTGCGGTCCTGGCCTTGGCCCTGTCCCTGGCGGTTGCCCTGCCTGCCCTGCTCGTCCTTGGGCCTGCGCTGTCCCTGCTGTCCCTGCCGCTCGCCTTTCGGGCGCGCCTCGCGGAGCTCGCGGGCTTCGGGCGCGCGTTCGGGAGCGGCTTGCCCCGGCTTGCCCTCGACGGCGGTCTTGGCCTTGCGGCGCTCGCGCCGGCGCTTGGAGCGGCTCTTCTTGCCCTCCGCCGAGGAGGATTCGGCTCCAGGCTCGCGGGCTTGCGCCTTTTCAGCGGCAGACCTGTCCCCGGCGGTCGGAGACCTGTCCCCATCCGGACTTCCGCTTCCCGGGGTCCGGGCGGGCTCCTCGTCGAAGAGGCTTCCCTGGCCTGTCGCCTTGTCGTCCCGGTGGCCCTTGCGGTGTCGGTTCCTTCGCCGGCCTTCGCCGGGGCGGCCGCCCTCCTGGGGCTTGCCGGGCTGGCCGCCCGGGCGCGTTTCTGCCTTCGCGGGATCGGGCCCCTTGTCGGGACCGGTCCGCGGTTCGTCGGTTCCCTCGGGGGACCTGGAGCGCTTTCTCACGGTTGCCCCACTATAGCACCAGGGCCGCGTCTTCCACAATACATGCGGTATTTGCTTGTCCGGAGCCGTTTTTCATCCTCGAGGCGGAGCCCCCGACGGCTCGGTCGGGCGCGCGAGGGACTGGAGCGGAAATACTTCCGGCCGCGGAGGGACTGTCCCCGGCGGGGCTCGCGGAACGAGACCCGCCCCAGGGCGATGCCCGGCGGCCGGAAGATTGGAGCGGAAGGCCCGGTCGCGGCGTTCCTCGCCGCGACGCGCCCACGATCATCGCTCCCGCGCGCTGATGGCTCAGTCGAGGCTCAGGACGACCTTGCCGGACTCTCCCGAAAGCATGGCGTCGAAGCCCTTCTGGAAGTCGTCGAATTTGAAGCGGTGGGTGATGACGGGGCTGATGTCGAGGCCGGAGCGGATCATGGCCTCCATCTTGTACCAGGTCTCGAAGATCTCGCGGCCGTAGATGCCCTTGAGGAAGAGGCCCTTGAAGATGACCTTGTCCCAGTCGATGCCGGCGCCGTTGGGGAGGAGGCCGAGGAGGGCGACGCGGCCGCCGTTGTACATGGTGTCGAGCATCTGGGCGAAGGCCTGGGGGCTGCCGGACATCTCGAGGCCGACGTCGAAGCCGCCGACCATGCCGAGCTCCTCCATGACCTTCTTGAGGTCCTCGCGGCCAACGTTGACGACGCGGTCGGCGCCGAGCTTCTTGGCGAGGCCGAGGCGGTAGTCGTTCATGTCGGTGATGACGACGTTGCGCGCGCCGTTGTGGCGGCAGATCGCGGCGGCCATGCAGCCGATGGGGCCGGCGCCGGTGATGAGGACGTCCTCGCCGA
>CAYNPQ010000230.1:0-2986 GCA_964399065.1 uncultured Treponemataceae bacterium | reverse complement strand
TCGGACCACCTCATGGACCTCGTCAACGACATCCTCGACTTCTCCAAGATCGAGGCGGGGCGCATGGACATCCACCCCCGGCCCTTCTCCCCGGGCCTCCTCGCCGAGGGCGTGGTCTCTCTCTTCTCGCTGCAGGCGCTCAAGAAAGGCATCGACCTACGGCTCGAGGACGAGGGGACCTGCCCCCCCTTCCTCCTCGGGGACGAGGTCCGCGTCCGGCAGATCCTCGTGAACCTCGTGTCGAACGCCATCAAGTTCACCGAGCGGGGCGAGGTGGCGCTGCGCCTCGCCTACGCCGCGGACACGGGTGGCTGCGGCATCCTCTCGCTCGCGGTCGCGGACACGGGACCCGGCATGGACGCGGAGACCTTGGCGAGGCTCTTCATGCCCTTCAGGCAGGGAAGCGGCTCCAGCCGCGGCGGAGGCACCGGGCTCGGCCTCGTCATCTCGAAGCGGCTCGTCGACCTGATGGGCGGCGGCATCTCGGCCGGCACCGACCTCGGGAAGGGAAGCGTCTTCTCGGTGACCCTGCCCCTGCCCGCCTGCGAGGCGCCGGGCGAGGCCATCGAGGAGCTCAGGCCGCCCCTCTCGGGACTCAGGATCCTCGTGGCCGACGACGACGCCGCGAACCGGGCCCTGGTATCGACCCTCCTCGCGAGGAGGGGAGCCAGCGTCTCGCCGGCCGCCGACGGCAAGGAGGCCCTGGCCGCCCTCCTCGCCGGACTCCACACGGGCGGCCTCGACGCCGCCGTCCTCGACCGCTCCATGCCCGGGCTCCTCGGCACCGAGGTCGCGCGCGAGCTCCGCTCGGCCGAGGCGGTCGGCTCCCTGCCCCGCCTCAGGCTCGTGGCCCTGACCGCCTCGGTCTCGGAGGAGGGGAGGCGCGAGCTCCTCGCCGCCGGCTTCGACGAGGTGCTGCCGAAGCCCTTCGATCCCGACCGCCTCGCGGAGGCCCTCCTGCCCGGCGAGGCGGGACGGCGCGCCTCCGCCGACCCGTCCCGCCAGCCGACGCCTGCCCCCGCCGTCCCGCCCGGCGCCGCGCGCCCGAGGGTTCCCGCCATCGTCGACGAGTCGGCCCTCATCGAGCGCGTCGAGGGCGACGAGGAGCTCGCGGCGATCATCGTCGCCTCCTTCCTCGACACCTTGGCCGAGACCATCGCGGGGGGGCGGGCCGCCCTGGACGCCGGCGACTTCGCGGGGCTGCGCGCCGCGGCCCACAAGCTCAGGGGCGGGGCCCTCAACGCCTGCGCGGTGGCGGTCGCCCGGGCCGCGGCCGAGCTCGAGGAGGCCTGCGCGGCCGGCGACGCCCCCCGGGCCGCCGCGGGCCTCGCCGCGGTGGAGGACTTCCGCCTCCCTCAGTGAGTGGAGCGGCGGACGATGCCTCCCTCGATCCCGACGACGGTAGCCTCGATCGGCGGCCTCGAGACCGCGCGCTCGCGGGCATCGAGGAGGAGCCTGACGAGGCCCGAGCAGCACGGCACCTCCATGACGAGGACCTCGACGGACGCCGCGCGCCCGATCAAGGCAGCGAGCTTCTCGACATAGGCGTCCCGGCCCTCGTCGAGCTTCGGGCAGGCGATGACGAGGGCGCGCCCCTCGAGGAAGTCGCGGTGGAAGGAGCCGAGGGCGAAGGCCGTGCAGTCGGCCGCGACGAGGAGCTTCGCGCCGTCGAAGGCGGGGGAGGCCGGGTTGGCGAGCTTGAGCTGGACGGGCCAGTTCGAGAGGGCGCTCGGCGCCGCCGTCCCGGGGCCGGGCGCCGCCGCGGGAGCCGGCTTCGGTTCGAGGCGCCGCTCCCGCGAGCCGGGGCAACCGCCGAAGGCCGGGGCCGACCGCCCCGCGCAGGCGCCGCGGGCGGGGCCCGCGGCCTCGGCCTCCGAAGGATCGGCGATGCCCCGCGCGGCGAGGACCTCCCTGGCCTGACGGAGGTAGGCCTCCTGGCCGTGGGCGCGGAGGTGCTCGAGATGGGCGCGGAGCACGGCCGCTCCCTGCCTGAGGATCCCCTCCAGGGTCGAGAGCTCGTCGTAGGGCTCGGCCTCGCGCGAAGTCACGCGGATCGCCCCGCGGGGACAATTCCCGATGCAGGCGCCGAGACCGTCGCAGAGGCTCTCGCCGACGAGCCGGGCCTTGCCTTCGAGGACGCGGAGCGCCCCCTCGGGGCAGCCCGTCTCGCAGAGGCCGCAGCCGTCGCACTTCCCCTCGTCGATCTCGATGATCTGCCTGATCGCCATCGCCTTCCTCCCTCTCCTTCGAAGTATAGCCCTCAGCATCGCCCTAAGGGCGGTTGGAAGTCCGTAACGGAGGGTACGGAACGGATGGACGAAGCGGGGGAAGACGAGGCTCGATGACACTGCGCCGAAGAAAAAAAGGCCGCCCCGAAGGGCGGCCCGGCTTTCTACTCGGCCACGCAGGCGCGGGGCCGTCTCACCCTTAGGCGACCTTGACCGGGACGAGCCTCGGCGCGGTCTCGGGCTTCTTGGGAAGCTCGACGGTGAGGAGGCCGTCCTTGAACCTCGCCTCGATCTTCTCGCCATCGGCGTCCTCGGGGAGCTCGAAGCTCCTCTCGAAGGCGAACTCGCGGCGCTCGCGGCGGATCCAGCGCTTGGCCTGGTCCTCGTCCTTCTTCTCCTCGCTCTTGGCGGTCGAGAGGCTCAGGATCCCGTCCTTGAGCTCGAGCTTCAGATCCTTCTCGGAGAGGCCGGGGAGCTCGGCCTCGATCAGGTAGCGGCCCTCCTCCTCGCGGACATCGACCGCGGGAACCCTGCAGGCGCCGCCCGCCGCGCCGCCGAAGAAGTCGCTCGTGTCGAAGACCCGCTCCATGATCTCGAAGGGATCGGCGCGGAAACTGCCGCGGAGAACGGGGAACATCGAATCGTAGACGGTCATGCTCTTCATATCACTACCTCCC
Source organism: uncultured Treponemataceae bacterium (assembly GCA_964399065.1). Lineage (GTDB taxonomy): Bacteria > Spirochaetota > Spirochaetia > Treponematales > Rectinemataceae > JAKLFE01. The sequence goes on along the minus strand of CAYNPQ010000230.1, from coordinate 81 downwards.
GTAGCTTATGTGCTCCGTGCCCTTGGCGTTCGAACCGCTACGCGGCCTGCCTGGCCTCGGATGTCTTGTAGGCTTCTTGGC
>CAYNPQ010000229.1:0-3001 GCA_964399065.1 uncultured Treponemataceae bacterium | reverse complement strand
CGGCGAGGACGACCGCGATGCCGTGTCGCGCATGGCGTCGGTCGATACCCGAAGCCTCGTCGTGGCCGCGCCCTCGGGCCGGGGCGACTTCGCGTACGGCCCCCTGGCCGAACGCGACGCCCTCGACCTGCTCGGCCTGGTATCGAGATCGCACAACGTCGATCCCGACCGCGTCTTCCTGGTGGCCAGCCCGGCGGACGCGGGCTCCTCATGGTGCTTCGCGCAGCTCCATGCGGGCCTCTTCGCCGCGATGGCCCTCCGCGGCGGGCCCGGGGGGCTGGCCTACGCGGAGTCGCTCTCTGGCAAGCCCTGCTTCCCCCTGCCCGCCGGCCTGCTGGAGCCCAAGGAAGTCCTCGGTTTCTTCGAGGGGCGGCGGCGCGATCCCTGGCCGGCGACGCTCGAGCTCCGCGCGCCCCGAGCCGCCTACGGGCGCGGCGCCTGGGCCTCGGTGCTCGGACTGTCGCGGCCGGGGCTGCCCGCCTCACTCTCGGCCCGCGTCATCGACGGGCGGCACCTCGCGATCGAGACCGACCTCGTCGACGCGATCTCCCTCGATCTCGGCCATCCCCTCCTCGCGAAGGGCGGGAGGATCCTCGTCGACGCCGACGGCGCCGCCTTCGCCCTCGACGCGGGCGGGCGCGAGGTCGAGCTCGCCCGTTCGGCCGAGTCCGGCCGCTTCGAGCGCGTCGCGCCGGGCGGCCCGGCTTCGTCCCCGCCCAATCCCGGAGGCGGTTTCGCGCAACTTCTCCAACGGCCGCTCTTCATCGTCTACGGGACCGCGGACAAGAGAGAAGCGCCCTTCCTGGAAGCGCTGGCCAGGGAGTTCGCGGCCCTGGCAGGCTACCCCGGCCGCGGCCTCGACCAGGCCCGAGTGCTTCGGGACAGTGAGCTCAGGCCCTGGATGCGCGCCTCGGCTTCCTTCGTCCTGGTGGGTTCCCCCTCGCAGAACCGGGAGGCGTCGCGCATCGCGTCCTCGCTGCCCGTCTCGAGGAAGGGCGGCAGGCTCGTCGTGGGAGACGCGGGATACGGCGACTCGACCCTCTTCATGGTCCTGCCCGACCCCGGCTCGCCCGGCCGCGCCCTCGGCCTCCTGTGGCCCGGTCGGACCTCGCTCGACGCCTCGCGGCTGGCCCTCCTCGCCCTCGCGCCGATCCCCTCGGAGGAGGACCCCGCCGTCTTCCTGCCCTCCGTCGGGACGCCGGACCTGCGGATCGTCGATCCCGAGGGGAGGACGCTCCGCGCCGCGGCCTGGGACCGCGGATGGAAGGCGCTGCGGGATATCGGGAAGTGATTAGAGGCCTCGGCGGAGGGCTCCTCGAGCGGCCACGCTCGAGGCTATACTCGATCCGCATCGCCTTTCGGAGGAAACGTGAAGAGACAGATCCTCGCGGCCATCCTCGGCCTCGCCGCAGCCCTGGGGCTCATCGCGGAGAACCGCACCGCGCTCCTCGTCGCCGCCGGCGCCTACTCGCACTTCGCCCCGCTCTCGAACCCGATCCCGGAATCCAGGGAACTGGCGGCGACCCTGCGGGGACTCGGCTTCGAGGTCGTCCTCGTCGAAGACGCCGGTCGGGAGCGCACCATCGAGGCGCTCGCGGATTTCGAGGACATGGTGAGGAAGCGGGGCGGGATCGCCTTCTTCCATTTCGGCGGCCACGGGGTTCAGGTCGGCGGCAAGAACTACCTCATACCCGCGGACGCCGACATCCCCGACGAGCGCCGCGTCGCCACGCGGGCGATCGACCTCGACGAGGTGATTGGCAGCCTCGACGCGGCGGGCGCCGATACGAATATCGTCATCATCGACGCCTGTCGCAATAATCCCCTGCCCGCCGGCGGAAGCCGTTCGGCGACGCGGGGCCTTGCCGTCGTGGGGTCCAAGCCGCGCAACTCGATCGTCGTCTACTCCGCCGAGAGCGGGACCGTGGCCAGGGACGGCCTCTTCACGCCCGCGCTGACGCGCGCGCTCGCCGTGCCCGGCTCGAGCCTGCAGGACGCCCTCATGGCGGTGCGGCGGGAGGTCTTCGAGCGCAGCGGCGGGGAACAGGTCCCCGGTTCCTACGACCAGCTCTTCTCGAAAGTGTATCTCGCCGGCGAGCCTCCCTCGGCTCCGTCCTTTTCGGCGCCGGCGGTCGCGCGCCCGTCCGGCCCCCCGGCCTCGCGGACGAGCGCCGCCGTCAGCTTCATCGAGACCTCCGACGTCCACGGCGCCATCCTTCAGACTGATCCCGCGACCGGCCGCCCTGGACCCGCCTCCCTCGCCAAGCTCGCGACGCTCCTGCGGCAGAAGCGCTCCGAGACCGGTGGGCTGGTGCTCCTCGATTGCGGGGACTCGCTGCAGGGCCAGGCCTCGGTGTACTACTACGACTTCATCAGGACCGACGTGCCCCATATCTGGTCACGGGCGCTCCGCGGGCTCGGCTACGACGCCGTGGCGGTTGGCAACCATGATTTCGAGATGGGTGGCGAGGTCTACGACCGGGTCTACCGCGAGGCCGCCCTGCCCGTGCTCTGCGCCAACGTCTCGATGACGGAGCCCCGTTCGCGGTTCAAGCCCTATGCGATAATCGAGCGCGGGGGCCTCCGGATCGCCGTGCTCGGCTTGACCTCGCCGCGCCTGCCGTATTGGCTCCCTGGATAGTTCATCCCCGGAATGGCATTCGAGGACATGGTCGCTTCCGCGCGGAAGTGGGTGCCGGTCATCCTGGAGAAGGAGAGACCCGACCTCCTCGTCGGTCTCTTCCATTCCGGCGTGGATTATAGTATCGGCGGGGCAGGCCGGGACAGCCCGCTCAATGAGAACGCCGCTCAGCTCGTCGCCGAGCGCGTGCCGGGCTTCGACCTCGTGTTCGTCGGCCACGACCACTTGGGATGGGACGGCCAGGGCTGGGATCCCGCAGCCAAGGGCAAGATCGAGGTGAGGGGCCCCGACGGGAGGAAGGTGCCCATCTTCGGCGCGAGCTCGGGGATCGGGCTCAGCGTGCCCGTCGTCGACGTCGCG
>CAYNPQ010000228.1:0-3141 GCA_964399065.1 uncultured Treponemataceae bacterium | reverse complement strand
CGCCTGGCCGACGTGGCCGCCGTGTCGCGCGGCAATCGCCTCCACGGCCGCGGCCTCTACCAGGAGGCCCTCGTCGCCTACCTCTCGATCCGCGAGCCGGCCTTCGGCCCGACCCTCGACTACGACATGGCCAACGTCTACTCCCGCCTCGGCGAGACCGGGGCGGCCTCGGAGCTCTACGAGCGCGCGAGGCTCCGCGGCGACGCCGCGCTCCGCGCCGACTCCTTCTTCAACGAGGGCGTCGCGCTCTACGAGAAGAGCCGCTACGAGGAATCCTGGCGCGCCTTCCGCGAGGCCCTCCGCCTCCGCCTCGCCGATCCCGCTTCTTTCGACGAAAGCTTCGCCGCCGACGCGCGGCGCAACCTCGAGCTGGCCTGGCGCGGCTGGAAGAAGCGCATCCTCGTGCCTCCCGAGTCCGCCTCGCCCTCCGGCCGGAGCGGCGGCGGTTCCCCCGAGGAGGAGCTCCGGCTCCTCCGGCGCCTCGAGACCGGGCGCTGGAAGCCCGGGCAGGCGACGCCCCCCGCCGACGGGCGCGGGGACTACTGAGGCCGCCGATGACGAGAACCACCGCGCGCGCGCGCCTCCTCCTCGCCCTCCTCGCGTCGGGCCTCCTCGCCGCGGGAGGCGCGGCCGCCCAGGCCGGCGCCCCGACCTCGATCGCCTATCGCGTCGAGCAGCTCCCCGAAGACGCCGTCGAGGGCGGGCTCGCCCGCCTCGTCCTCGTCGCGCAGGGCCTCTCCGCCGCGGGCGTCGAGATCGCGGCCCGCCTCGACGGGGGCCTCGCCCTCGAATCCTCGTCGAGCCGCCCGCGTGTCGGCGCCGCCGGGGCGCGGGAGCTCGAGATCGTCCTCGAACTCCGCGTCCTCGCGGCCGGCCGCCGGCAGGTCCTCGGCATCGATATCAGGGGCAAGGAGGGCAGCCTCCGCGTGCCCGCCCTCTCCTTCGCCGCCCGCGGGAAGGGCGGGAGCCGGGACGAGCCGCCGGCCTGGCGCTGGTCGGCGCCCTCCTATGTCACCCGCTACGAGGCCTTCGAAATCCGCATCGAGAAGGCCGACGGCTCCCCGGCGCCCGCGGAGGCCTCCGCCTCCTTCCCGCCGCCGCCCGGCTCCTCCCTCGAACCGGCGGGACCCCTGGCCTGGACCGCGGTCGCCCTCGAGGAGGGAGAGCTCCGCCTGCCCGAGGTCCGAATCCTCGCGGGCATGCGCGACCTCGGCGCCGCCGCGCCCTCGGCCCTCGAGGCGCGGCCCCTGCCGGCCTACCTCGCCTCGAGCCGGGCCATCGGTCGATTCCAGCTCGAGCTCCTCGCCCCGCCCGCCGCGACCCTCGAGGCCGGACGGGCCTGCCGCTTCGTCCTCCGCCTCTCCGGCCGGGGCAACCAGCCCCTCGTCCTCCTGCCCGAACCCCGGATCAGCGTCGAGGGCCGCGACCTGCCGTCAGAATCGATCCGCCTCGAGAGGCGCGAGGGCTCGAAACCCGCGGGCGGGGCCTTCGATGGCTCCTGCAGCCTCGAGATCTCCTTCACCCCAGTCGAAACCGGACTGCTTCGCCTCTCCTTCCCGCCCCTCGCCGTCCTCGATCCTGATTCGGGGCGACGGGATCTCAGCGTCCCCGTCTTCGAGGCCCCCGTCGCGCCGGCCCCCGGCGGCTCCGGCGCCGCGCTCGTCGCCGGCGGCCTCTCGGGCCAGGCCGCTCCCGCCTCCCCCGGCCTCTTCGATCCCTACCTCCCCGCCCTCGCCGCCCGCCTCGCCGCCCGCGACCAGAGCCTCGCGAAAATTCCCGAACTCCTCCGCGAGACGCGGGAAGGCGCGAGCGCGGCAGCCAGGGCCAAGGCCCGGTCATCGGCCCTCGCGCTCGTCGCGAAGACGGCGCAGGACTTGGCTGGACCGGGCGGCCAAACCCGGCTCGAATACGGCGGCGGCGATCCCGAGGCGGCCTTCCTCGAGGCGGGCCTCCTCTGGGAGTCCGGCGACCGCGGCAGGTCCCTCGCCATTCTCTGCGGCCTCGCCCGCCGCGGCTCGGGCCGCCTCGAAGCCGCGGACGGAAGCCGCGAAGCCCTCGCCTCGGTCGCCACCCGCCTAGCCGCGGCCTGTTCGGGCGAGCTCGGGGCGGGCCCGCCCCTCCTGGACGACCTGCCCCGGCCCCGGCTCTTCCTCGGCCTGGCCCTGCCGGCCCTCCTTCTCGCCCTCGGCTTTTTCGCGGTCTCTTTCAGGTCGAGGAGACCCTCCCTCCCGCGGGCCGCTGCCGCCCTCGCCCTCGCCGCGACCCTTGCGGCCGGCGGCCTCGGCTTTGCTTCCTTCCTCGAGCGGAGGCAGGCCCGCGCCCTTCTCTGGACCGACCGCCTCCTCCCGGTGCCCTCGGCCCGCGCCGAGGCCTCCCTGCCCCTCGCGCCCGGAACGACCGCCCGCGTCAGGGGCGGCTCCTCCGGCTACGTCGGCGTCCAGCTCGCGGACGGCGTCTCCGGCTGGGTCCGCTCCGGCGATCTATACTTCTATTAAGGTTGATGCATGGACTTCGGCGACATACTCGACGAGTGGGAAAAGCGCAAACGCGAGGCTGCGCGCGCGGCCCGGAGCGCCCGGGCCGGCGGCCTCGTGCCCGGGACGGCCTCCGAGGGCCCCCCCGACCCCGCGGAGGCGGCGCGGCGCCTGGCCTTCGAGGCCTGGCTCGACGAGCACGAGCCCGAGGACAAGGACGCCGGCCCGGCCGCGGACCAGGCTGCCCTCCGCGCCGAGCGCGAGGCCCGCGACCGGCGCTTCGCCGCCATGGCCCCCCAGGCGAGCATCGACCTCCACGGCATGGGCGCCGCGGAGGCCAAGGCCGCCCTCTTGGCTTTTTTCGAGCGCTCGGGCAGGCAGGGCCTCGAGAAAGTCCTCGTCGTGCACGGGAAGGGAAACCACTCGAAGGAGGGACCCGTCCTCGTGCGAGTCGCGCGCAAGGCGGTGGAGGAGAGCCCCTGGGCCGGCCGCTCGGGGCCCGCCGGACGGGAGGATGGAGGTTCCGGCGCCCTCTGGGTCGCCGTCAGGAAGAGGGCGGAGTCGGGGAAGTAGGAGTTAGGAGGAGCTTATTTCTCGCGGTAAATGATGCGGCCGCGATTGAGATCGTAGGGGGAGAGCGCTACCTTCACTTTGTCGCCGGGGACGA
>CAYNPQ010000227.1:0-3152 GCA_964399065.1 uncultured Treponemataceae bacterium | reverse complement strand
CGGCGAGGCCGATCACGGGGAGGACGTAGTGCCTCCAGGAGGAGAGGCCGAAGGTCGGGAGCCACTTGAGCACGACCGAGAAGAGGTAGAGCATCAGGACCGTGAGCACGAAGCTCGGGATCGAGATTCCTATCGTAGCGAAGACCATCGAGGCCCAGTCCGGCCATTTCCCCCGCTTGATAGCCGAGACGATCCCGAGGGGGATGCCGACCATGAGGGCCGTGAGGACGGCGATGAGGCCGACGCGGGCCGAGACGGGGAAGCCCCGCTCGACTATCTCGTTGACCGTCACGTCGCGCTGCTTGAAGGAGATGCCGAGGTCGCCGCGTGCGAGGTCCTTCATGTAGCGCGCGAACTGCACGGGCAGGGGATCCTGCAGTCCGTAGCGCTTCTCGATCGCGGCGATGACGCTCGGCGGGGTCTTGCGCTCCTCGGCGGGGCTGAAGGGCCCGCCGGGGATGGCGTGCATGAGGAAGAAGGTCACGGTGACGAGGACGAGCATGGTGAGCAGGCCCGCGAACAACCGCTTCAGGATATAGCGGAGCATCGCACCTCCCGGTGGAGTATCGTATCGGGCGCCGCCGCGAGGCTGGCGCCCGGGCCATTATATACCCCTTCCGGAAGCTGGCAAGCGAATACCGTCGCGCAACGCGCGTCGCGGACGGGAGGGCGCGATTCCGTCCTTCTAGACGAGGGCGGGCTCGAGGATCTCGACGGCGAGGGCTTCCGCGTCCAGCCTCGCCTCGACCCCGAGGGGGATGGTGTGCGTGGGGAGGCAGTGCCCCGCCCGGAAGCCGATGACCGTCGGCTTGCCCGCGCCCGCGACCTGGTCGACGATGACTTGGCGGAGGTCGAGGGAGGGCTTGCCCTCGCCGGCGACGCAGTTGTTCCAGTCGCCCACGAGGATTCCCGCGCAGTCGCGGAATTTCCCGGCGAGGCGCAGCTGGGCCAGCATCCGGTCGACCCGGTAGGGGGCCTCGTCCACGTCCTCGATGAAGATGATCTTGCCGCGGGCGTCCATCTCCCAGGGCGTGCCCATGAGGGCCGCGACGAGGGAGAGGTTGCCGCCGACGATCTCGCCGCGGGCGACGCCGCCGACCAAGGCTTCGAGGGAGGGCGAGCCGGGGGGGGATACGAGCGGGCCGAGGGGCTCCGTCGAGGTGATCGCGCGCCTCCAGGCCTCGAGGGAGAAGGGGTCGGCCTTGAGGAGGGCGTCCGAGATGCCCATGGGGCCGTGGAAGGTCGGGAAGGGGCACTCGCGCGCGAAGGCGAGGTGGAGGCCCGTGATGTCGCTGTAGCCGACGAAGACCTTCGGGTTGCGCGCGACCGCCTGGTAGTCGACGAGGTCGAGGATCCTCGAGGTGCCGTAGCCGCCGGTGATGCAGACGATGCCGTCGACTTCGGGGTCGGCGAAGAAAGCGTTCAGGTCCGAGGCGCGGAGCCCGTCGCTTCCGGCCAGGTAGCCGTAGGAGGCCCGGCAGCTCGCCCCCTCCTTCACGCGGAAGCCGAGCGACTCGAGCATGGCGACCGCCGCCTCGGCCCGCTCCGGCGCCTTGAGTCCGCCCGAGGGCGCGACAAGGCCGATCCTGTCGCCGGCCCGCAGGGCCTTCGCCTTCTTCCCCATGTCCATCCTCCGTCCGAGCCGGCCAGGGCCGGTCGCGCGGGGGAGTATAGCGCGGCCCGCCGCTTTCGGCGACGGGCCGCGGACGATGTCTGCGTTATACGATATTCAGCCCGCGAGGCGATCAGGCCTTGGCCTTCTCCGCGAGCTTCTTCGCGATGAAGGTGGCCACGTCGTTCGCGTAGGAGCCGCGGCCGAAGCCGACGTCGAAGCCGAGCTCCACGGCGAGCTTGTTCGTGACGCGGGGCCCGCCCGCGACGCAGACGAACCTTCCGCGCTCGCCCTTGGCCTCGAGGAGCTCGATGAACTCGGTCATGTTCTGCACGTGGATGTCCTTCTGGGTCACCACCTGCGAGACGAGGATGGCGTCGGCGCCGACCTTCCCGGCGTACTCGATGAGCTTCTCGTTCGGGACCTGTGCGCCGAGGTTGTGCGCCTCCATCATCGGGTAGCGCTCGAGGCCGTAGTGGTGGTTGTAGCCCTTCATGTTCATGATCGCGTCGATGCCGACGGTGTGGGCGTCGAAGCCCGTGCAGGCGCCGACCACGACGACCTTGCGGCCGATGTTGGCCTTGATGTAGTCGTTCACCTCGTCCATGCCCATCGACTCGCCCTCGGCGTGGGCCTCGTCGGCCTTGACCTCGTCGAAGTCGATCCCGCGGTCCGCCTTGGCGTAGGCCACGTAGAAGGAGAAGCCGTCCGAGACCGCGGCCGAGTGCACGACCTCGCAGTCCTTGAAGCCCCAGCCGAGGACCGAGAGGCGCGCCGCCTCGCGGCCGCGCGGGCCGTCCGGCACGGGGAGGGTGAAGGAGAGCTGCACCTTGCCGTCGTCCAACGTGTCCCCGTAGGGACGCACTATGTTCGCCATCGTCTTCCCCCTAGCGGCGCGGCGCCGCGCCCTCGCCCGCGAGCCCGAGGCCGGACTTGAGGGCCTCCTCGACGGGGTTCCAGTATCCCGGCCCCTTGGCGACGAGGCCCTCGAGCCCCTTGCCGCCGTCCTTGGGTCTCTTCACGTCGGCGAACATGCCCCGCTCGATCGCGTCGAGGAGGCCGACGCCCGCGATCTCCTCCATGAAGTCGACGGTCCGCTCGAGGACCTCGCGGGCGCGCGTCTTCACGATGCCGCCCTCGCGGAACTCGACCTCGTCCGAGAAGCTCGCCATGTTGTTCATCACGTACTTCGCGGTCTCGAGGCCGATGAAGCGGTCCATCATGAAGGGCGTATGGATCGCCTCGGTCAGCATGCCGAGGAGGTGGATGCCCTGCTCCGTGGCCTTCGACACGAAGTTGAACATGTTGTCCATGACGAGGCCCTGGAAGACGTCGCCGGACATGAACTTGGTCGGCGGCATGTACTTGAGGGGATGCTCGGGGAAGATCTCGCGGGCCATCTGGGCCTGGGCGAGCTCGTAGAGGAAGCCGTCCTTGATGGTCGGGTCCATCTCCATCGCGTGGCCGAGGCCCATGAGCCGCGCGGGCAGGCCCGCCGCGTAGGCGAAGCGCTCGTTGAGGAACTGGCTCGCGAGCACGG
>CAYNPQ010000226.1:0-3181 GCA_964399065.1 uncultured Treponemataceae bacterium | reverse complement strand
TTGCCGGTTATCGAGCCGGCGAAACCGACGAGGATCGGCTTCGGGGCGCAGGAGAGCGAGAGGAGGAGCGGCAGGCAGGCAGCCGCGCGCCGCCGTCCGGGGATCGTCGTCACGGCTCAAAGCATATGCGCGGGAAGGCCCCCGCGCAAACCGCGCGGCCCTCAGTCGCGCCGCGGCCTTCCGGGAGCCGCCGCGAGGATCGGGACCATGGCGGCGACGGCGAAGGCCGCGCAGGCGAGGAAGACGGCGTCGATGCCGCGGGCGTCGGCGAGGAGACCGTAGGCGAGGGGCGCGACCGTCGCCGCCGCGCCGGCCGCGAAGCTGCTCGCGCCGAAGGCGGCGCCGAGACCTTCGCGGGGACTGCGCTCGGCGATCATCGAGTTCAGGACCGGGACCGTGCCCTTGGTCACGGCCCCGAGGACGACGGAGACCGCCGCGATGGCCGGGCCGGAGCGCAGAGCGGCGAGGACCGCGAGGAGGGCGGCCATCGCGAGCTCGGAGCCGAGGAAGACCGCGCGGTTGCCGAAGCGGTCGCCGAGACGGCCGAGGAGTGTCTTCCCGAGGAGGGTGCCCACGAAGAAGGCGCCGGTGAGGGAGCCGAGGAGGGCGGGCGGCATGCCTCGGTCGGCCATGAGGAAGGGCAGGAACATGAAGATGGCCGAGCCCGCCATGCCGTCCAGGGCGACCGCCGCGAGGACAGTCGCGAAGGGCCCCATCCGGCCGCGCACTCTCCCGCCGGACCGGCCGGCGGGCGCCGCCTCGCCCGCCTCCACTGGCGCGTTAGGCGATTCCGCCCGCCGGGCGAGGACGATGGAGACCGCGAAGAGCGCCAGGGGCAGGGCGCCGTAGGCGAGGGCCGTCCCCCTCCAGCCGAGGGCTGCGGCCACCGCCGTCGCCGCCGCGGCCAGCCCGAGGCGGCCGAAGTCCCCGACCGCCGTGAAATCCCCCATCCTCTTCCCGACCTTGGCCCCGCCCCCGCTCGAGGCGACCAGGGAGAAAGCGACGGGATGGAAGAGACCGAAGCCGAGGCTCGCGAGGAGGAAGGCGGCGGCCAGGACGGCGAAGCCGGGCGCGAGGCCCGCGAGGACGAAGGCCAGGCCGTAGGCTCCCAGGGCCCAGCGGAGGATCCGCGGACCGCCGAAGCGCCCGGCGAGCCAGGCGGCGGGAAAGGCGAGGACAACGCCCGCCGCGCCCAGGAGGCCGCCGAGGGCGCCAACGCCCGAAAGCGAAAGTCCGAGCTCCTCGCGGGCGAAGGGCAGGAGGAGGGGAAGGCTCGCCGCGAAGCCGTCGTTGAGGACATGGAGGGCGGCGAGGCGGGTTCCGGGACCGAGGAGGGGCTTGCGGCGAGAAGGAGGCGCGGCCAAGGCTCAGCCCCCCCGCCGCCTCTTCGAGAGGACCAGGTCGGCCGCCATGGCCGCGGCGCCGAGGCCGAGCAGCAGGACTCCCTGCAGCGCGGCCCCCTTCGCGTCCTCCGGGCCGGGCATCAGGCCCATCCCGTAGGAGGCGTTGAGCAGGGCGTGGAAGAAGACGGCGAGGACGACGCTCCTCGTGGCCGCGTACAGGACCGTCAGCATGAGCGAGCAGCCCAAGACTCCGACGGCGAAGAAGAGGAAGCTCCTGCCGTATTGGTTCACGCCCTCGATGTAGAACAGGGGCAGGTGCCAGAGGGCCCAGACGGCGCCGACGCCGAGTCCGGCGAGGAGCTTGGACCGACCTTCGCGGATGAGGGCGTCGAGGAGGAGGCCGCGCCAGCCGAGCTCCTCGAGTCCGCCGCCGATGACCATGGCGAGGAACATCGGGAAGATGAGGTACCAGGGCTGGAGCTGAGGCCGGCCGTACAGGTAGTACCCGGCCCCGCAGGCCGCGACGAGGGCCGTCGCGATGAGGTACCAGCCCGCGTTCACCTTCCAGCGGAGCACCCGCGCCAGGAAGTCGCGCCGCTCGTCCTTGCCCATGGCGGCGAAGGCGATGAAGGGCGCGACGGTGGGCCCGAAGCCGCCGATCAGGTGGAGGGCGACGAAGGGGACCGTCCCGGGGGCGATGTCCTTGAAGACGATGAGCGATCCCCAGGCGATCCAGGTGATGGCGAAGGTCGCGGCCAGGAAGACGAGGGACCTGCGATCGAAGGGACGGGGTTTTCCGGCTGACATGGCTTCCTCCGCCGCGCAGGATATCGCAGGCCGGGGAGAGAGACTAGCCGATCCCCGGGCTAGGTGGCCGCCCGGGCGGCGCAGTCGGGGCAGAGCCCCTCGGCGTGGAACTGCGAGACCTCGACGAGGTAGCCGGCGGGGACGGCGGGGGGAGGGGGCGCGGGCGCGTCGGGGAGGTCGGAGACGGCGCCGCAGCCGCGGCAGCGGAAGTGCACGTGCGCGGAGACGTCCGCGTCAAAGCGCAGCTCGCTCCCCGTGAGGGCGAGCCTTCGGGCCAGGCCCCGCTCGGCGAAGAGCTCGAGGGTCGAGTAGACCGTGGTCCGGGAGAGGGTCGGCATGGCGGGGGCCAAGGCGTCGCGCAACGCGTCGGCCGAGGGGTGGGCCTTGGTCGACGCGAGGGCTTCGTATATGGCGATCCGCTGATGCGAGGGCTGGATGCCCCGCGAGCGCAGCAGCTCCGCAGTGTCCTTCATGGTCCCGCCACCATACTCCGTACGCACCATCCAGCAGGAAGATTGAACCGCAGAGTCGCAGAGACGCGGAGGAAGAAAGGAAGAAAGAAAGAATCGTGGAAAAGGAGATATGGTCGCATCCGCTCCAATCTCTTCCTGGATTCCCTTCCCCTCTCCTCCCTCCCCTCTGCGTCTCTGCGGTTCTTCCTTCTCTTGAGTCTGTACCGGCTACTTGAAGTACCGCGCGAGGAGGCCGCGGAAGCCGGCGCCGTGGCGGGCCTCGTCCTTGCACATCTCGTGGACGGTGTCGTGTATCGCGTCGTAGCCGAGTTCCTTGGCGCGCTTGGCGAGCTTGAGCTTGCCCTCGCAGGCGCCGAACTCGGCCTCGGCCCTGAGCGCGAGGTTCTTCCTGGTGTCGGCCCAGACGACCTCGCCGAGGAGCTCGGCGAAGCGGGAGGCGTGGTCGGCCTCCTCGAAGGCGTAGCGTCGGTAGGCCTCGGCGACCTCGGGGAAGCCCTCCCGCTCGGCCTGCCGGCTCATCGCCAGGTACATGCCGACCTCGCTGCACTCGCCGTTGAA
>CAYNPQ010000225.1:0-3345 GCA_964399065.1 uncultured Treponemataceae bacterium | reverse complement strand
CCTCGTAGATCTCGCGGGTCCGCGCGTCGAGGGCGAGGACCTCGCGGGCGAGGGCGAGGATCTCGGCCTCCGCGGGGATGGAACCGAGGGCGGCGGCCTCGCCGGAGTAGAGCCGCAGGTCGAGGCCGGACTCGCGCAGCGCGGCGAGGTCGGCGGGCTCGAAGTCTCCCCAGGGCGCGAGCCGCTCGAGCTCCCTCGACGCCTCGCCGGACTCCTCGTAGATCTCGCGGGTCCGCGCGTCGAGGGCGAGGACCTCGCGGGCGAGGGCCACGGACTCCGCGCGGGAAAGCCGGGCGGGCCCGCGCGCCTTCGAGGGCGGCACGATGTTGGCGGCGCGGGCGAGGGCCTCGCGGTCGGAGCTCGCGTCCTCGAAGGCCTTGCCGGAAGGCGGCGCGGCCGGCTCGAGGTGCACGAGCCCGAGCTCGCGGAGCCGCGGGAGGGCCTCGGCCTTGTCCTTCTCGAGGAGGACGAGGTAGACCTTCTTCATCGGGGCTATCATGACGCGGCCCTCCCGACCACCTTGCGCTTGGCGATCTTGCCGCGCACCACCTGCGCGGTCTGCTGGTCGCCGAGGTAGATCCTGATGCGGCGGATGGCCTCCTGGGTCTCGGGTATCTTCACCTTCTCGAAGAGGTTGACGCGCTGCGCGGTCACGCGGAGCTCGCGCTCGAGCCGCCTCACCTGCTCGGCGAGGACGCGGCGCTCGAGGTCGAGGAGGAGGGCCTTCTTGAGGCGGTCCATCGCGGCGTCCACCCAGAGGGGCGTAGTGAAGAGGTCGTAGTCGGCGAGGACGAAGTCGGCGCCCTGGAAGACGGGGATCTCCACGCCGGCCACGTTGCCCGCGACCGTCCGGATCGAGGCGACGGAGAGGAGGGGCCGGCCGTCGGCGCCGTAGGCGGCGCCGGCCTCGCCGAAGACGCCGATCCAGGCGCGGAACTCGCGCTCGAGCTCCTCGCGCTCGGACTCGAGGCGGCGGCGCCGCGACTCGACGGAGCGGATCTCGAGCTGGAGCTGCTGCTTCTTGAGCTGCAGGGTCGGGAGGTAGCGCTGGTACATCTTCAGCGCGTCCTTCTGCTTCTTGAGCTCGTTCTTGGTCAGCTTGATCTTCGCCATGCCCCCGCCCTCGGCCTAGGCCTTCTTCACGGGCCAGAACTTCTCGATGAGCTCCGTGCGGAGGCCGGTCTCCTGGGGCTCGAAGCAGTCGGCGAGGATCTCCCAGCCCTTGTCGAGGGCGGCCTCGAGGCCGATCTTGACCGAGAGGTCCATCATCTCGCGCTCGAAGCGCTCGCCGTAGCGGAGGAGCTTCTGGTCCCAGGCGGACATCTGGAAGCCCATGGACTTCTTCTCGAGGGTGTCCTTGTAGGCCGCGTAGAGCTTGATCATGCCGTCCATGATGCCGCGGTGGTCGGCCCGCGTGCGGCCGTTGACCTGCTGCTTGAGGCGAGAGAGCGAGCCGAAGGGCTCGATGCGGCCGCCGCGGAGATAGAACTGGCCCTCGGTGATGTAGCCCGTGTTGTCCGGGACGGGGTGGGTGACGTCGTCGCCGGGCATCGTGGTGACCGCGAGGATGGTGATCGAGCCCGAGTCGGAGAAGTCGACCGCCTTCTCGTAGCGCGCGGCGAGCTGGGAGTAGAGGTCGCCGGGGTAGCCGCGGTTCGAGGGGACCTGCTCCTGGGTGATCGCGATCTCCTTCAGGGCGTCGGAGAAGTTGGTCATGTCGGTGAGGAGGACGAGGACGTTCCTGCCCTTGAGGGCGAAGCGCTCGGCCACCGCGAGGGAGACGTCGGGCACCATGAGGCACTCGACCACGGGGTCGGCCGCGGTGTGGACGAACATGATGGTCTTCGAGAGGGCGCCGCCGGACTCGAGGGTCTCGCGGAAGTAGAGGTAGTCGTCGTGCTTGAGGCCCATGCCCCCGAGGACGATGAGGTCGACCTCGGCCTGCATCGCGATGCGCGCGAGGAGCTCGTTGTAGGGCTCGCCCGAGACGGAGAAGATCGGCAGCTTCTGGCTCTTCACGAGGGTGTTGAAGAGGTCGATCATCGGGATGCCCGTGCGGATCATCTCGCGGGGGATGATGCGCTTGGAGGGGTTGACCGAGGGGCCGCCGACGGGCACGAGGTTCTCCTCGAGCCGGGGGCCCGAGTCGCGGGGCTCGCCGGCCCCGTCGAAGACGCGGCCGAGGAGGTCGTCCGAGAAGCTGACCCGCATCGGGTGGCCGAGGAAGCGGACCTCGTCGCCCGTGGAGATGCCGCGGCCGCCCGCGAAGACCTGGAGCGACACGAGGCCCTCGTCCAGGCGGATGACCTCGGCCAGGGACTTGCCGAAGCGCGTGGAGACCTCGGCGAGCTCGCCGTAGGCCACGTCGTCCGCCCGGACCGCGATGACGTTGCCGGTTATCGACTCGATGCGCGAATAGACCTTCTTCATGTGCTACTCCAAGCGTTCGATGAGCCGCTTCCCGCGGGCGTCGATCCCCTTCGCCCGCTCGGCGAGGAGGGAACGGATATCCTTCTCGACCGCGGCGAAGCGCTCGCTCCGCCACTCGGCTCCGTTGTAGTCGAGGAAGCTCTGCCTGACCCGGTAGAACCAGGAGCGGGCGTCCTCCTTGTCCTTCGCGGCGATCTCGGCCGCGAGGATCTCCGTGACGAGGCGGAAGACGTGGCGCTGCCGCTCGGGGGACACGGCGCAGTCCACGGGGTCGAAGGAGTTCTGCTGGAGGTAGACCGCGTCGAGCATCTCGCCCTTCTGGTAGACGATGTAGTCCTCGAGGGAGGTGCCCTCCTCGCCGACGACCTTCATCATCTGCCCGACCTCGGCGCCCCGGGAGAGGAAGCGGTGGGCGTACTCGACGGCCGCGCGGTCCATGATGCCGCCGTACTTCGTCCAGGAGTCGAGGGGATGGATGGCCGGGTACTTGCGGGCGTCGGAGCGCTCGCGGGACAGGCCGTGGAAGGCGCCGACGACCTTGAGGGTGGCCTGGGTGACGGGCTCCTCGAAGTTGCCGCCCGCGGGCGAGACGGTGCCGCCTATCGTGACCGAGCCGACGCCCCCGTCCCGGAGCCGGACGACGCCGGCCCGCTCGTAGAAGCCCGCGATGACCGACTCGAGGTAGGCGGGGAAGGCCTCCTCGCCGGGGATCTCCTCGAGGCGGCCGGACATCTCGCGCATGGCCTGGGCCCAGCGGCTCGTCGAGTCGGCGAGGAGGAGGACGTTGAGGCCCATCTGCCGGTAGTACTCGGCGATGGTCACGGCCGTGTAGACCGAGGCCTCGCGCGCGGCGACCGGCATGGAGCTCGTGTTGCAGATGATGACGGTGCGCTCCATGAGGGAGCGGCCCGTGCG
>CAYNPQ010000224.1:0-3440 GCA_964399065.1 uncultured Treponemataceae bacterium | reverse complement strand
ATCCCCTCGACCTCGAGACCGCGCTCTTCTTCTCGAAGCCCGGGCAGCCGATAGTGCTCGCCGGCGGACTGTATCGCCCAACGCGTCCCATCGTCATCCCGAGGGGGAGCGACGGCGAGCCGGGAGCGCGCAAGGTCCTGCGCTCCGCGCCGGGCGAGCGGGCGATCCTCGATTTCTCCTGGGCGGGCGGCGGAATGCAGCTCTGGGGCGACTATTGGACCCTCGAAGATCTCGAGATCCGGGCGACCCCCGACAACCAGAAGGGCCTCCAGGTCGGCGGCAGCCGCAACGTCCTCTCGCGGCTCGTCGTCCACGGCTGCGGGGACACGGGCCTCCAGATCTCCGGATCGAGCGCCGAGCCGCCGGCCAGGTGGCCGCGGGACAATTTCGTCGTCGGCTGCGTGTCCTACGGCAACAAGGATCCCGCCGCCAACAACGCCGACGGCTTCGCGGCCAAGCTCACCTCGGGCGAGGGCAACGTCTTCCGCTCCTGCATGGCCTACGGCAACATCGACGACGGCTGGGACCTCTTCTCGAAGATCGAGTCGGGCCCCATCGGCGCCGTCCTCATCGAGGGCTGCGTCTCCTACGCGAACGGCTCCCTGCCCGGCTCGGCCGCCAAGGGCGACGGCAATGGCTTCAAGCTCGGCGGCGACGGCATCGCGGTAGCGCACGTCATACGGAACAGCATCGCCTTCGACAATGGCGCCGCGGGTATCACGAGCAACTCCGACCCCGCCATCGTCGTCGAGGACTGCACGTCCTACGGCAACGGCGGCCGCAACTTCGCCTTCTACGGCAAGGGGGACGGCTCGCGCCGCTTCGTCGCGAGCGGCAACGTCTCGATGCGCGGCGGCGCGGCGGACGACCTCGCCGAGATGCCTTCGCTCGCCTCCCCCGACAACTGGTTCTGGAACGGCGCGCGTTGCGCGAACTCGCTCGGCGAGGCCCTGGGCCCCGATCTTTTCGCCTCGACGGATCTCCGCGTCGCGCCTCGGATGCGGCCCGACGGGACGATCGACATGGGGGGCCTCCTCGAGCCGCTGGGCGGGCGGAGGGCGGGGGTCGGGGCGCATATCAGGTGAGGCGAGGGCCCGGGCAGGCGGGTCGGCGCCCTCGCCGTTTCGATCATTGACAGGTTGGCGAACAGAGTAAATAATGCATCACCGTAGAGTCTTCGTGAATCCGTGCCATGCAGACGCGTGGCGCAGGGGAGACAATCATGGTCAAATATCGCTCCCGCTTCGCCATTCCCCTCGTCATCCTTGCCATCTCGATCATCCTCGCCGCCTGCCCCAATCCCTCCGGCGGAGGCGGAGGCGACAACGGCGGGAACAATGGCGTCACCGGGCCGGCCCTCTTCTTCTGGGGCTCCTGGCTCAGGATGGACGGCGGGAACGAGGTCTGGTACGTCGCGAACGACGGCGTCGCCATCGGCCCGGCCGCGAAGGCCGCCGCCAGCAAGATCAGCGACGCTGGCTTCACGGTTTCGGGCAACGCGGTGGCGAAGTACACCGACGACATCCTCAAGGTGACGCCCGAGGGCTCGTACAGCAGCTTCTACCTGTTCCGCAAGGCCGGCGCGACCTCCTCGGCCACGCTCGGCATCAAGGGACAGGCCGGCGCCAGGGCCATCTCCGGGCTCGGCAACATCCGGATGCTCATCACGAATACGCTCAACGCGGCGAACTCGCTCGACCTGCGCACGGGCAGCGACGGCAACGCCTCGCTCTCCAACTTGATCGCCGGCGACACCTACGAAG
Organism: uncultured Treponemataceae bacterium; assembly: GCA_964399065.1. Taxonomy (GTDB): domain Bacteria; phylum Spirochaetota; class Spirochaetia; order Treponematales; family Rectinemataceae; genus JAKLFE01. The sequence goes on along the minus strand of CAYNPQ010000224.1, from coordinate 1,677 downwards.
TCACGGTCCCGGTCCAGGCCGGCGTCGCGGCCGCCGTGAGCGCCAAGGTGACGCCCGCCTTCGCCGGCGAGAGCCTCGGCTTCGTCACCGTCGGAGAGACGAAGGCGAACTACAAGGTGAGCTGCACGGTGACCGACGGTTCGGCCTACCAGTACGCGGGCACGCCCTTCTCCCTGGAGATCTCGATCGAGAACATCGGCACGGAGTCGATGCTCGGCGCCAACTACACAGTCAGTCCGCCGACCGGACTGTCGCTCGCCGGAGCCGCGTTGAGCGACATCCTGGGCTCGATCGCCCCCAATGGGGGGAAGAAGACTCTGGCCTTCGCCTGCACCGCGGCCGCCTTCGCGGACTCCGCGTACTCGAAGGTCTTCATCGTGCCCGTGCACATCGAGAGCCAGGACGGCGCCAAGGTCTGGGACGACCAGGTGAGCGTCCGCGTCTACCGCGAGGCCCTCAGCCTCTACCTGCGCGCGGCGGCGAACGAGGTCCAGGGCATCGTCATCAATCCGGACCGGAGCTCGGCCGCCTTCAAGACGGTCGGCCGGAGCGCCGTCGCGACCTTCCCCGCGAGCGACCAGCAGTACTACCTCTCGCTGAGCGGGGCCGACTACACGAGCGAGACCAAGTACGCGGTCAAGCTCGGGGCCGATCCCGGCGAGGACGGGACGAGCCTCACGAATTCCAGGGTGAACGAGCCGAACGACACGGCGGCCACGGCCACCAGCCTCTACAAGGCCGAGAAGAAGCTCGGCTTCCTCGGCGTCGACGACCTCGATTTCTATCGGCTCTACTCGGAATACGCGAACGGCTCGGCCCCGCCCGCCCCGCCCACCGGCCTCGTCACCCAGACGGGCGACGCGAGCGTGACCCTGTCCTGGAACGACTCGACGGGCGCGACCGGCTACAAGGTCTTCTACGCGCAGGGCGGCACGGCGACGACGGCCTCGACTCCGGCGCCGGGCAATCCGATCGCCGGCACCTCGACCACGATCTCCGGCCTCCAGAACAACCAGGGCTACGCCTTCATCGTGGTGGCGAGCAACGCGGCCGGCGACGGCTTGCCGAGCGAGGTCGTCACGGCCAAGCCGGGCATCAACGTCTCGGCCTTCTCGGCGTCGACGGGCGGCGGCACGGTCAAGCTCGTGTGGCCGGTCTACGAGGGCGCCGCCGGATACAACCTGTACTACCGGCTCGGCACAGCCGTGACGCCGGCGAACGGCACCAAGGTCTCCGTCACCGAGCCCACCGCGACCGTGACCGGACTGACGAACGGGAGCAGGTACGCCTTCATCTACGCGCCGACGGTCGGCGCGACCGAGGGGACGGCGAGCGCGATCCTCCTCGCGACGCCGGGGACGACGCCGACGCAGGTGGCGGCGACGACGAACGGCAACACGATCAAGCTCGCCTGGACCGCGGCGATCGGCGCGACGTCGTACAACGTGTACTACCGGCAGGGGGCGACGGCGACGACCTCGGACACGAAGCTCGCCGCGACGGCGATCGACGGGAGCTCGGCCACCGTCGCCGGCCTCGAGTATGGGAAGCAATACGCCTTCGTCGTGACCTACGTGAGCGGCATCGAGAGCGGCGCGAGCGCGGTCGCGACCGCATACACGGCGCCGGCGGCGCCCACGGGGCTGAAGTCGACCGCCTACTCTTCGGGGGGAACCG
>CAYNPQ010000223.1:0-3443 GCA_964399065.1 uncultured Treponemataceae bacterium | reverse complement strand
ATCCCCTCGACCTCGAGACCGCGCTCTTCTTCTCGAAGCCCGGGCAGCCGATAGTCCTCGCCGGAGGACTGTATCGCCCAACGCGCCCGATCGTCATCCCGAGGGGGAGCGACGGAGAGCCGGGAGCGCGCAAGGTCCTGCGCTCCGCCGCCGGAGAGCGGGCGGTCCTCGACTTCTCCTGGGCGGGCGGCGGAATGCAGCTCTGGGGCGATTACTGGACCCTCGAGGACCTCGAGATCCGCGCGACGCCGGACAACGTCAAGGGACTGCAGGTAGGCGGGAGCCGCAACGTCCTTTCGCGGCTCGTCGTCCACGGCTGCGGGGACACGGGCCTCCAGATCTCCGGATCGAGCGCCGAGCCGCCGGCCAGGTGGCCGCGGGACAATTTCGTCGTCGGCTGCGTGTCCTACGGCAACAAGGATCCCGCCGCCAACAACGCCGACGGCTTCGCGGCCAAGCTCACCTCGGGCGAGGGCAACGTCTTCCGCTCCTGCATGGCCTACGGCAACATCGACGACGGCTGGGACCTCTTCTCGAAGATCGAGTCGGGCCCCATCGGCGCCGTCCTCATCGAGGGCTGCGTCTCCTACGCGAACGGCTCCCTGCCCGGCTCGGCGGTCAAGGGCGACGGCAATGGCTTCAAGCTCGGCGGCGACGGGATCGCGGTGCCGCACGTCATCCGGAACAGCATCGCCTTCGACAACGGCGCAGCCGGCATCACGAGCAACTCGAACCCCGCCATCGTCGTCGAGCGCTGCACGTCCTACGGCAACGGCGGCCGCAATTTCGCCTTCTACGGCAAGGGCGACGGGTACCGACGCTTCGTCGCGAGCGGCAACGTCTCGATGCGCGGCGCCGCGGCGGACGAGCTAGCCGAGATGCCTTCGCTCGCCTCCCCCGACAACTGGTTCTGGAACGGCGCGCGTTGCGCGAACTCGCTCGGCTCGGTCCTCAGCCCCGAGTTCTTCGTCTCGACGGACATCCGGATCGCGCCGCGGATGCGGCCCGACGGGACGATCGACATGGGGGGGCTCCTCGAGCCGCGGGTTGAACGAGGGGCGGGGGCCGGGGCGGACATCAGGTAAGGCGGGGGCCCGGGAGGTCGGGTAGGCGCCCCCGCCGCTTCGCGTATTGACAGGTTGGCGAACGGAGCAAATAATGCTTCACCGTAACGTCTTCATGAGTCCGCGCCATGCAGACGCGTGGCGCAGGGGAGACAGTAATGGTCAAATATCGCTCCCGCGTCGCCCTTCCCCTGGTCATCCTTTCCGCCGCCATCTTCCTTGCGGCCTGCCCCAATCCCTCCGGAGGGGGCGGCGGCGGCAACGGCGGCGGCACCGACACCGTCACCGGGCCTGGACTCTTCTTCTGGGGTTCCTGGCTCCGGATGGACGGCGGGAACGAGGTCTGGTACGTCGCGAGCGACGGCGTCGCCATCGGTTCGGCCGCGAAGGCCTCTGCCACCAAGGTCAGCGACGCGGGCTTCTCGGTTTCGGGCAACGCGGTGGCGAAGTACACCGACGATATCCTCAAGGTGACTCCTGACGGTACCTACAGCAGCTTCTATCTCTTCCGAAAGGCCGGCGCGACCTCCTCGGCCACCCTCGGCATCAAGGGACAGGCCGGCGCCAGGGCCATCTCCGGGCTCGGCAACATCCGGATGATCATCACGAATACGCTCAACGCCGCGAACTCGCTCGACCTGCGCACAGGCAGCGACGGCAACGCCTCGCTCTCCAACTTGATCGCCGGCGACACCTACGAGGTCACGGTCCCGGTCCAGGCCGGCGTCGCGGCCGCGGTGAACGCCACGGTGACGCCCGCCTTCGCCGGCGAGAGCCTCGGCTTCCTGACCGTCGGGGAGACGAAGGCGAACTACAAGGTGAGCTGTTCCGTGGCCGACGGTTCGGCCTACCAGTACGCGGGCACGCCCTTCGCCCTCGAAATCGCGATCGAGAACATCGGCACCGAATCGATGCTCGGCGCGAACTACGCGGTCAGCCAGCCCTCCGGACTGTCGCTCGCCGGCGCCGCGTTGAGCGACATCCTCGGCTCTATCGCGCCCAACGGCGGGAGGAAGACCCTGGAATTCACCTGCACCGCGGCGGCCTTCGCGGACTCCTCGTATTCGAAGGTCTTCGTCGTGCCCGTGCACATCGAGAGCCAGGACGGCGCCAAGGTCTGGGACGACCAGGTGAGCGTGCGCGTCTACCGCGAAGCGCTCAGCCTCTACCTGCGCTCGGCGGCGAGCGAGGCCCAGGGCATCGTCATCAACCCGGACCGGAGCTCGGCCGCCTTCAAGACGGTCGGCCGTAGCGCCGTCGCGACCTTCCCGGCGAGCGACCAGCAATATTACCTCTCGCTGAGCGGGGCAGACTACACGAGCGAGACCAAGTACGCGGTCAAGCTCGGGGCCGACCCCGGCGAGGACGGGACGAGCCTCACGAATTCCCGGGTGAACGAGCCGAACGACACGGCGGCCACGGCCACCAGCCTGTACAAGGCCGAGAAGAAGCTCGGCTTCCTCGGCGTCGACGACCTCGACTTCTACCGGCTCTATTCCGAGTACGCGAACGGCTCGGCCCCGCCCGCGCCCCCCGGCGGCTTCGCCGCGACCACGGGCGACGGCAGCGTGACCCTGACCTGGAACGACTCGACGGGCGCGACCGGCTACAAGGTTTTCTATGCGCAGGGGAGCGCGGCGACGACAGCCTCGACTCCCGCGTCCGGCAATCCCATCACAGGGACCTCGACCACGATCTCCAGCCTCCAAAACAACCAAACCTATGCCTTCATCGTGGTGGCGAGCAACGCGGCGGGCGACGGCTTGCCGAGCGAGGTCGTCACGGCCAAGCCCGGCATCAATGTCTCGGCCTTCTCCGCGTCTATCGGAAGCGGAACCGTCAAGCTCGTCTGGCCCGTCTACGAGGGCGCCACCGGCTACAACCTCTACTACCGGCTCGGCACGAGCGTGACGGCCGCGAACGGCACCAAGGTCTCCGTCGCCGAGCCAACCGCGACGGTGACCGGGCTGACGAACGGGAGCAAGTACGCCTTCATCTACGCGCCGACGGTCGGCGCGACCGAGGGGACGGCGAGCCCGATCCTCCTCGCGACGCCGGGCACGACGCCGACGCAGGTGGCGGCGACGACGAGCGGCAATACGATCAAGCTCGCCTGGACCGCGGTCACCGGAGCGACGTCGTACAACGTGTATTACCGGTTGGGGACGACGGCGACCATCTCGGACACGAAGCTCACCGCGTCGGCGATCGACGGGAACGCGGCGACGGTCTCCGGCCTCGACTACGGCAAGCAGTACGCCTTCGTGGTGACCTACGTGAGCGGCATCGAGAGCGGGGCGAGCGCCGTCGCGACGGCATACACCGCGCCGGCGGCGCCCACGGGGCTGAAGTCGACCGCCTACTCTTCGGGGGGAACCG
>CAYNPQ010000222.1:0-3482 GCA_964399065.1 uncultured Treponemataceae bacterium | reverse complement strand
CGCGGAGGAGATGAAGCGGATGGCGCCCGGCGGGGCGGGAAGCCTCGAGGAGGCCTATCTCGCCCTCGTCAGGAAGGAGGCTCGGGCATGAGGTGGATCTCGCTCGCGACGCGAAACATGAAGGAAACCTGGCGCGACCCCCTGAGCCTCGGCCTCGGGGCGGCCATGCCCTGCGCCATGATCGGCCTCTTCGCCTCGCTCGGCCGGAGCGCGCCCGTACCCGTGTTCAGGCCCGCGGCCCTGGTCCCGGCCATGGCCGTCTTCAGCTTCGCGTTCCTGATTATGTTCTCCTCGATGCTCCTCGCGAAGGACCGCTCCTCGGGCCTCTTCGAGCGGCTCCGCGCGACGCCCCTGAGGCCCGCGGACTTCGCCGCGGCCTACGTCCTGCCCTACCTGCCCTTCGCCCTCCTCCAGGTCGCGGCCTGCTATGCGACCGGCGCCCTCCTCGGCGCGCGCCCGGGCGCCGGCGCTGCGGCCTCCCTCCTCGCCCTGGTTCCCATGGCGGCCGGCTCGACCGGGATCGGCCTCGTCCTCGGGGCCCTCTGTACGGAGAACCAGATCGCGGGGCTGGGCTCCGCCCTCGTCTCGGCCATCGGCTTCTTCGGCGGCGGCTGGTTCGACCTCGGCGCCGCGGGCGGATTCTTCGCCGCGGTCGGGCGGTTCTTCCCCTACGCCCGCGGCGTCGACGCCTCCCGTACCCTCTACGCCGGGGGGCGCATCGTCGACGCGTTGCCCGGCATCGGCATCGCCTGGGCCTTCGCGATCCTCGCGCTCGGGGCGGGAATTACATGCATCCGCTCGCGGGCTCGGCCCCGGTAGACCGTTCGGCCCGGCGGGGCGGCGGCCGCGCTCATCGCTTGCGCTTGGCCGCCGCCTTCGCCCGGTTGTGCTCGAGCCGGTAGCGGACGATCTCCTTCACGAGCTCGTAGGGCGGTTCCTCGTCCAGGGGGAAGCGCACCGATCCCTTGGCCTTGGCGTAGGGCGCGAGCCGCTCGGCGAAGTCGCCGATGGCCTCCGGCAGGGGATAGAAGCCGATGTGCTCCTTGAAGGCGGCGAAATAGACGAGGGGGCCGTCCTGCGAGTAGGCGGGCATGCGGTAGGCGATCGACTCGCCGGCCTCGGGCGCGGCCTCCTTGATGGCGGCGCGCAGCTTCTTCAGGATCCGCCTCGTCGCGGGCGGGAAAGCGGCGATGTACTCGTCGACGGTCTGGGCGTTCGGGTCCCGTTCTGCCATTGCATCCTCCGCGATGAGTATCGCGCAGGCGCACCGCGGAGGGCCAGAGCCGAAGCCCTCGGGCAGGGACGGTCCCCTCTCATTGACCGACTGCCGCCGGATCGGGGAGACTCCCCCCATGGCCCTCAAGTCGACCGTATACAAGGTCAAGCTCGACATCGCCGACCTCGACCGGAACTACTATGCCGAGCGGGACCTCACCCTCGCCCGCCACCCCTCGGAGAGCGAAGGCCGCATGATGATCGGCCTCGTCGCCTACGCCCTCAACGCCTCCGAGCGCCTCGAGTTCAGCCGCGGCCTCGGCGAGACCGAGGAGCCCGACCTCTGGCAGCGCGACCTCACGGGCGAGCTCGAGCTCTGGATCGAGCTCGGCCATCCCGACGAGCGCCGGCTGGCCAAGGCCTGCGGCCGCTCGCGGCGAGTCCTCGTCTACACCTACTCGGCCCAGCCCGAGCTCTGGTGGGACCCGATCGCCGAGCGCCTCGCGAAGTTCCGCAACCTCTCCGTGCTGCGCCTCGACCCCGCCGAGACGCGGGGGCTCGAGGCCCTCGTCGAGCGGAGCATGGAGTTCTCCTGCACCATCCAGGACGGCGAGGCCTGGCTCCGCGACGCGAAGGGCGGAGAGGTCCGCCTCGGCGTCGGGACTATCAGGTAAGGCGGAGGGGCGGAGCACATGCTAGCGGTCTTCGCGCCCCTCGCGGGCGCCCTCATCACCTTCATGAACAACGTGAACTCAGGCCTCGCGGGCCGGGTCGGCACCCTCGTCGCCTGCCTGGTCATCCACCTCGCGGGGCTCGCGACGGTCTCGATCCTCATCCTGGCCCTGCGCACGGCGAGGCGGGGCGAGCCCGCGCGACCCGGCGCCCTCAAGCCCTGGCTCTATGCGGGCGGCGTCGTGGGCGTCGGCACGGTCTACTCGAGCGCCTTCGCCTTCTCGAACCTCGGGGCCTCCCTCGCCGTGGCCCTCGCCCTCCTCGGCCAGACTTTCTTCTCGGTCGCCGCGGACGCGACGGGCTTCCTCGGCCGCGAGAAGCGGCCCCTCTCGGCGAGGCGGCTGCCCGGCATCTGCCTCGCCCTCGCCGGCGCCGCGATCATGGTCCGGAACCTCCGCGGCAACGCGCCCGCCATCCTCGCGGGCCTCGCCGCCGGCCTCCTGCCCGGCTTCAGCACCCTCGTGAACGCCGAGCTCGGCAGAGCCAAGGGCCTCCTTCGCAGCGCGCGCATCAACTACCTGGGCGGCCTCGCCGCCACCCTCGCCCTCGTCGCGCTCGTACGCCCCGACCTCGCTGAAGGCGCCCGCGGAACGATCGCCGCCGGCCCGCTCCTCGCCCTCGGGGGCGGCGTGACGGGCCTCGCCACCGTGGTCTCCATGAACTTCATCTTCGCGCGGATGTCGGCCTTCTCCGCCACCCTCCTCGTGTTCGGCGGCGAGATTCTCGCGGGCGTGGCCATCGACGCCGCGGTCGCCGGCTCCTTCGATCCGCGGAAGCTCGCGGGCGCGGCCGCCCTCCTCGCGGGCTTCGCCGCCGACGCCCTTCTCGCGCGCCGCGCCCGGAGGAGCGATGCGTAGCTACGACCTCGTCCTCCTCGACGCGGACGACACCATCTTCGATTTCGGGAGGGCCGAGAGGGAGGCCCTGCGGCAGGCCTTCGCCGGGCTCGGGATCCCGCTCGGCCCCGAGGTCGAGGCCGGCTACCTCGAGATCAACAAGGAGCTCTGGCGGCGCCTCGAGCGCGGCGAGCTCGACCAGGCGCGGCTAAGGGTCGAGCGCTTCGGCATCCTCTTCGAGCGCTTCGGCATCGGGGCCGAGCCCCGCGCCGCGAGCGAGGCCTACGTGGCGCGGCTCTCCGAGGCGGCCTTCCTCCTCCCCGGCGCCGAGGGTCTCTGCGCCTACCTCGCCTCGCGCCACCGCGTCGCCATCCTCACGAACGGCATCGCGGAGGTCCAGCGCGGCCGGCTCGCGCGCTCGGCCGTCGCGCCCTGCGTCGAGCGCCTCGTCGTCTCCGAGGAGGCGGGCGCGAGCAAGCCCGACCCGCGGATCTTCGAGTACGCCTGCGAGGCTCTCGGCTTCCGCGACAAGTCGCGCATGATCATGGTCGGCGACTCCCTCGCATCGGACATCAAGGGCGGCATCGACTTCGGGATCGACACCTGCTGGGTCAACCTCGCCGGCGGCGCGAACGAGGCGGGGCTCCGGCCCACCTACGAGGTCCGCCGCCTCGACGCGTTGCGCGACATACTCTAGGG
>CAYNPQ010000221.1:0-3487 GCA_964399065.1 uncultured Treponemataceae bacterium | reverse complement strand
CCTTGCCGGCCTCGCCGGCGGGGGCCGCCTCGATGGCGGCGTGCATGGCCAGGAGATCGGTCCGGTCGGCGATCTCGGCGATGATCTGGTTGGCCGCGGCGAGGTCCTCGCCCCGCTTCCTCGAATCGGAGATGGCCGAGGCCGATGCCTCGAGCTTGGCCTTGCCCTCCTCGCCGGCGCGGTCGAGGAGCCCGACCTCGGCGCGGATCGCCTCGGCGCTCCTGGCCAGGGAGGAGAGGCTGCCGACCATCTCCTCCACGCTCGCCGAGGCCTCGGCGATGCTCGCGGACTGCGCGTCGATGGCCCTGTCGAGCTCAGCGATCCCGGCGAGGATCCCCTCGGACTCGGAGATGGTCTCCGCCTCGGCGTCGGCCTGCCCCTCGATCTCGCGGACGCTCGCGTCGATGCGGCCGCGGATCGCCGCGATCGCCTCGCTGGTCCTCGTGGCGGAGCCAGCGATCTCCCCTCCGGCCTCCTCGATGCCGGCCACGGCCTGGCGCATGGATTCGACGAGGGCGGCGAGCCTCAGGGCGAGGAGGTTGAGGCTCGTGCCCAGGCTGCCGACCTCGTCCTTCGTCGTGACGCTCACGCGGGCGCGGAGGTCGCCCTCCTCCATGCGGAGGAAGGCCGCGCCGAAATCCCCGAGGGGCCTCGTCACGCGCGAGGAGACGAGGAAGACGCCGGCCGACATGCAGGCCATGCCGGCCAGGAAGAGCAGCGCGAGGTCGAGCATGAGCTTGTCGAGGTCCTCGGCGAAGGCGGACTCGGGCACGGCGAGGCAGAGTATCCAGGGCTCGGCGCCGCCGGGCAGGGGCACGGGCTCGAGGACGCGGATGAAGCCGCCCGACTGGAAGGCCTGCCGCCTCCGCTCCGACACGGCCCGCGCCAGCGCCGCGGCGGTCTCGTCCCCCTCGGCCTCGGCGGCCGCCTTGCCCTCGAGCTCGGCGCGGCTGGAATGGCCGAGGACCCGGCCGCCCGCGGAGGCGATGAAGGCGTAGGAGCCCGCGACGCTTCCCGTCTCGGAGACGAGCTTCGACATGAAGTCGAGGGGAAGGTCGATGCCGATGACCCCGAGGCGCCGGCCTCCCTCGTCGAGGGGCCGGGCGTAGGTCGTCATGAGGACGCCGCGGACCTGGTCGTTCTCCTCCTTGTACGGCTCCAGGAAGACGGGCTTCCCGCGCTCCATGGGTATGGTGAAGAAATCGCCGTAGTAGCTCTCCTCGTCCGCGTCGCCCTCCGCGCCGGCCTTCGCCTCCACGGCGTCGCCGTCGCGGAAGGCCCAGGGCAGGAAGGCGCCGGCGGGCGCGAACTCCGGGTCGCGCGCGAGTCCCGCGTCCTTGCCGTCCCAGCCGTCCTTGACGAAGAAGGCCCAGGCCGCGAAGTAGCCTTCGTGCGTCCGCAGGTACTCCGCGAAGAGACGGGGCGGGAAGGCGCGGTCGACGCGGCCCTGGCGCCGGAGGGCGAGGACGGCGTCCGCGAGCACGTCGCAGCCTTCCGCGGCGCTCGCGAGCCGCGATCCGATCTGGGCCGCGCCCCGCTCCGCCCGGAGCGAGGCCGCTTCCATCGCGGAGTCCATCGCGCGCCGGCCGAAGAGGCTGAAGAGATAGGCTGCGAGGACCGCGAAGAGGAGGAGCTGGACGCCGACGATGGCGACGAACATTTTGTTCCTGAGTTTCACGCGACAAATGTAGTGTCAGCGGGAAGGCGTGTTCAAGCCGGATCGGCATCTTTGACGCGGGCCCCCGCCTCGGATATCATGGGCCCATGCTGTTCATCGACCGCTGCGACGGGAGGCGGGTACGGGGCCTTCCCACCTTCCCCGCCATCGTGCCCTACGTCGTGCGGGGCCGGAACGAGGCCTCGGTCTTCTTCTCCAAGGACATCGACGTGGAGAACGCCCTGCGCTACTCGCGGCTCCATTCGGCCGGCGCCGGGCAGGAGCGTCCCGCCGGGGAGTCCGCGGCGCAGGCCGGCCCGCGGCCCACGCTCTTCGGCATCGCCATCGCCGCGGCGGTGAGGACCATCGCCCTGAAGCCGAGGCTCAACCGCTTCGTGCACCGCAAGAGGATCTACCAGCGGGAGGGCATCTCGGCCTCATTCGTCATCAAGAGGAGCGCGGAAGCCGACGGCGACGAGACCGCCGCGAAGGTCGCCTTCGACCCCCGGGACACCCTCGCCGAGGCCATGGGAAGGATCGAGGAGGGCATCAGCCGCGGCAGGGGCGGCGCCGTCGAGGACAGGCTCTCGGTCGCGCATCGCCTCCCCTTCGGCAAGGCCGCGGTCACCGCGGCCTTCCGCCTCCTCGACCGCATGAACCTGCCGCCGCCCGCGATGCTCAGGGAGGATCCCCTCTTCACCTCGATCCACTTCGCGAACCTCGGGAGCATCGGGCTGGACACGCCCTTCCACGCGCTCTACGAGTGGGGGACCGCGAGCATCTTCGTGGTCATGGGGCGGATGTTCCAGAAGGAGACCCCGCGGCCCGACGGGGGGACGAGCCTCCGCCACTTCATCAACTTCAAGATCACCGTGGACGAGCGCATCGCCGAGGGATCCTACTACGCGCACGCGGCCGCCCTCTTCCAGCGCCTGATCGCCAGGCCCGAGCTCCTCGAGCGGCCGCCCCTCCTCTCGGAGGTCGAGGCCTAGTCCGCGCCGGCGCGCCCGCGTCCCGGGCCGGCGCTCTTGATGGGCCCCGTTTTCCCGCTAGAATTGTAGACGGTGCGGGTTCCCGGACCGGAGGAGTGACGATGGGCTATATAGTCGCCGAGGAGCCGAGATTCTGGCGCGTCATCAAGCTGAAGCCCTTCCGGAGGACCGAGGGCGTCTCCTTCGACTTGGTGCCGGTCGAATTCCTGCCGCGGATCGACGGGATCGACCGCGTCATCCACGCGCGCCGCGCCCTCTCGCCGGGCTCGGTCGGCGGCGTCGAGCGGCCGTGGTACATGCACCCCCAGCAGGACGACAACCTCATCGTCCTCCACGGGAGGAGGGTCGTCGACATCTACACCCTCGAGCAGGGGAGGATCGAGACTTTCACCGTGACTCCCGAGCGCGTCGAGAGGGGCGGAGAGCTTTTTTTCGAGGGGCCCGCGATGCTCGTGTGGCCGCGCAACGTCTTCCACCGCATCGTCTCCGGAGAGGAGGGTTCGGCGTCGCTCAACTTCGCGCTCCGCTACCCCGGCTTCGACATCGACACCAATTTCAGCGTCTACGACCTCGACGCGGCGACGGGTCGCCACGAGGTGATCAGGGAAGGCAGGCTGGACCAGATGAACGGCTGAGCCCGGGCGCCCCGGGTCGGGCGGGGCGAGGGTCCCGGCGCCGAGTCTCAGCGGAGGGCGCGGAGGAGGAGGAGGACGAGGGCGAGGATGGCCCCGGCCGCGAGGGGATAGGCCCACCAGGGCGGGGGCGGGGCCGAGGGCGGCAGGTCGCGGATGGACTCGGGGGCGGCGTTGGCGGAATCGGCGTAGCCGCAGACGGGGCA
>CAYNPQ010000220.1:0-3512 GCA_964399065.1 uncultured Treponemataceae bacterium | reverse complement strand
CGCCCCCCGCCCGCGGACCTTCCTCGCAGGGTCAATACCCCGAGATCAGCGAGGCATAGGCGCTCCAGTAGGATGCCGTCTTGTAGGCGTTCACGCTCGCCGGGGGCACGTAGAGGTGGGCCAGGGCGGTGCCGCTGAACATCGAATTCCCTCCCGCCGGCGGCGTCGCGGCCTGGACCGTCACGCTCGACAGGAGCGTGCAGAAGGCGCACACGCTGGCGCCCACGGCGGTCACAGCGCTCGGGATCGTCAGGCTCGTCAGGCTCGCGCAATAATTGAAAGCGTATTCGTCGATGTGCGTCACGCTGGCGGGTATCGTGATGTTCGCGAGCTTGCCGCACTTGTAGAACACCCAGCCCGGCACGAAGGTGAGGTCGTTCGGCAGCGTCACGGAGGCCAGGTTCGTGCAGTACATGAACACCGACCCGTCCAGGTAGGTGCCGTCCGGAATAACGAGGCTCGTGAGGCCGGAGCAGTAGTTGAAGGCCAGCGCCCATATCGCCGTGAGGCCGGCCGGGAGCGTCATGGCCGTGATGCCGCTGCAGTTGTAGAAGGCGCTGTTCCCCACGCTCTTGATACCTTGCGGGATTGAGATGCCCGTCAGGCCCGTGCAGTTCTTGAAGGCGTTGTCGGCGATCGCCGTCACCGGCAGGCCCGCGTGGTAGGGGGCGAGGATGACCGAGCCGCTCGTCGCGGCGCCCGCCGAAACGCTGTATGCAGTGTTGCCGTTGATCAATGCGTACGAGAGTCCGGAGCTCGCGGCGATCCAGCGCGCGTAGAGGCTGTGATCGGCGGCGGTCGAGATGACTGTCGACGCCGCGACCTGCGTGCCCGAGCCGTCCACCCCCGTGAACCAGCCGCCGAAGACGTTGTCGTCGCACGTGGGCGTCGGCAGGGCGCCGTAGGTCGAGTCGTAGGTGACGCTCTTCGAGGACGGGGCGACGGAGCCGCCCTGGGCGTCGAAGCTCGCCGTGTAGGAATTGGCGGTCCATTTCGCGTGGAGGGACTGTGGTTCAGTGATGGTGACGGTCGTGATCGAGGTGATCTGCGCTCCTCCTCCTCCCGTCGCGGTCCACCAGCCGCCGAAGGCGTATCCGGTCCTGGTCGGCGCAGGGAGCTCGCCGTAGGTCGAGGCGTAGGTGACGCTCTTGGAGGATGGGGAGACGGAGCCGCCCTGGGCGTCGAAGGACACCGTGTAGCTGTAGCCGGTCCACTTCGCGTACAGGACCGTCTTGTCGTCGGTGACCGCAACGGTCGTGGTCGAGGTGACCTCTGTGCCTCCTCCCCCCGCGACGGTCCACCAGCCGCCGAAGTTGTAGTACGGGCGAGCCGGAGTCGGCATCGCGCCGTAGGCCGCGCCATAGGTCACCGTCAGCGTCGCCGAGGAAGGAGTGCCGCCCTGCGCGTCGAGGCTCACGGTATAGCCGTTCGCCGTCCACTTCGCGTAGAGGGTCTGGGCCGCGGTGATGGCTACCGCGGTCGCCGAGCCAACCTGCGCGCCGCTCTCGCCCCCGGAGGTCCACCATCCGCCGAAGGAATACCCGGTCTTCGTCGGAACCGGCAGTTCGCCGTACGTCGAGCCGTAGGTCACGCTCTTCGTGGACGTCGAGCAGGTACCGCCCTGCGCGTCGAATTCGACCTGGTAGCTGTTCGCCGTCCATAGGGCGTAGAGGATCTGCTCCGTCGTGCTGTCGGTGAGGATCGCGACCGTCGTCGAGGCCGTGACCTTCGCGCCGGCGCCGCCGGGAGCGGTGAACCAACCATCGAAGGAATACCCGGTCCGCGCCACCGTCGGCAGGGCCCCCGCCGCGCCGTAGGTCGAGCCGTTGATGGCGCTCAACGTCGTCTGCAGGACCGTCCCGTCCTGCGCGTTGAAGACGACCGTGTAGGTCTTGCCGACCCACTGGGCGTGGAGGGTCGCGCCGGTGTCGCCCATCGCGTAATCGGCGCCATCGGCGTAGCGCGTACCGCCGCCCGCCGCCTCGGTATCCCAGCCGGCGAAAGTGTAGCCGGGCCGCGCGAAGGCGTTCGCCCGGATCGCCGCGCTCGCGCCTGCCGCGATGGCCTGGGCCTCCATGGGCCCCGTCCCGCCGTTGGCGTCGAAGGCCAGCCGCGGGTACGCGATCGTGTAGGTCCCGCCGGCCTCGGCCGAGGGAAGCACGCCCGGAGCGACCGTGATGGCCTTGATCCGCAGCGTCGTCCCGTCGCCGGCGACCTGGATCGGCCCGGAATAGACGGCGGACGACTCCGTCGGCTTCGCCGGCATCCCCGTCGAACTCGTCTCGTAGTGTATGGAAGCCCCCGCCGCGGCGCTCGCGATCGTCACGAACCGGTCCGAGCCGTAGGTGTCGGGCAAGGGGTCGAAGACCGGCTGGGCCGCCGTCGAGCCGTAGATGACCATGAACGAGGTCTGGGCGATGGAGGAATCGTCGTAGCCGTTCCTGACGGCGATCGCCTTGATCATCGCGTTCGTGCCGTTGCCCTTGATCGCGATGGGAACCTGCGGGTCGTAGGGCGTCGAGGCGGTCGTGGGATCGTGGGGAGTGCTCGAGACGCTCGACGAGTTCCACGAAGTCATCGTGAAATAGATCGAGGCGCCGGCGGTGTCGCAGTCGATGGTGACCGCGACATCGGTGCCCACGGAGCCTCCGGCCGGCGTGAAGGTCGGCGTCGCTACCTTGCCCGCGTTGCCTCCCGTCAGCGCGATGACGAACGCGAAGTTCCCGTACCGCACGTCGTTCGTCGGTATCGTCACCGTCGAGCGCTTTGCGCCCAGGCCGAGCGCCTCGCACTCGAGCACGAGGCTCGCGGAGGCGCCCTTCGCCAGGATCGGGGTCGGCTTCGAGGAGATCGCGAAGGTGCCGGTCTCCGTGCCCTCCGCGTCCGCGATCGAGATCCGGTCGGCGTCGATCTCGAGGGCGTCGGCCCCGTCGTTCAGGATGACGATCTCGACCGAGACCGCCTCGGAGCCGACCACGATCTTGCCGAGATCGAGGACGGCGCCGTTCGGGATCCCGGCGCCCTCGTGGGCCAGGACGATCTTCGACGAGGCGGCGATCTCCTGGGTCCGCTTGACTTTGTCGTACAGCGCGTTCTCGCACGAGAGCGAAGCGGCCGAGGCGACAAGGACCGCCGCGGCGGCCAGGGCGGCCGAAGCGACTTTAGTCCGCGAGGGGAAGACGCGCCTGAGCGGGATCATGGGCTACTCCTGTATCCAGAAGAGGGACTCGGCCGCCTCGGCCGAGCGCGTGCCGCCCTCGCCCCCGGGCGCCGGGGCGTCCTTGACGCCCAGGTCGGGATCGAGCTCCCGCGATTTTCGCAGGGCCGACGCGGCGGTCTCCGCGTCGCCCGCGAGCACCGCCGCCATGGCGAGGTTGGCCAGTATCCGCGCGTTGCCCGGCGCTATTGCCGCCGCGCGCCGGAACGCCTCGACCGCGCCCCGGGCGTCGCCGTTCAGCATGCCGACGTTTCCGAGATTGACGATCGCCGGCAAGTAGGCGTTGCCCTCGCCC
>CAYNPQ010000219.1:0-3579 GCA_964399065.1 uncultured Treponemataceae bacterium | reverse complement strand
CGGCTTCTGCGCCTTCCGCACCGCCGGCTGCGAGCGCGTCGTCGTCGAGACGGGCCTCGGCGGACGCCTCGACTCGACGAATGTCGTCTCGCCGCGGGCGAGCGTCATCACGCCCATAGAGCTCGAGCACACCGAGTGGCTCGGCGACACGATACCGCTCATCGCGTCGGAGAAGGCCGGCATCATCAAGGCCGGTCGCCCCTGCTATACGAGCGCGCAACGTCCCGAGGCCCGCGAGGTCTTCGCGCGGACCTGCGCCGAGCGCGGTTGCGAGCTCCGCGAGGCGCCCCTCCTCGCGCCGGCCGGGGAGATCTGGGTCGGCCCGGAGGGCACCTCGGCCCTGCTCCGCTTCGCGCCCGGCTCGGCCCTGGCCGCGCGCCTCGGCGGCTCCCTCGCGGTTCGCAGCCCCCTCGTCGGCGAGCTTCAGGCGGGCAACATGGCCCTCGCCCTCCTCGCGGCCGCCGAGACCGACCTGCGCGTGGACGCCGCCGCGGCCGTCGAGGGTTTGGCCCGCGCGAGCCTCCCCGCCCGCTTCCAGGTCCTCCCGGGGAATCCGCCCGTCGTCCTCGACGGGGCCCACACCCCTAACTCGGTCGCGGCGACCCTGGCGAGCTTCGAGGCCCTCTTCCCCGGCCCGAAGGCCCTGCTCTTCGCCTGCGCCCACGACAAGAGGCATGACGAGCTCGCGGCCATCCTCGCGCCGCGCTTCGAGCAGGTCACGGTTACGACGCCGGGCAGCTTCAAGCAGAGCGACCCCGAGGCCGTGCGGGCCAGCTTCACCGCCGCGGCGCCCGGGACCGCGCTCGTCCGCGAGACCGGGGCGGCCATCGACCTCGCGGTCGAGCGCGCGCGCGCCGCGGGGCTGCCCCTCCTCGTCACCGGCTCGTTCTATCTCTGCGCCGAGTTCCTGAAGCGTTAGGCGAAACTACCTCCAGAGCCGGAGGATGACGCTCTGGACGACACCGATGGCGCCCCCGAGGATCCCGCCCAAGAGGGTGATCCAGTAGAGCTCCTTGCCCGAGACCTCGAGCACGATGCGCTCGATCTCGGCCATGTCGAGCTCGTCGATGCGCTCCACGACGATCCTCCCGACGTCGAGGCCGGAGACGATCCGCCCCGCCTCGCGCGTCACGAGCTCGAGCACCTTCCCGGCCAGCCAGTCCGCGAGCTCGGTCCGCCCCCTCTCGTCGATCCCGGCGGCCTGGGCGAGGCTCCGGTCGCCGAGGCCTTCGCCGAGCCCGTCGAGGAAGGCCGCCAAGGCTGCGGAGAGCAGCCTCGAGGCCTCCTCGCCGCCCTCGGCGCCGGAGAGCACCCGGGAGGCCGCGAGCGCCGCCCTCGCGGCGATCTCGTCGGAGGGCAGGCCGATCGAGCGCGCGAGCGAGGCGAGGTTCAGGTCGGAGCGCGCGGAGGCCCAGGCTGCCGCGCGCCCGGCGGCGGCCGGGCCGCTTTCGGCCAACGCGTCCACGGCGGCATCCAAGGCCGCGCGGGCGCTCTCGCGCGAGACGAGACGCGAGAGGGAGCTCAGGAGCGGTTCGGAGGAGGCCTTGCGGAAGGCCGCGGCCGCCGCCCGGGCGGCCCGTTCCGCCATGCCGGGGCCGCGGAGCGTCGCCATGACCGCGGCGGACATGTCCTCGACGGTCTCGGGCATCTGCTCGGCGATCCGCCGCTCGTACTGCGCCGCGCCGACGATGAGGCGCTGGAAGAGGTTGAGCCGGCCGACGGCCTTCCTGACGACCTCGTTCGCGTGGCGCCCGACGACCGCCTTGACTTCCTCTTCGCGGAGGAATGATTCGAGGACGGGCAGGGCGGCGCGGTACAGGCCCTCCGCCAGCGCCGTCACGACGGGCTCGAGGGCCTCGGGCGGGAGTAGGCGCGGCGGCCCTTCAACCGCGCCGGTCGAGTCCCTACCGTAGGCCTCGTCGACCCAGGAGCCGAGGCGGGCGCGCAGGGACTCGACGTTGGCGGGGGCTAGGAGGAGGGCGGCGAGCTCGCCCGCCTTGTCCGGCGGGAGGAAGCGGGAGAGGGGCAGGCCCTCGGCCTCGAGGAGGGCGCGCCGCGAGGCCTCCTCGAGACCCCTGCGGAAGGCCTCCGAGGAGACGAGCCCCTGCCAGGCGCCCCTGAGGATCCGCGACACCGGCCCCGGGATCTCGACCTTCGTGGGCAGGAGGGAGGCCGCGCGCGAGGCGAGGGCCTCGTCGAGGAGGCCCGAGACGCCGGCGACGAGAGCCTGCCTGATGTCCGGCTCGCCGAGGCGGCGTCGCACGACTTCCTCCGTGAGGAGCTCCGAGGCCACGGTCCCGCCGATGCTCCGGGCGATCCGCCCCCGCTCGCGCGGGAGGAGACCCGGCGTGAAGGGGACGCGCAGGCCGAGGAAACGCAGCTCGCGGAAGGGGCGGAAGAGCATCTTGATCGCGAGCCAGTTCGTGAAATAGCCGATGACCGCGCCCGCGAGGGGCGGAAGGATCCAGGTTCCGAAGAAGTCCATGTCAGCGGTACCCCGCGGAGGCATGGAGGGCCTGGACCTTGGTCGGGAAGACGTCTAGGTCCGCCTCCCTGGCCCAACCGAGCCCGATCTCCGCCTTGAGCCTGTACCAGACGCCGCGATCCTCGGTCGAGCCCGAGGAGCCCAGGTCCCTGCCGGCTATCTCCAGCACCTCGCCGCGCCGAAGGTGGGAGAGATCCCGGGCGCCCTGCCTGGGGCTTTCCTTGAGGCGCACGTAGGCTCCCTTGACCACGGCCCAGCCGGGACCGCCCGAGATCGGCGGGGTGGGATCGAGTTTGACCGAGCTCTCCCGCGAGGGGGAGCAGGAGAGGAGGAATAGCGCGATGAGGGAGGCGGACAGCAATCGTGGACGCGGCATGTGCCCTCGTTTCCTTTCAAGCGACGAATGAAGGGCTGAATACCGATTATCGCACGGCTATGCCCTGTCGCGGCTTGAATTTAAATAAAAGGGGAGGCATTTTAAAGCCCGATGAAACGAATGATGGTACTCGTCCCTGCCCTCGCCTTCCTCGCCTGCTTGGCGGTCGCGGAGGAAATCCCGGCATCGGCGCCGATCGGGAGCGCCGGAGTGCGGATGGATCTTTCCTTGGGGGGCGCGGTACCGCTCAGCTGGTACGATGGTGGACCCACCTTGGCCCAGCTGGGCTGGTCGGCTGGGGCAGGCCTGGAATACGACCTCCAATCCTGGATCCCCTTCCGTTTCGAGATGGCCGGTTTCGGCGAGACGGCTTCCTCGATCTCCGCGGGAGGCGAGCTCTATAAAGGCTGGAACGGCCTCAGGTTCGCCGCCTACGCCGGCTATCGCTCGCCTTCCGTCCGAATCCTCGGAGGATCGCGCTTCGATATCCTCGGCGGCGGAGCCCTCACGGCCGCCGGCTACAGCGACACCAACCTCGCCTTCGCCTACCCCTCCCTCCTCCTCGTCGCGCGAGCGGATCTCCGCCCCGGCGCAGGGAACGGCCTCGTCATCGGCCTGCCCCTCGAGTACATGTTCAGGGGAGAGCTCTCCACCTTCGCGGCCGGCGCCTTCCTCGCCTGGCGCATGGGGCCCCTCGCCTCGGGCCCGGCGCAGGGGC
>CAYNPQ010000218.1:0-3582 GCA_964399065.1 uncultured Treponemataceae bacterium | reverse complement strand
CGAGGGCTTCCGGGAATCCCACCCGGACTACACCTGGCGATCCGAGTCCTTCGACGACGACCGCGCCGCGGCGGCGGCCGCGGACGCGGACCGCGCCGGCCACGGCGGCGGCCTCGCCGACGCCTCGTAGCGAGGCGGGAGCCGTGAGCCGGACCATACGCATCGTCAACTACGCGATCAACGGCAGCGGAGTCGGACACCTCGTCCGCCTCTCGGCCGCGAGCCGCTGGATCAGGCGCTATTGCGCCTACGCCGGGATCCGGGCCGAGATCTACTTCCTGACCTCGAGCGAGGCCGACGGGATGCTCTTCCGCGAGCGCTTCGCCTCATTCAAGCTGCCTTCGAAGACCGCCGTCGGCGAGAGCGGCATCGACAAGACGGCGTACCTCGCCCTGGCCAAGCAGTGGGTCTGGCACTCCCTCGGCCTCCTCCGGCCCGACCTCCTCGTCGTCGACACCTTCCCGCGCGGCTCCTTCGGCGAGCTCCTCTCGGCCCTGGACCTCTGCTCCCGCCGCGCCTTCGTCTACCGCCCCATGAAGGAGAGCTTCGCATCGCGGGCCGATTTCCAGGCGATGCTCCCCCTCTACGACTCCATCCTCGTGCCCGACGACCCGGACTCGGTCGAGCCCGGCGAGGTGCCCGTGCCCGACGAGGCGCGGGGCAGGGTGGTCTTCACGGGCCCCGTCATGGCGCGCGAGCGGGTCGAGACCCTCGGACGCGACGCGGCCCGCGCGGCCCTGGGCGTCGAGGGCGACCGCCTCGCCGTCTACGTCTCGGCGGGCGGAGGGGGCGACCCCGGGGCGGAGCGACACCTCGACGAGACGTTGCGCGCGCTCGGTCCGGACCCGGGGATCCACCTCGTCGTGGGCGCCGGCCCCCTGTACCGGGGCCGAGAGGCGCGCGGCCCGCGGATCACCTGGCTCGCCGGGACCGGCGCGGCCGAGCTCATGGGGGGCCTCGACGCCGCCGTATCGGCCTCGGGCTACAACAGCTTCTTCGAGCTCATGCACGCCGGCGTCCCCGCGGTCTTCCTGCCGCAGGAGAAGGTCGCCGACGAGCAGGACCGTCGCGCCGCCCGGGCGGCCGCCGCCGGCGCGGCGACGATCCTCGGGCGGGCCGACGCGGCCTCGATCCGCGCCGCGGTCGACGCGTTGCGCGATCCCGCCAGGCGCCGCGAGGCCGCGGCGGCGGCCCGTTCCCTCGTCCCGCGCAACAACGCCCGGGTCATGGCCGCGGAGCTCCTCCGCCTGGTCCTGCCCGCCTCCGCGGTCGAGGAGGCCGCCCTGGCCGTGGGCGACGGGCTCGTTGCGGCCTCGGTCGAGCTGGGCCTGGAGCCCGACGGCCTCTTCGAGCTGGGCCGCGCCCTCCTGCCCGAGCGCGACGAGTCGCGGCCCGGCCCGGCCCTCCCCGCGGCCGAGCCCGCGCAGGTCGGCGAGGAGGCGGCGCGGATCGCGCGCGAGGCGGCCGGCCTCGGCCTATCCTTCCCCCAGACCCTCCGCCTCGTCAGGACCATGGCCCGCCGCTGCGGCCGCGGCGGGATCGAGGAGCGGGCCGACTCGGTCCTCGGCCTCCTGCGCGACCTGGCGGCCTTCGAGGACTGGGTCGGGGCCGACCAGTTCATGAAGGCCCTCGGCCCGGAGCGGGAACTCGCGGCCCCGGAGCTCGCGGCCGAGGTCGGAGCCTACCTCAAGCTCCTGGGCGAACGGGGCGAGGACCTCTACCAGGGCATCGCGCGCCTGTGCAAGGCGCAGGGCGGGGCGGCGGCCGAGGTCCCGGACAACCGAGCCCTCTTGCGCGGCGCCGCGGCCGCCCTGACGAGGGACTGATGATGCCGAGTCCGGCGGCGTCCGGCCGCGAGGCCCTCCTGGCCGGCATCGAGGCGGGCTTCCCCCTCAGCGGCCCCGAGACCATCCATATCGACATCACGAATTCCTGCAACGCGAACTGCCTGACCTGCTGGGACCATTCGCCCCTCCTCGAGCGCCCGAGGCCGCGCCGCTGGAAGGCCCGCATGGCCGACCCGGCCTTCGTCGAGGCCCTCCTCGACGACGCGACCCGGCTCGGAGGGCTCCGCGCGGCGATCCTCTCCGGCCGGGGCGAGCCCTTCCTCCACCCGGCCGTCGAGCGCATGATCCGGGCCGTAAAGGCCCGCGGCCTGCGCCTGACGATCATCACGAACCTCATGGCCCCGGCCGCGGCCGACGCTGACAAGTTAGCCGAACTTGGCGTCGACGAGATCCTCGCCGGCGTCCACGCGGGGAGCGAGGCCTCCTACCGCGCGATGCATCCCTCCTTCCCCGCCGGCTCCTGGGAGGAGCTCCAGCGGCGGCTGGGGGCCCTCGCGGCCGCGGGTCGCTCCTGCAAGCACGCGCAGGTCATCTGCGCGCCCAACGCCGACGAGCTGCCGGCCATGGTCGAGCTCGGCGCGCGCCTCGGCGCCTCCGCGCTCAGCTTCAAGCTCGCCTCCCTCGGCGGCGGGACCGAGGCCTGCCGGATTTCCGAGGAGCAGCGGAAGCGCCTCGTCGAGGAGGTCCTGCCCGCCGCGGCCGCGAAGGCCGAGGCCCTGGGAGTGCGCGCGAACCTCGGCCGCTTCGGCCGCCAGCTCGAGGCCGCCGGCGCCTCGCCCTCGGCCACGGTCCCCATAGCCCGGGTCGGCTGCCTCATGGGCTACGCCTACGCGCGGGTCACGGTCGAGCGCGAGCTCCTCTACTGCTGCGACGGCGAGGCCCGCGTGGGGCGGCTCGGCCGAGACGCCCGCTTCGCCGAGGCCTGGCGCTCGCCCGCCTGGGAAGGACTGCGGGCCCGCCTCAGGCGGGGCCGCTATTTCCCGGGCTGCGCGCGATGCGGGAAATACGCACAGAACGAGGCGCTCGGGGCCCTCTTCGCCGCGGCCTACGGCGAGCGCAGGCTCGCCGAGCTCACGGGGCGCGCGGTCCCGGACGCGACCCTCCCGGCGGAGGCCGCCCCGTGCCCCTGAGCCGCAGGAAGCCCACCGTCGAGTGGCAGGTCTGCGGGCTCTGCACCTACGATTGCAGCTACTGCATCCAGGGCAAGTCCTCGCGGGTCGGCGAGCCGGACGCGGAGACCGCCGACCGCATCGTGGACTTCCTGGCCTCGCTGCCCGGTCTCTGGGAGGTGAAGATGAGCGGAGGCGAGCCCTTCGCCGCCGGTCTCTTCACGACGCGGATCGTCCCCGGCCTGGCCGCGCGGACGCGACACGCGATCTCGGTGCTCACGAACCTCTCGGCCCCCCTGCCCGAGCTCGAGCGCTTCGCCGCCGCGGCGAGGGGGCGGGTGGGCATCGTGAGCGCCTCCCTCCACCTCGAGTTCGCCGAGCCGCGCGAGTTCGCTCGACGCGCCGTCGCCTTCAGGTCCATGTTGGGGGGCGGGACCGACTTCGTCGTCAACTCGGTCCTCGTGCCCTCGCGTCTTCCGGAGGTCGAGGAGGCGAGGAGGATCGTGGAGTCGGCCGGCCTGCGCTTCTTCCCGCAGCTCCTGAAGGACAGGTCGACGGGCAAGGTCCATCTCTACGAGGGCGAGGAGCTCCGCCGCGTCGAGGCGATCGTCGGCGCGGGGCCGGTC
>CAYNPQ010000217.1:0-3694 GCA_964399065.1 uncultured Treponemataceae bacterium | reverse complement strand
CCCCTCGACGCCGCGAGCGCGGCCAGGGCCTTCTTCTCGCGGCCGATGGGCGGCATCGGCGCGGTGGTGGGGGCGCTGAGCCTCGTCTGGGCGGCACGCCTCTTCGTCGTGACCGTCCAGCGCGGCATCAGGGTCATCTGGGCGGCGGCGGGGCGCAACGCGCCGGTCAAGGAGAACGTCCTCACCTTCGCGCTCGAGCTCGCCTGCCTCGTGGCCGCGGTCGCGGTCCTCGCGGCGGCCCAGGCCGCTCGCCTCGTCGCCGCGGCCGGGGCGGGGCTCCTGGGACCCGTCGCCGCGAGGCTCGTCGCGGCCGCGGCGGGCCTCGCGCCGGCGGCGGTGCTCTTCCTCTTCGTCTACGCGTCCTACCGCTACATCCCCGCGACGCGGCCGCCGGTCCGCGTCGCCGCGGGCTCCGCGGCCCTCTGCGTGGCATCCTACGCGGCCCTGTCGCGGGTCTTCGCCCTCTTCATCAACAGCGGGCGCTACGCCCTCCTCTACGGCTTCTTCGGGAGCCTCATCCTCCTCCTCGCGAACGTGTACGCCTTCTTCTGCCTGTTCTACTTCTTCGCCGAGGTCGCCTACGTCGAGGAACACCTCGACGCCCTCCTCCTCGGGCGCTTCCGCCGGCTCACGGGGAAGATTCCCGCCGGCGGAGCGGCGGCGAGGCTCGAGCGCAGCCTCTTCCTCGAGCCCGAGCGCCTCATGCGGAGCTATGGACGCTCCTTCGAGGCCGGCCGGACCGTCTTCGAGGCGGGATCGAAGGGGAAATCGATCTACGTCGTGCATCGCGGGAGCATCGCCGCGGTCGCGCCCGGGGGGATACGGGTGGGGACCATAGGCCCGGGCGAGCTCTTCGGCGAGATGGCATCCCTCCTCGACGAGGAGCGCACCGCGACCGCCCTGGCCCTCGAGGACTGCTTCCTCCTCGAGATACCCCCCGAGGTCTTCGAAGCCTACCTTCGCACCGACGCCGAGGCGAACCGCAGGCTCGTCGCATCCCTCTCGACCCGCCTCAAGGAAGCCAACGCGAGACTGCGCTCCGATCGGGGCGTCCCGCGGCGGGCAGGGGAGGAGGGAAGGGAAGACGCTTCGCGGGACGGAGGCCAGTGAGTATATTCAGGCCTTGGAGGCATCCATGGCCAAGAACCCGGCTCGTCTCGCCCTCGCGGCCTCGATCGTCGCCGCGATCCTCCTCACGGCACTCATAGCGGCCCTCGACCCCCTCCTCGACGGAGTGCCCAAGCTCCCGGACAAGGGGCCGGCCTGGTACTTCTGGCAGAGCGATCCCGCCCTGCGGACATCCTGGACGAGGGCGACGCCCTGGATCGGCTACGTCCTTCACCAGGCCTCGATATGGGCGATCGTGATCCTCATGACGCGCGAGAAGCCGCATCCGGGCCGGCTCTCGCGGCTCAACGTCGCCGCCCTCGCGGTCAACGCGGCCTTCATCCTCCTCCATATCCTGCAGACCCAGGTCTGGTACGACGGGCTGGCCCAGGCCGTGCCCGTCTGGTCGAGTCAGTTCTCCGTGATCGTCATGCTGGTCATCATGCTCTACCAGGCGGCCCCGGCCCGCGGCCTCATCCTCGGCAGGAAGGCGCGCTGGAATCCCCAGGCCCTGCGCTGGACCGGGAAATGGCACGGGCTCTACATCTCCTGGGCCCTCGTCTACACCTTCTGGTTCCACCCGACCGAGGGCGACTACGGCCTCCTCTTCGGCTTCTTCTACATGTTCCTCCTCCTCGCCCAGCTCTCGCTCGCGAACACCGAGATCCACTTCTCGCTGCCCTGGATCGCCGTGCTGGAGCTCATGGTCGGATTGCACGGTCCCGCGATCGCGATCCAGAAGGCCCTCTCGGGGAACGAGGGCGACGTCGCGGGCGCCGGGATCTGGATAATGTTCGCCTCGGGCTTCTTCTTCATGTTCGCCTTCACGGGGCAGTGGTCCTTCAAGCTGCCCCGATGGGCGCGCGCGGCGATCATCGCGGCCTACGCGGCCGTCGTCCTCGTGCTGTACACATGGAGGGGCATCGGAAGGATCTACGAGGTCTCTTTCATCCCGCTCTCGCTCTACGGCGGCGCGCTGGCCTTGGCGGTCCTCGCGAGGGTCGCGACGCTCGGCACGAAGGCGAGGGCCTGAGGGCCCCTATCCCGCGTCGCCCCGCCCGCGTCGGCGTCCCTCATTCCTCCTGGTGCGCCGCGTCCTCGCTCGAGAGGGGCGAGCGGAAGCGGAGGAAGACCAGGCCGATCAACGCGAGATTGACGATCGAGGCCGCCGAGAAGCGGTTCCAGAGGGGCGAGCCCGAGGCCACCGAGCCCACGTAGGCGTGGAGCCTGATGCCGATCGTGTACTTCGCGTCGTCGCTCAGGAAGAGGAGGGGCACGAGGAAGCCGTTCCAGGCCGCGAGGAAGGCCGTCATGGCGCAGGTCGCGACCGCGGGCAGGGCCAGGGGCAAGGTGACGCGGAACAAACGCGCGGCGGGCCCCGCCCCCTCGAGCTCGGCCGCCTCCTCGAGCCCCGGCGGCAGGCCCTCGAGGAAGGCGCTCGTCGTGAAGAGCGAGAAGGGCGCCGCATGGAAGAGGTACACGAGGACGATCGGCAGGTAGGAGTCGACGAGGCCGAGCGAGCGGAAGACCGCGTAGAGGGGCACGAGCGAGTGCATGCCCCCCGCCGTGCCCAGGGCCTGGGCGAGGGCGAAGAGGCCCGCCTTCGCCGCGGGCCGCGCCGAGCGGAGGCGCAGGGCGGCCGGGAGGACGACGAGGGGCATCAGGGCGGCAGTCGCGAGCGAGACGACGAGGGTGTTGAGGAAGGGCCGCCAAATCCCGTCGCGAGTGAAGATCTCGAGGTAGTTGCGCAGGGTGAAAAAACGCGGCAGGAAGGCGTCGACGTAGTTCGAGGACAGGCGCGAGAGGGAGGTCCAGGCGAGGGCGTAGGCCGCGAGGACCGCGCTCGCGGCCGCGAGGAGGGCGAGGGTCCAGCGGAGGACGGTCCAGGCCGCGTCGGCCGCGGGGCCGGCCATCGCGAGCCTCCGGCCGCCCGCGCGAGCGGGTGCCCCCCCCTCGGGCGCGGCCTCTCCGGGCGGCCTGCGCGCGGCGACCCGCCTCGCGGCGTAGGCGAGGGCCACGAGGGCGCAGGTCGCCGCCGCGAGGACGGCCGCGTAGGCCGCCGCGAGGCCGAAGTCCTCCGAGGACTGGAAGAGGTCGTACAGGTAGATTTCCAGGGTCGTCGTGGCCCCGACGACGGTCCGATCCGTGATGCCGCCGACCAGGCTCGGCCCTCCCGCCGTGAGGAGGAAGGGCACGTTGAACTCCTTGAAGGACTTCGCGAACTCGAGGGCGGCCACCGCGAGCAGGGTCGGCCCGACCTGGGGCAGGTAGATGCGGCGCGAGAGCGCCGCCGGCCCCGCGCCATCGATGCGCGCGGCCTCGACGACGCGCCGCGGGATCTTCCGCAGGGCTCCGTAGATCACGAAGACCGCGGCGGGCGCGTTCATCCAGGCGCCGACGAGGAGGGCGGCGACGAAGGAGCGCCCCGGGTCCGTGAGGAGGTTGACCTTGACGCCGAGAAGGGCCGCGAGGATCGAGTCGCCGCCCGAGCCGTGGATCAGCATGCGCCAGACCGGCACGGCGATGAAGGCGGGCACGCCCCAGGGCACGAGGAGGGCGAGGTAGAGGACGCGGAAGGCCCGCTTCG
>CAYNPQ010000216.1:0-3703 GCA_964399065.1 uncultured Treponemataceae bacterium | reverse complement strand
GTGGTCGGCAAGATCCTCAAGACCGGCGACTACTTCCGCCTCTACACCTTCGGGGTCGAGGTGCGGAGCGTCTACTCCGGGACCGTCGAGCTCCCGAGGGACGATGCCGCGTTGCGCGATCTCATCTATGCGATGAAGCCGGACGAGGAGGGCACCGACATCGGCCTCATGCTCGCCGAGCTCGACCGCTTCCTCCGCGCGGAGAGGCTGCCCAATCCCCTCACCAGCGTCGTCTGGGCCACCGACGGCAAGAACGACCCGCCCCGCGGCTCGCCCTACGCGGGCAAGGACGTCTTCGACCCCAAGGCCTTCTCCGCCTACTCGATCCTCAAGAGCGCGGAGTACAAGGTCCTCCTCCTCTCGATCGGTTCGAACACGGCGGCCAAGGACCTCGCGGGCCCCATGGGCGGCGACTACCTCGAGGTCGGCCGCGACGTCACCGCGGCGGGGCTCGAGGCCGCGATAGGCGATCTCACGAGCTCCGTCGGCCTCGCCGCCGCCGACAGGCCCCAGCGCGTCTCGGGTTCCGCGCCCCGGCTCCGCGTCGAGGTCTCCTCGAGCTACGCCCAGGCGCGCGAGCTGACTCTCGAGCAGGTCCGCCTCTCGATCGACGGCGCCCCCGCGGCCGACGCCCTCGCCGCGCCCCGGACCCTCGCGCTGCCTGCCAAGTCGAGCGTCGGGCTCGAGGTCCCCATCCCCCGCGGCCTCGCGCGGGGCGCGCACTCCGCCGAGGTCGAACTCGTCGCGGCAGGCGGCGGACGGCTCGGCCCGCCCCGCCGCCTCGAGTTCTCCTACGAGCCCGGCGCGAGCCCCCTCGTCGTCTCGATCCTCGCGGTCCTCATCGGCATCGCGGCGGCCTGCTTCCTCGTCGGCTCCTCGCGCCGGGTCTAGGCCCGGTCGACTCCCGCGAGCTTCGCGCCCCACTCGCGCAACCTCGACTCGATGAAGTCGAGGCAGCGCTCCTGCTCGGCCTTGCCCCTCCCGCTCGGGACGAGGGCCTCGCCGAACTCGAAGCGGACCTCTCGCTCGCGGCGCACCGGCCCGAAGCCCCGCAGCAGCCCGCTCGATCCCCAGAAGTCCGTCTTGAGCGCGACCGGCAGCACGGGCACCCCGGCCCGGATGGCGAGCTTCACCCCGAGGCTGTTGAAACCCTCGCGGCTCCAGGCCTCGGTCCTCGTCCCCTGCGGGAAGATGATGACCGAGATGCCCTTCGCGAGCCGCTCCTGCCCCTCCCTGAGGACGATCTCGAGGTCGGCCCGGGGGTCCTTCCGCGACACGGCGATCGGATCGCGGGAGCGCATGATCGGCCCCCAGACGAGGCCCCGCGTCAGGCTCTCCTTGACGACGTAGGTGACCGGCTTCATCGGCCTCACCAGGCCGGGCAGGACCAGGGTCTCCATCGTGCTCATGTGGTTGGCGACGAAGACCGAGGGCCCCGCGACCGCCCTCACGCGGTCCATGCCCTCGATGCGGAAGCGCGCGCCGCAGCGTTCGAGGTTGCGGATTATCTCGAAGGAGCTCCGCGCCCAGGCCTCGTCGTCGTAGAGCCCGCGCGTCGCGAGCGAGCGCGAGCGCAGCACCGTGCCGAAGAAGTGCAGGTATACGCTCCAGCGCGAGCCGAAAAGCACGCGTTCGCTCAAGGCCTGCGGGACGCCTTCGGGCGTCACGTAGCGATCACCGGGGAAGAAGTCGGTCATGGCGGACCTCCGCCCCCCCATGCTATCCTCGCGGCGTGGATTATTCCATCAGCTCCGGCTCGAAGGACGACGAGGGCTACTTCACCGTCCGCTGGTGCCCCTTCGCCCTGGCCGACAAGTACGAGATCGCGACCCGCGTCCCCGCGGTCGGCGGCATCGCCGAGCTCTACTTCATGGACGAGAAGGGCAAGCTCAACCTCTTCTGCCTCCAGCGCTCCTGGTACGGCGGCCTCCGCGCCATGATCCGCGAGCGCTGCGACCCCTCCCTCGAGCGAGACCCCTTCCGCCTCTCCATCCTCGTGAAGTGGCGCGACCGGATCTACTACCGCTGGACGACGAGCGACTCCCGGGGCGACATGGACGACGTCATGTTCTTCTTCGTCGAGACCTACTGCCCCGGCTCGGGCGCCGCCCAGCCCTCGGGCCGCTACGCGCGGATCTTCGTGAAGGAGATCGACGCGGGCAAGCTCACCACGACCTGAGCCCCGCGCGGGGGATCGCGCCGCGCGCGAACCGCCGCCCGGACTCAGGCCCGGTCCGCCGCCTCCGCGATCGCCCGATGGAAGGCCACGCGGAAGGCCCCGATCGGCCCGGCGTCCCTTCCGTAGTAGACGCGGTCCGTCAGGCAGACCGCGACCAGCTCCCGCTCGGGGTCCACCAGCAGCGAAGTGCCCGTGAAACCCAAGTGCCCGAAGCTCAGCTCGCCCAAGGGATTCGTCGCCGAGCCCGGATCGGCGCTCCAGAGCATGAAGCCGACGCCCCTCCGCACCGCCCCGTCCTGCGACTGCAGCCTCCGCATCTCCTCGACCGTCTCCCGCCCGAGGAGCGAGCCCCCGCCCGCGAGGTACATGAGGCCGAGCTTCAACGCGTCGCCCGCCGTCGCGAAGACCCCCGCGTGCCCCGACACCCCGTCCATCGACCAGGCGTTCTCGTCGTGGACCTCCCCGACGATCCGCCGCCCTCGCCAGCCGCAGAACTCCGTCGGCGCGATCCCCGCCTCGGGCTCGGGCGGCAGGGCCGAGATCCTCCGGTAGCCCGTGCTCCCCATGCCCAGGGGGGCGCAGACTCGCTCCGCCACCGCCTGATCCAAGGCCTTCCCCGCGAGCCGCTCCACCGCGAGCCCGACGAGGACGAGACCGATGTCGCTGTACACCACCCTCGTGCCGCGAGGGTAGGAGAAGAAACAGTCGAGGGCCATCCGCCTGGCCGCCTCGGCGCTCCCCTGCCTGAACAGCGGCCGCCAGGCGGGCAAGCCCGAGCGGTGGCAGAGGAGGTCGCGGAAGGTGACCTTCCCGGCGTCGACCCTCTCGGAGGTCGGCGGCACCACCCGCACCGTCCCCGACCAGTCGAGCGGATCCTCGTAGCCCTCGATCG
The DNA here is from genome assembly GCA_964399065.1 of uncultured Treponemataceae bacterium. Lineage (GTDB taxonomy): Bacteria > Spirochaetota > Spirochaetia > Treponematales > Rectinemataceae > JAKLFE01. Next base: position 632 of record CAYNPQ010000216.1, on the reverse strand, counting down.
GCCGCAGGCCCTCGAACTCCGGCAGCACCCTCCGCACCGGATCGTCGAGGCGGACCTTCCCCTCCTCGACCAAAGTCATGAAGGCCGTCGTCGCGTAGAGCTTCGAGACCGAGGCCATGTCGAAGAGCGTGCCCTCGCGCGTCGGCCGCTCCCTCGTCTCGGGATCGACGAAACCGTAGTACCCCGACATGACGACCCTGCCGCGATGCGCGACCTCGACCGCCGCCGCGGGGAAGACCTTTCCGAGCGCCCCGCGGACCAAAGCCTCCGCGGGACCGATATCGAACGCCATGCCGACGCCATCCTTCGCTCCCCGGCCAGCCGGCGAGCGGGCTATTATCCCTCGAAAACCACGGGCGTGCAACAGAATTTCACTGCCATTGAAATCAGTGAATCGTTTTTTCACCCTACTCTCGAGGTAGTGTCACGAAGCTTTGGGGAACGGAATTTGCATATCTAAAAAGGACCTGCCCCTGTCTCCCGGCCCCGCCTCGCCGCCTCTCGCCGAGAAAGGTCCCCGTCCTGCGCTCCCCCTAATCTTCGCAACACTACCCGCCGAGAATCAAGGACGAGGAGGATCCACCAGCCGTGATCCGAGGACTGTATACCGGCGCGAGCGGCATGACCGCCCA
>CAYNPQ010000215.1:0-3723 GCA_964399065.1 uncultured Treponemataceae bacterium | reverse complement strand
GTGCTTGTCGCCGATGCCCTCGATGCGGTGGTCGCCGAAGCCGTTCTCGAGGATGGTGGGGCACTGCAGGGCCTCGGCCACGCCCACGCGGGCGCCGGGGAAGGTGTCGCGCAGGTAGGAGCCCGAGCCGAGGGTGCCGGCCGAGCCCGAGGAGAGCACCGCGCCCGCGACCTGCGAATTCGGCTTCTTGATCCTGGCGAAGACCTCGGCCATCGCGGGGCCGGTGACCGCGTAGTGCCAGAGGTGGTTGGGCAGCTGGTCGAACTGGTTGAAGATGACGGCGTCGGGGCGGGTGCGCTCGAGCTCGACGCACTTGTCGAAGATCTCCTTGACGTTGGACTCGCAGCCCGGCGTCGCGATGACCTCCTCGGCCATGGTCTTGAGCCACTCGAAGCGCTCCTTCGACATGCCCGCGGGGAGGATGGCGATGGAGGGGCAGGAGAGGAGGCGGGAGATGTAGGCGCCGCCGCGGCAGTAGTTGCCGGTCGAGGGCCAGACGGCCTTCTTGGTGGTCGGGTCGAAGCGGCCCGTGACGAGCTCGGGGAGGAGGCAGGAGAGGGCCGCGCCCACCTTGTGCGCGCCGGTGGGGAACCACTTGCCCGCCAGGCCCACGATGCGCGCCTTCGTGCCGGTGATCGCGCGCGGGAGCTCGATGTAGTTGACGCCGCCGAAGCCGCCGCCCTTCTCGACGGGCTCGTTGTGCCAGTTTACGCGGAAGAGGTTCCGGCTGTGCACGTCCCAGAGGCCGACTCCCTTGAGCTCGTCCTTCACGGACTGCGGAATCTTCGCGGGGTCGCGCATCTGCGCGTAGGTGGGGAGGATGATCCCCTTCTCCCTGCAGCGGGCGATGTTCCTCTTCCTCTGGGCCTCGTCTATCCTCAGGTCGATCATGTCTCGTTCCTCCCTTTCCTCAAGCGATGTCCGCGCCGACCGCGCGGGCGGCGTTCTTCACGTCCTTCAATCCGGAGCCCGTCAGCATGACTATGACGGTCTCGTCCTTTCCTATCGCGCCGCGGGCCTTCACGAGGCCGGCGAGGGCGCAGGCCGAGGAGGGCTCCGCGAAGAGCCCCGCGAGCGAGGAGCCGAGGCGCTGGGCCTCGAGGATCTCCCCGTCCGACACCCTGACCCCGCGGCCCCCGCGGGCGCGGAGCTTCGCGAGGGCGAAGTAGCCGTTCCGCGGCGCGTCCACGGAAATGGAGTCGGCCAACGTGTCCGAGGGGCGGAACTCCCACGCGCCCGTCTCGAGGGCCCGCGCGATCGCGCTCGAGCCCTCGGCCTGCGCGACCCAGACCGTCGGGACACGGTCGAGTTCGCCCATCGCGACGAGGTCCTCGAAGCCCTTGACTACGCCGGCGACGATGACGCCGTCGCCCGTGGGCACGAAGACGTGGTCGGGGGCCGCCTTGCGGTCCCCGGTCGCGCGGCGCAGGTCGCGGAGCGTCTCGAAGGACGCGGTCTTCTTGCCCTCGATGGTGAGGGGGTTGTAGGCCGTGTTCCTCGAGAGGACGCCGGTCTCGCGGGTGTAGGCGAGGCAGGCGTCGAAGGCGAGGTCGTAGCTGCCGTCGATCTCGCGCAGTTCGGCGCCGTACTGCAGCACCTGCACGCGCTTCGCGGCCGGCGCGGTGCGCGGCACGAAGACCGTCACCTTGAGGCCGGCCGCCGCGCCGACGCAGGCCATGCTCGAGGCCGCGTTGCCGGTCGAGGCGAGGGCCACCTCGCCGAGGCCGTGCTTGCGCGCGAAGGCCGCCACGAGGAGGCTCGCGCGGTCCTTGTAGGAGCCCGAGGGCTCGCAGGTGTCGTCCTTGAGCCAGAGGCCCGGCAGGCCGAGCCGCTCGCGGAGCCGGACGGGCGCCCAGAGGGGGGTCGAGCCCACGGGGATCGGCGGGAAGTGCTCCGCCTCCACGGGCAGGGGCGTGGAGCCGGGCTCGGGCCTGCCCTCGAACACGCACTCGAGGACGCCCTCGAGTGGCATGCCCGGCGCGTTATGCGATCCGCAGGCCTCGCAGAGGTAGCGGCCCGGCTCGATGGGGTATTCCGCGCCGCAGGAGGGGCAGCGGTAGGCCCACCTCACGCCCGCTTCTCCAGGGCGTAGGGCAGGGCCGCGTAGAAGGCCGCGCACTTCTCGAGGTCGTCGACGCGGTTGATCTCGTTCGGGGCGTGGGCCTGGGACTCGTCGCCGGGGCCGAAGCCGATGCAGGGGATCTTGTGCCGGCCGCAGATGGCGACGCAGTTCGTGGAGAAGGTCCACTTGTCGACGGTCGGGGCGGAGCCGTAGAGGCCCTTGTAGGCGTCGACGCCGGAGAGGACGAGGGGATGGTCGGCGGGTATCTTCCAGGTCGGGAAGTAGAGCTCCTGCTTGTAGACCTTGCCCGTGTAGGCGGGCTGGGAGTACTCGGGCATCTTGACCGAGAACTTGTCGACGCCGGCCGCGACGAGGGCGCGCTCGACCTGGGAGATCGCGAGCTTGTCGTCCTCGCCCCAGGTGAGGCGGCGGTCGCAGTAGAGCATGGCCTGGTCGGGCACCGCGCACTGCGAGGGGCCCTGGACCTTGATCTGCGAGACCGTGATGGTGCCCTTGCCGAGGAAGCCGTCGTCGTCCGGCTTGAGCTCGGAGTTGAGGCGCTCGAGGGCGAGGGCGGCGCGGGCGGCCTTGTACGCGGCGCTCTCGCCGCGCTCGGGGGCCGAGCCGTGGCAGGAGACTCCCTTGATGTCGATCTGGATCTCCATGCGGCCGCGGTGGCCGCGGTAGAGGCGGCAGCTCGTGGGCTCGGTCGAGACGGCGAAGTCGAGCTTGAACTTCTCCTCCTCGATGAGGTACTTCCAGCACAGGCCGTCGCAGTCCTCCTCGATGACGGTGAAGGCGAACCAGACCGTGTAGTCTCCCTTGTAGGCCATCTCCTTGAGGATGCGGGCCGCGGTGATCATGGAGGCCGCGCCTCCGAGCTGGTCCGAGGCGCCGCGCCCGTGGACGAGGCCGTCCTTGACGATGCCGGAATGCGGAGGAAGCTTCCACTGCGTCGGGTCGCCCACGCCGACCGTGTCGATGTGCGCGTCGATGACGAGGACCTTCTTGCCGGTCCCCACGCGGCCGAGGAGGGAGCCGAGGCCGTCGATGCGGATGTCCTCCATCCCGGCCTCCTCGCACATCTTCTTGAGGAGCTGCACGCGGTCCTTCTCGGTGCAGGAGAATCCCGGAACCTGGATCATCTTGCCGAGGTTCTGGGCGGTGTAGTCGCGGTAGGCCTTGGCCTTCTCGAGAACGGTCTTCGGGTCCATGCTATCTCCTCTCTTCCATGCGCTTCCAGAGCCTCGCGGCCTGCGCGCGCGCGTTGGCGGCGATCCGCTCCGCGTCGAAGCGCGGCCGGCGGTCCTCGATGACGAATTCGCCCGCGACCATCACCGAGCGCGCGGAGCGCGAGGAGAGGCCGAAGGCCATGTGCCCCGCCAGGTTTCCGCCCGAGAGGGGCGTCGGGGGGTCGTAATCCCAGAGGACGAGGTCGGCGGCGAAGCCCGCCTCGACCCTTCCCTGCGCGATGCCCGTGTAGCGCTCCATGAGGCGGTTGCCGCGGTCGAGGCAGCGCAGGAAGTCGCCGGGCCACCAGGGGCCGCCGGATTCGCGGTGCCGGAACGCCGCGAAGCGGAGCTCCTCGAGCATGTCGGCGCTCGTGCCGTCCGTGCCGAGTACGACGTTCTTCACGCGGTGGAGCAGGGCGTTGTAGCCCA
>CAYNPQ010000214.1:0-3818 GCA_964399065.1 uncultured Treponemataceae bacterium | reverse complement strand
TCGAGGGGCAGCTCGAGCCTGAAGATCGTGCCCTCGCCCTCCTCCGATGAGAAGGAGACCATGCCGCCGAGGAAGCGTTCGCCGAGGAGCTTCATGCCGTAGGTGCCGAGGCCCCTGCCCCTGCCCTTCGTGGAGAAGGAGCGCTGGAAGACGCGGGAGCGAGCCTCCTCCGGGATGAGGGAGGAGTTGCGCACCGTGAAGACGGCGCGATCGCCGGCCGGGCGGCGTGCGCGCGTCAGGCGCAGCCGGATGGTCTCGCCCGGGACCGCGGCCTCGATGGCGTTCTTGATCATGTTGACGAGGACGCGCCTGAGGAGGGCGGGATCGGTGTCGAGGACGATCGGCTCGGACGCGGGATCGATCGCGGCCGCGGCCTCGCGGCCGCGGAGGTAGAAATCGTAGGCCTCCAAGGCCTCCCCGAGGGCCGCGAGTCCCTCGACCGGCTGGCGCGACGCGACGAGCCGGCCCTCCTCGGCCTCCTTGAGCGCGCGCTGCGAGGCGATCTCCTCGACGAGCTGGAGCGCCGCCGACCGGAGCAGGCGACGGTGCCTGGCGGCCTCCTCGCCCTCGTCCTCCTCGAGGAGGGACGCGAGGCCGTCGACGGCCATGGCCGTGTTCGCGAGATCGTGGTAGAAGACGCGCTCGAGGGCCTCCCGCCGCTTCTGTTGCGACAGATCGCGGGCGGACATGAGGATGAAGTCCCCCTCCCCGAGGCGGATCGGGCTGGTCCAGACGAGGAGCTCGAGGGGCTCGGCCTGGCGGCCGGGCAGGGAGCGGCTGATCAGGCATTCCTCGGCGGCGGCCCTCCCGGCGAGGCTGGCCTCGAGGGAGCGCGCCGCGCCGCAGGAGCGGCAGAAGATGCTCGTGCCGCAGCCGTCGGGCCCGGACTCGCAGCGGAGGCAGCCGAGAGCCTCGCCGGGCCGCCTGCCGAGGGCCTCCTCCGGGCACGCTTCCGCGAGTTCGAGGAAGGCCCGGTTCGCGTAGATGATCTGCCTCCGCGCGTCGAGGAGGAGGGTGCAGACGGGGTACTCGTCGAAGAAGATGCCGGCCTGGCTGGCCGCCGCGAGGCTGGCTTCGGCGGCGAGCGTCGCGGGCGGGCTCCGCCCCGCGGGCAGGTAGTGGGTACTAGGCGCTACGTCGGTCGGCATCGGTTCCTCCGGGCTCCCTCGATATGCCCCCCATGATACCCGAACCCGGCCTCCGCCGCGAGCGAGTGTATTCCCGCGATCCCGAGTCTGTTGTATACTAACACCCCGACGCGGGGGGTGAAGGTGTCAATAGCGATCGAGCACGAGAAGCGCAAGCGGGAAATCCTCGAAAAGGCACTCGACGTCTTCATCGACGAGGGCTACGAGGACACGACCTTCCAGAAGATCGCCGAGCGTTGCGGCATCACCCGCACCATCCTCTACCTCTATTTCAAGAACAAGCGCGAGATCTTCTCCTTCAGCATCAAGCTCCTCACGGAGAAGCTCGAGGCCGAGATCAGGGCCATCGGCGCGAAAAGCTCCATGGGCCAGGCCGAGAAGCTCGCCGCCATCCTCGCGATGGTCGTCGAAGTCTGCGCCAGGAACAAGCGCCTCCTCGCGGTCGTCCTCGACTACCTCGGCCACCAGCGCACCGCCGGCGGGAATCCGGACGAGCGGGTCAGGCGCCGCACCATACGCATGCGCCACATCCTCTCGGGGATCATCATCGAGGGGCAGCGCTCGGGCGAATTCGGCGACTTCTCGGTGAAGGAGGCGGGTGACCTCCTCTACGCCCTCATCGAGGCCGCGATCTTCCGCATCGCGGTCCTCGACCGCGCCGACGCCGGCGGCCTCGCCGGGGCGGCGGCGCTCCTCGCGGCCGGGCTCTCCGCCCGCGGCGCCGACGCGCGGGGCGAGCCGGCCGGGGCCGCGCGCGGGGACGGCGATGCGTAAGCCCGACTGGCTCCGCGTCGGCATCCCCGCGGGGGAGGGCTGGCGCCGCGTCTCCTCGGTGCTCGAGCGCCGCGGCCTCCACACGGTCTGCGACTCGGCGCGTTGCCCGAACAAGGGCGAGTGCTGGGGCCAGTCCACGGCGACCTTCATGGTCCTCGGGGCCGTCTGCACCCGCGGCTGCCGCTTCTGCGCGGTCGAACGCGCGGCCGCCGGCGAGGGCGTCCGCGCCGAGGAGCCCGCCGAGCTCGCGGCCGCCGTGGCCGAGCTCGGCCTCCGCTACGCCGTCCTGACGAGCGTCGACCGCGACGACCTCCCCGACCGCGGCGCCGGCCACTTCGCGGCCTGCGTGCGGGCCATCAAGGAGGCGGATCCCGGGGTCAGGGTCGAGGTTCTGGCGCCCGACTACCGCGAGGGCGAGATCGAGGTCCTGCTCGACGCCCGCCCCGACGTGGTGGCGCACAACGTCGAGACGGTCGCGCGCCTGCAGGGGCTCCGCGACCGCCGCGCCTCCTACGAGGCCAGCCTCCGCACCCTCTCGCTCGCGGCGGCCCGCGCCCGGGCGGGCGGCGGGCCCCTGGTCAAGTCGAGCGTGATGCTCGGCCTCGGCGAGCGCCGCGACGAGGTCCTCGCGACCATGGACGACCTCTACGCCGCGGGCTGCCGCAGCCTCGTCCTCGGCCAGTACCTCAGGCCGACGACCGCCCAGGTCGAGGTGGCCGAGTACGTGACCCCGGAGGCCTTCGCCGAGTACGGCCGCGAGGCCCGCGCGCGCGGCTTCGCCGCCGTGGTGTCCGCGCCCCTGGCGCGGACGAGCTACCACGCGCGCGCCGGCTTCGAGGAGGCGCGGTGATCGTCAAGCTCGATTACAAGCCAGAGGGCGGCAAGCTCCTCCGCGTGGAGCTCGAGGCCGAGGGCGGTACCGTGCTCCGCGCGCGCGTGCGGGGCGACTTCTTCGCCCACCCCGAGGAATCCTTCGAGGCCGCCGAGATCGAGCTCGGCGGCACCGGACTGGGACGGATCGCGGAGACGGCCCTCGCCGCCTTCTCGCGGCCCGGCCTGGTCCTCTACGGCGCGAGCGCGGCCGGCATCGCCGAGGCGCTCGGGAGGGCCGCCCGTGCTCTTGCGACTCATTGACTCCGGCGCCTCGGGCGGAGCGCCCGGCGCCCTGAACATGGGCATCGACGAGGCCGTGCTCCGCTCCGTCGCGGCGGGCGACTCCCTGCCGGCCCTGCGGCTCTACTCCTGGTCCCCGGCCTGCGTCACCGTCGGATACTTCCAGTCGCTCGAGGACGAGGTGGACCTGGCCGCCTGCCGCGCCGCCGGAGTCGACGCGGTGCGCCGCATCACGGGCGGCGGCGCGGTGCTCCACGAGGCCGAGATCACCTACTCGATCGTCCTGCCCGAGGGCCATCCCCTCGCGCCCGCGGGCATCCTCGACTCGTACCGGATCATCTGCGGCGGCATCGTCGACGCGTTGCGCGAACTCGGCATCGAGGCGGCCTTCGAGCCCATCAACGACGTCTGCGCGGGCGGGCGGAAGGTGTCGGGCAACGCGCAGACGCGCAAGTACGGCTGCCTCCTCCAGCACGGCACGGTCCTCCTCGGCCTCGACCCGGAACGCATGTTCAGCCTGCTCAGGGTGCCGAAGGAGAAGCTGGCGGGGAAGGCGATCTCCGAGGTCAGGCAACGCGTGACCTCGGTCGGGGGGCTGCTCGGGCGGTCGGTGGGCTACGCCGAGGCGGCGGGCGCCCTCGCGAAGGGCTTCGCCTCGGCCTTCGCGCCCTACGGCGTCGAGCTCGCGCGCGGCGGGCTCGAGCCGGCGGAGCTCGCCGAGGGCCGGCGCCTCGCCGCGGAGAAGTTCTCCTCCGCGGCCTGGAACCGCCGGCGGTAACCGGC
>CAYNPQ010000213.1:0-3973 GCA_964399065.1 uncultured Treponemataceae bacterium | reverse complement strand
GACGACGTGCAGGACTTCCTCGAGGTCTTCGGCGCCCTCGACTTCACCACGGACTGGAAGCGCATCTTCGACGCGCTCAAGGAGTACCGCAAGGCCGACGTCGTCCAGTACGAGGCCTGGGCCAAGCTCGCGCCCGCGGCAGCGGACCTGAAGGAGAGCCAGGTCCTCGAGCAGATCGTGCGCCACCTCAAGAAGGACCCCTTCTGGACGCCCGAGCCGCGCTTCCCGAACGAGCGGATCGTGGAGCCCTTCATCCAGAAGCTCAAGACGCAGGTCGAGACCCTCATCCAGCGCATCATCCAGGAGCGGCGCAACGGCAAGATCGACGAGGCGGCGAAGCAGGTCTTCGGGACGACGGTCGTCCTCCGCATGAAGAACTACACGGACAAGGCCAACGTCGTGTTCGCGAAGAAGATGCTCGGCGGCTACACCCAGGCCCAGGCCATGAACTTCCTCAAGGCCTACCTGATGGACTACTTCAAGAAGGACATCCGCGAGCTCGCCGACATGCTCATCATCCGCGGGCAGTGGACGACCTCGATCCAGTCGCAGCAGCTCTCGGACAACTACCACGCCCTCCTCGAGATCGCGGACCAGATCGTCCAGTTCGACGAGTCCCTCGCCGACGAGGGCGAGCTCGGCACGAAGATGCGCTCGGCCCTCGCCAAGGCCGACCGCGACAAGGACGCCCTCAAGTACCTGCGCACCATGCTGAAGGACACCAACGACAAGGCGGTGGGGATGATCTCGCGCGCGGCCCTCGGCCTCATCAACACGGGCCGCATCCTCAAGTCCCTGATCGAGGACCTCGGCCGGCCGCACCACGAGATGCTCCTCAACTGGAAGGACGTCGAGGTGCAGAGCCCCCGCCCCCTCAAGGACTGGATGGTCGAGGTCTACAAGAAGATCTACTACATGGTGCAGCTCATGCAGTACTTCGCGAAGGCGGAGGAATAGCCCGAGTTTCCCGCCCGGCGCGCGCCGCCGGCGGCGCGCGCCGATCCCCTCTTCAGACCCGGTACTTCTCGAACCTCGAGGCCAGGCGTTCCGGCAGGCGGGCGCGCAGGACTGTCGCGTCGTCCTCGCGCGACTCGGCCGAGATCGAGGCCTCGCGCCGGAGGAGGGCGACCATCGCGTACTCGGCGTCGGGGATCCGGAGCTCGAGCTCGGGCGAGCCCGCGGAGAGGCCGGCCTCGATGGCGTCGCGCAACGCGCCGAGGCCCTCGCCCGTGCGGACCGAGATGGGCAGGGCGTCGGGATGGCGGGACAGGAAGGCCGGGACGGCGCCCGTGTCGCCGGCGAGGTCGATCTTGTTGAGGGCCACGATGCGCGGCGTCTCGCCGGCGCCGACCTCGGCGAGGACCTTCGAGGTCGTGGCCATGTGCCGCTCGACCTCGGGGTCGGAGGCGTCGGCCACGACGACGAGGAGATCGGCCCAGGCCGCAGCCTCGAGGGTGGCCTTGAAGGCCTCGACGAGGTGGTGCGGGAGGTTGCGCACGAAGCCGACGGTGTCGGTGAGGAGGAGGGGCCCGCCCTGCTTGAGGGTCATGCGCCGCGTCGTCGGGTCGAGGGTCGCGAAGAGCTTGTCCTCGGCGAGGACCTCGGCCCTGGTGAGGGCGTTCAGGAGGCTCGACTTGCCCGCGTTCGTGTAGCCGACGACGGCCGCGGTCGGGATCGCGGCCTTCTCGCGCCGCTTGCGCTGGGTCTCGCGCCGCTGCCGCACGACCTTGAGCTCCTCCTTGATGTCGTGGATGCGGCGCTCGATCTCGCGGCGGTCGAGCTCGATCTTCTGCTCGCCCGAGCCCTTGGTGCCGTAGCGGCCGCCGCGCTGGCGATGCAGGTCCTCGTAGGAGTGGGCGAGGCGGGGCAGGGAGTATTCGAGGCGGGCGAGCTCGACCTGGAGGGCGGCTTCCTTGGTGCGGGCGCGGCTCGCGAAGATGCGGATGATGAGCTCGGAGCGGTCGTAGGCCGAGAGCTCCGAGAGCTTCTCCCAGTTGCGCTGCTGCACGGGCGAGAGGGGCTGGTCGAAGACGATGGAGTCCGCGCCCTCGGCCTTGGCGGCCGCGATGATCTCCTCGACCTTGCCCGAGCCGAGGAGGGTCGCGGCGCTGCGCTCGCGCACGCGGGCCATCATGCGGCCCGCCTCCTCGAGGCCCAGGCTCGAGGCGAGGCCGGCGAGCTCCTCGAGGAGGGTCTCGGCCTCGGCCTTGGGGACGGCGTCAGTCTGGACGCCGACGAGGAAGGCGCGTTCCGGACGCGCCGCCGTTTCCTGGAGTTCCGTCATATCGTGGCGCGAGCGTACTACGCGGCGGGGCGAGTGTCCATCGCCCGAAGTGGGGAGGCGGCCGGGGCTAGCCCTTGCCGCGGGCCGCGAGCGCGATCGCGAGGAAGGAGGCGAGGCCCGCCGCGTAGCCCGCGGGATCGGCGGAGAGGGAGCGGCCGTGCCGCGCGCCGGGCACCAGGCGGAGCTCGGTGACGGCGCCGGGAAGGGCGGCCCGCCGCGCCTCGGCCATGCGCTCAGACATGCGCCAGGGCACGAAGTCGTCGTCGAGGCCGTGGACGAGGAGGAGGGGGACGGAGGTCTCGAGGACGGCGCGGCCGGGGTTCGCGTCGAAGAGGGAGAAGCCCTCGCGGCGGCGGCAGATGAGGTCGGCCGCGCGGACCACGAGGGGCCTGAGGAAGAAGGGCACGAAGCTGCGCCGGAGCCGGTGGTCGAGCTCGGCGGCGGCGCTCGAGTAGGGGCAGTCGGCGAGGACGGCGTCCACCCGCGGGTCGAGCGGCGCGTACTGGAGGACCGAGGCCGCGCCCATCGACACGCCGACGAGGGCGAGACCTCCCGAATGGGGGAAGGCGCCGAGGGCCCAGTCGACCACGGCGCGGAGGTCCTCTTTCTCGTAGACGCCGTAGCTCGGCCTGCCGCCGCCCGAGGCGCCGTGGCCCCGCGAGTCGAGGGCGACGACGGTCCAGCCGAGTTCCATGAAGAGGGCCATGTGGCGGATCATGCCGATCCAGGACCAGGCCACGCCGTGCTGGAAGACCGCGACGCGGGGCTCCTCCCCCTCGAGGGCGCGGACGGCGACGCGGTAGCCCCGCGGCGACTCGACCGACTCCTCGCGCCAGGGCAGGGCGAGCTGCCCCTCGGTGACGTCGCCCTTCTCGAGGGCGCGGGCGCGGATGTAGGCGTCGTCCATGATCCGCATGCCGATCATGCGGCGATAGGAGAGGGCGCCGAGGAGGAGGACGAGGAGGGCGATGGCAGGAAGCCCGATGAGCAGGGTCGGCGCGAGGGGGTCCGTCATGTCTCCTCCCGCGGGGAGTGTACACCGCGGGGGCCGCGCGCGACAGCCGCCGCCTCGCCTTGCCGCCCGCGAGGGCGAAGCGTTATAATCGCCGCCGGAACAGCACCGACCGCGCGACGCCGCCGCGCCCGCGGGATCCAAGGAGAGTATATGCCCATCACCATCGCCGACCTCGGGAAGGCAGTCCTCGAGACCCAGTACGCGGTGCGCGGCCCCATCGTCGCCAGGGCCGCCGACCTCGAGCGCCAGGGCCGGAAGATCATCTACTGCAACATCGGCAACCCCCAGGCCCTCGAGCAGAAGCCCCTCACCTACATCAGGCAGATGCTCGCGCTCTGCGAGTACCCCGAGCTCGCCGCCTCCGCGCCCGGCGCCTTCCCCGCCGACGTGGTCGAGGCCGCGAAGCGCTTCCTCGCCGGCTCCAAGAACGGCCTCGGGGCCTACTCGGAGTCCAAGGGCCTGCGCTACGTCCGCGAGGCGGTGGCCGGCTTCATCCGCGCGCGCGACGGGATCGACGCCGACCCCGAGGCGATCTACCTGACCGACGGCGCCTCCAAGGGCGTGCAGACGGCCCTGCGCATGCTCATCTCCGGGCCGAACGACGGGATCATGATCCCCATCCCCCAGTACCCCCTCTACTCGGCCACCATCACCCTGTACGAGGGCAAGCAGGT
>CAYNPQ010000212.1:0-3980 GCA_964399065.1 uncultured Treponemataceae bacterium | reverse complement strand
GGGCAGCGCGGCCGCGTTCTCGAAGATGTTGCGGGCCCATAATCGGCCCATGCCGAGGAGGGCGGCCCGGTTCCTCCACGAGGCCTCGATGTCCGCGGCGGCAAGCGAGGCCATGCGCCGGTAGAGCTGGTCGTGGAGGGCCTCTCCTCCCGAGAGCGCCACGAGGCCGCTGGCCCTGAAGCGGCCGAGGCGCCTCGCCGCCTCGACCAGGGCCTCGGGGGAGTCCGTCGCGATGAAGGCGAGCTCCGGGCGCTCGAGGAGGCCCGCCGGGGCTCGGCGGAGCGAGAGCTCGGCCAAGGCGGGGTCGGCCTCGACGCAGAGCAGTTTGCTGCCTTCGCCCATGCGGGCGAGGAGCTCGTCGACGCCGTACCAGAGGAGGGGGGAGGCCACGATGTGGAGGCGGGCCGGGCCCGGATCGCAGGCCTCGGCGAGGCGCCGCGGGAGGCGCGCCGGGTCCCGGGATGAGTACAGGAGGCGCCCGCGGTAGGATACGGAAAGGCCCCCGGGCGTCTCGACGACGACGGGGGCCTCTTCCGGAACCATGGCCGCTATTTCTTCGCCTTGGGCGTGAAGTACTTGAGGTAGACCGCGGAGAAGTTGTCCTTGAGCAGGGAGCTCTTCAGGAAGGCCTGCCGGGACTCGGCCTCCGCCTTGGTCCTGACGAAGTAGGGGTAGAAGACATCGATCCCGCCCGTGGGGTCGTCGATGGCCGCGCCGGCCTCCTTGACCTTGAAGACGACCGCGTTGTCGCCGAGCATGACGGGCTCGGAGATCGAGCCGGGAGCCAGGGAGAAGGCCGCGGTGAGGAACTTCTCGCTGGCGGCGGCGGCGTCGAGCTCGGGCGTCGCCTCGCTCGAGACGGCCTTGAGGAGGGGCAGGGACTGGCGATATTCGGAGATGTAGAGGGAAAGGTCGCCGTAGTTGAGGGGGAAGGGCCCGGCGGACTTGGAGGCGAGGCCGGCGGCCTTGCAGGCCTTCGCGAAGTCGGATGCGGCGGCGGCGGCGAATTCCTTGCCCTTGCCGAGGGCGTAGTCCTCGAACTTGCCCCGCTCGGCGGCGAGCATCCTGGTCCGGGCGTCCGCGAGCGTGGAGGGATTGGCGAGGTCGGGATCGGCCGGCGCCGCGTCGACGCGGTAGAAGGCGTAGGAGCCCGAGACCGTCTTCACGACCGGGGAGAGGTCGCCGACCGCGAGGGCGGCGATCTTCTCGGCGTCTTCCTTCTTGGCGAGGTCCGACTCGAGCTCGTAGTAGTAGCGGGCGCCCATGGAGCCGCCCTTATCCGCCCAGGAGTCCTTCGAGCTGGCCTTGGCGGAGTCCTCGAAGGTCGCCTTCTTCTCCTCGATGGACTTGCGGAGCTTGAGGGCCGCGGACTCGTCCTCGCCGAGGGTGATGCGGGAGAGGGTCAGGCGCTTGAAGGGGGCGGGGTTGGCCTTGGCCCAGGCGGCGACCTCGGAGTCCGGATAGGAGGAGATGGGGAAGGCGACGTACTCGATCGTGCGCGTGTCCTTCGACATGTCCTTGACGAAGGCGATCTCCTTGGAGCTCGGGGCCTGCCCGAGGACGGTGTCCTCGTAGTAGGTCTGGGTCAGCATGTCGTCGCGGAGGTCGCGGCGGAGCTTGAGCTTTTCGCCGAGGGGCGCCGACTTGTAGCGCTGGAGCGAGAACTTGCCTCCGTCCTGGTACTTCGGCATCTCGGTGATCTGCTCGTCGATCCTCGCGTCGGTCACGGCGGCGCCGGAGCGCTCCATGGCGTCGAGGATGCCCATGCGGACCACTGTGCGCTCGAAGGCGCCCCGCCAGATCTGGTAGGCGTAGAACTGGTAGCTGTCCTCGGAGAGGCCGCTCTGCCGGAGGCTGTCGTTGAGGGTCTTGACCTGCTCGGCGAAGTAGCTGTCCTGGGTGTAGGAAACGCTCTTGCCGGCGTAGCGCCCGAATTCGAGGGCCCCGCCGGAGCGGCCCATCGCGCCGCCACCCGCGGGGACGAACACGAAGGCCACCACCACGATGACGAGGAGGACCACGGTGCCCGCGTAGATGACCGGATTCTTGATGCCCCGCTTGGGCTGCTCGTTGGAGGGAGCCTTGGGGGCCTGGCCGCCCTGCGGCTTCGTTGACTGGGATGCCATGCTGTTCCTTCCGTAAAAGGTTCCGCAGGATAGCACGGGCCTCGGAGCCCTGTCAACGACGGGCCGCGATCGGCCGGGCTACCGTTCCGCGAAGGCGTAGCCGTGCTTCTTGCCCCGCTTCACGCCGTACATGGCCGAGTCCGCGGCGCTCACGATCTGCTCTATGCTCGTCCCGTCGTCCGGGAACACGGCGATGCCCATGGAGAAGCCGAGTCGGCACTCGACCCCCTCGATGAGGAGGGGCTGGTCGCAGTCCTCGATGATCTTGCGGGCGGCCAGCTCGATCGCGCGGCGGTCGCGGACGTTCGCGAGCACCGCCACGAACTCGTCGCCGCCCACGCGCGCCACCGTGTCCGAGGCGCGGAGGAGGGAGCGCATGCGCTCGGCCACGGCGATCAGGGCCCGGTCGCCGGCGAAGTGCCCGAAGCGGTCGTTGATGGGCTTGAAGTCGTCGAGGTCGACGTAGAGGACGCCGACCCTCGTGCCGTTGCGCGAGGCGATGTCGAAGGTCTTCTGGAGGAGCTCGAAGAGGAGACGCCGGTTCGGGAGGCCGGTGAGGGCGTCGTGGTTCGCGAGGTGCGTGATGGTGACGGCCGCCCGTTCCAAGGCCTCCTTCTCGCCGGTGATCGCCTTGTTCAATGCCTCGAGCCGGTCGTGGATGAGGCTGTTCTCGACCGCTATGGCGGCGTAGGGCGAGAGCGAGGAGATGAGGGCGAAGTGGCCCTCGGTGAGGGAGCCCGAGGCCTGGCACTGCACCGTGAGCACGCCGATCACCCGCTCGTCGATCACGAGGGGGACGAACACGGCCGAGCCCGCCTTGCGCATGAAGAACAGGGGCTCGCCCTCGATGTAGTTGCGGTACTCCTTCTCGAGGTCCGCGAGGAAGATCGGCTCCCTGCGCCGGATGCAGGCCGAGGCGAAGCTCCGCCGGGGATCGAGCTTGATGCGGGGACGGTGCTTTCGCTCGCCCGACATGATGTAGGCCCGGTAGTCGAGGCTGTCCTCCTCGGCGTCGTAGAGCCCGAGGGCGAAGAGGTCGAAGGGCACGATGCCGCTCAGGACCCCGTAGAGCGTGTCGATGACGGTGTCGAGGTCGAGGCTGGCGGTCAGGCGCCGGCCCGTCTCGGAGATGGCCAGGAGGCGGCCGTTGGCCTCCTCGAGGGCCTCGGTCTTCTCCTTGAGCTCGGTGTTCTTGAGCCGGTAGATCTCCGCCTCCTGGCGGCTCTTGTCGACCTCGTACTGCACCGTGATGTTCTTGATCTTGCGGCTCGCGTCCTCGCTCAGGACCTCGTGCTCGTAGCGCGCGAAGCTGCGGTAGTAGACGAGGGCGGCCTGGAAGTCGCCGAGCCGCTCGTTGGCCTCGGAGAGGCGCTCGTAGGCCGAGTGGATCAGGGCCTTGGCCCCGATCGCCTCGGCGGCGGCGAGGGCCTCGCGGTAGTCGCCGAGGGCCGCGTCGAGGTCGCCGGACCTGGCGCGGAGGGAGCCGAGGTCGAGGAGGACCGCGGCGCGCAGCTTCTCGGCCTTGAGCTCGACGTCGATCGCGATCGCCTTGAGGTAATGGGCCTCGGCCCGCTCGGGCATGTCCGAGGCCTGGTCGATGCGGCCGAGCTCGTGGAGGCACTGCGCCTCGATGAGGCGCTCGCCCGAGGCCGAGGCGATGGACAGGGCCTTCTCGGTGAAGTCGCGGGCGAGGGGCCAGTTCTCCATGCGCCGGAAGGTCGTCCCGATGTTGAGGAGGATGTTGGACAGGATCTCGGACTCGCGCTCGTCGGGGACGGTCTCGTAGGCGCGGAGGAAGTAGTCGAGGGCCTCCTTGAGCTCGCCGAGCTCGAGGCAGACCTCGCCGATGTTGCT
>CAYNPQ010000211.1:0-3987 GCA_964399065.1 uncultured Treponemataceae bacterium | reverse complement strand
GGGAACCTCTTTCGTGGCGCGAAAGAGGTTCCCTCCCCCGGGCCCCCTCCTTCCAGAAAGGCGCGGCGGAGCGGCCAGCCGGACGCGAATCATATCACGCGTTAGGCGATACGATATCCACGCGCCGGCGCGGCGCCCGGCCCCGGCCCGCGCGGGAGGCCCGCCCCCTGGCGCGGAGCGATCCGGGCGCGAGGCGTGAGCCCGAGCGCCGGATATATTATAATAACAAGCGGCGGACGCCCCGCCCGCTGACGCGTCCCCCCGGAGGCCGCGATGCAGGAAACCGAAGGAACCGCCCATGCTCAGGGAGGGAGGCGGCCCCGTCGCCTCCCCGCCCCCCTCGCCTGCCTCGCCGCCGCGGCCCTGGCCCTCGTCCCCTCGTCCTGCAAGGGCGCGGGAAACGGCGGGAACGGGGGCGGATCGATCCCGAGCTCGTACTGGGGCTCCTGGGTCCGGCTCGACAGGGAGCAGTACCTCTATTTCGGCGACGAGGGGATCTACGCCAGGCTGAGCCTCTTCGATTCCTGGACGGCGCTGACGGGCGTCTCGGCCTCGAGCGCGGAGATCACGGCCAGCGACAACGGCATCGTCAGCGGCAGCTACGGGGGGACCCTGGTCACGATGCGGCCCGACGCGGCGATGGCGGACTGGCTCGCGGTCGCGAGCTCCTCGGGGACCGCCTACTACCGCCGCGCGGGGGCCAGGACCGCGACCTTCACGGGCAAGCTCAAGAAAGAAGGGACGGGACGGGCCCTGGTGCCGGCGGGCGGCGTCTCCCTCGTCATACGGAACGTCCTCAACGCGCAGGACCAGCGGATCGTCACAACCTCGAATACGGGCTCCTTCGAAGCGACGGGCGTCATCGCCGGCGACAGCTTCACCATCGCGCCGGCGGCCGGGAGCGCGGTGGAGGCGGCCCCGGTCTCCGTGACGCCCCGGCAGCGGGGCGAGGACATCGGGGTCATCGGCGTTTCGGGCAAGGGGCAGGACTTCAAGGCCGAGTACGACTACAGCCCGACCCCCGTCGAGTACGGCATGTTCTCGTCGAAGTTCATGGTCGCGGGCTACACCTTCACCCCGATGGGCTCGGGCGGCGCGGGCGAGCCCTTCGACCTGTACTACGACGTGACGATCCGGATCCGGAACACGGGGAGGAGCGCCGCCGCGGACTTCCGCTACGCGCTGACTCCCTCGGCCAACCTCGACCTGCGCGCCGACTCCGCCCCCCTGACCGGTGCCGTGGCGGGCCCCCTCGCGCCGGGGGAGGCGCAGTCCCTCGTCCTCCACCTGCGGAGGCCCAGCCCCGTCGACCCGGGCGCCGATGTCGCCGTGGAGAGGATCGGCGTCGCCGTCACGGATTCCTCGAACTACGAATGGCAGGACGGCGTGGAGCTCCGCTTCTGGCGCAAGCTCGTCTATGTCGAGCTGTTCCGCTACCACAAAGGCCCCCTCCTCGGCGAGATCGCCACGCCCGAGCGCGACGCGAGCGGAGCCTGGCTCAGCCCCGCGGGCGACGCGGTCGAGTGGTATTACCTGCCCTACCGCCGCGAGGGCTACGTCATCGGCATCCATCCCGCCTCGCAGACGCAGGGTCCCACCTTGTACTCCGTCGGCTTCGACGCGAGCTTCCTCGCCAGGGTGGCCGAATTCGAGACCCTCGCCGCGGACCCGAACGAATCCAACGACACGGCGGCGACGGCGGTCACCATCCCCCACGGCGGCTGCGTGAAGGGCATCATCGGGCCCGGCGACGCCGACTATTTCACGACCGGCGCCGAGACCGCGCCGGCCGTCGACGAGACTCCGCCCGCCGAGGTCTCGAACCTCGCCGCGACGGCCGGGGACCGCTCCATCACCCTTACCTGGACCGAGCCCCCCGACCCCGATTACCGCTACCTCGAGATCACCGGGAGCCCCGGCGATCTGTGGGCGAATCCCGACAAGGGCACGACCAGCCTCACCTTCTCCTGCCGCGATCACCCCGACATCGCCAACGGCACCGCGTACAGCTTCCAGGCCCGCGCGGTCGACTACTCCGGCAACAAGTCCGATCCCGTCTTCGCGGACCCGAATCCGATAGTTCCGGCCTGGGCCAAATCCGGAGCGACGCGTTATGCGCTCTCCGGTTCCTTCGCGTCGAAGACCCCGGCCCCGGCGGCGGGCCGCTTCCTCGGCCCCTGCGCCATCGCCCTGGACGGGGCCGGCGACTACCTCGTCGCGGACACGGGCAACAACCGCGTCCAGCGCATCGCCCCCGACGGGAGCTGGCTCTACTCCTGGGGCAGGCCCGACGGGAGCGGGGGAAGCGCCGCTGGCGAGTTCAGCGAGCCTGGGGGAGTCGCCGCACACGGGAACACGCTCTACGTGGCCGATACCTTCAACAATCGCATCCAAGCCTTCGACCTGGCCGCGCCCTCGCCGACGCCGACGGGGACCTGGGGCTCGGGAGGCGCGGGCAACGGCCAGTTCTCGGGGCCCAAGGGCCTCGCCTGCGACGGGACCTACCTCTACGCGAGCGACACCAGCAACGACAGGATCCAGGTCTTCGACGCGGCGACCGGCGCCTACGTCAAGAAATGGACGGGTCTGAGCAGCCCTGAAGGACTCTGCCTCGGGCAGGGACCGAACGCCGGTTACCTCTACATCGCGGATTACGGCAACAAGCGGATCGCGAGGATAGCCACCAGCGCCGCGGACGGGGCGGTGGCGCAGGGCGTCGCCCTCGACACCGGCGGGCACAGCTACGCGATCGGACTCCCGAGCGACGTGGCCGCGGACGCGACGCGGATCTACGTGGCCGAGCGGTACTTCTCCAGGCTCCTCGCCTTCGACGCGGCGAGCGGCGCCTACGCATGGCACCGGGAAGGCGCGGCGGGATCGGTCGGCGCCCCCGCCGAGATCATCCTGGACGGCTCGGGCAGGCTCATCGCGGCCGACGCGTGCTCGGGAAGGGACTGCATCGCGCGTTATGCGACAGCAACGGGCGCCTTCGATTCGAGCGTCGGCGGGACCTCGGCCGGAGGGGACGGGTCCTTCTCGCGGCCCTGCGACGTCGCCTCCTCGCCGGACGGAGGCGCGGTCTACGTCACGGACTGGGCCTACAACCGGATCCAGGCCTTCTCGACCTCCGATCCGGCCCATCCCTTCCTGGCGCGCTGGGGCGGCGAGGGAGGCGCGCCGGGCTCGGCCGCGGGCCAGTTCGACCGACCCCGCCTCCTCGCCGCGGACGCGGCGGGCAGGATCTACGTCGCCGACTCCGGCAACAACCGCGTGCAGGTCCTCGACGGCGCGACGGGCGCCCCCGTGGCGAAGTGGGGGGCGTCGGCGCCCGCCTCCGGCACGGCGACGGGCTCCTTCGACCAGCCCTGGGACGTCGCGATCTCGAAGGACGGGACGATCGCCTACGTCGCGGACATGGACAACAAGCGCGTCCAGAAGTTCTCGACGAGCCCGCCTTATTCCTTCCTCGGTTCCCTGGACTGCGCCCTCAACCCGACCTACCTCCTGTACCCGACGGGGATCGCCGCCGACGCGGCGCCGGATTGGGCGGGCGACATCGTGGTCGTCCTCGACCGGGTCCTCCGCTTCGACGGGGGCGGCGCAGGCCCGCTCTGGCCCGAGATCGTCTACGGGAACCAGATGAGCGGCTGCTACGACGTCGAGATCGACCGCGACGGCAACATCTACGCCGCCATCATGACCAGGGACGGAGGAGGCTCCGAAATCCGGAAATACAGCCCCGCGGGATCGCTCATCGCGACCCTGTCCAAGCCCCCGGGCGGCTTCGGCTCCCTCGCGGGCATAGGCCTCGTGCCCCTCGATGCGCCGAGCCATCCCGGCAGGATCTACGCTGCGGACGAGACGAAGCGGACGATCTTCTTCTACGACCCGGGCCCCTGATCCGGGCGCGGGCCGCCAGCGCGGCGGCTCACTCAGTGCCGGATCCGCCCGAAGAATTCCTCCTGCAGCGCCTCGACCGCGAGGTCC
>CAYNPQ010000210.1:1764-4004 GCA_964399065.1 uncultured Treponemataceae bacterium | reverse complement strand
CCGGAGTCGAGGTACTCCGTCGCGGCGACCAGGCCGCCGTTCACCCTGGAGCCGAGCTCGCCCTGGACCGTGGAGCGGTAGATGTCGTAGGCCAGGCCGCTGCCCGCCGGGGCCGCCCAGGTGATGCTCGCCCGGCCATCCCCGGCGGGCCGGTTGCGGCTCGGGAGGGCCGAGAGGCCGGTCGGCGCCGCCGGCGCAACCGAAACCGCGCAGCTCGCCGTCTCGTTCCCGTCGTGGGTCGTGGCGGTGATCGTGGCGCGGCCGGGATTGACGGCGGTGACCTTGCCGCTCTGGTCCACCGAGGCGATGTCGGGAGCGCCGCTCGACCAGGCGACGGCCTTGTCGAGGGCGTCCGCCGGCGAGATGGTGGCGCTCAACGCGCCGGTCGCGCCGATGCCGGCCAGGGCCAGGCTCGAGGCAGAGAGGGCGACCCCGCTCACCGGGATCGGGATCCACTGCGCGAAGAGGGTGGCGGGCCCGGCCCCGATCGTGTAGGAGGCCCCGTCGGCGTAGGCGACCGTCCCTCCCGCTTCGGTCGACCAGCCCGCGAAGCTGTACGAGGTCCTCGAGAAGGTGTTCGGCGAGAGCGGTGTCGCTGTGCCGCAGACGAGCGTCTGGGAGCCCATCGTGCCGGAGCCGCCGTTCGCGTCGAAGCCCATCGAATAGGGATTGCCGGCCCAGATCGCGTAGAGGACCACGCTGGCGGGGCCCATGGTGAAGCTGGCCTCGTCCTCGTAGAGCGGCGTTCCGCCCGCGGTCGCGTTCGTGTGCCATCCTTTGAAGGTGTAGCCGGTCCTGGCGAAGCGGTTCTTCGTGAGATAGGCCGAGGCGCCGTTGGTCAGGGAGAGGTTGAGCATGGACCCGGCGCCGCCGTTGGCGTTGAACGAGACGATCCCCGTGCCCGACATCCAGACCGCGTAGAGGTCCTGGTCGGCGGCTCCCGTCCAGTAGGAGGCGCCGTCGCCGTAGGCCACCGCGCCGCCGGGGCTCGTCGCCCAGCCGGAGAAGATATAGCCTTGGTAGGCGAAGACGTTCGCCTTGAGGTTGGCCTGCCCGCCGTAGGATACCGACTGATCCGCCATCGTCCCGGTGCCGCCGTTGGCGTGGAAGATGACGCGATAGCTGTTGGCGGACCATTTCGCGTAGAGGTTCAGGTTGGCGTCGGCCGCGGTCCAGTCCGCCCCGTTCGCGAAGGCGACGGGACCCGAGCCGCTCGTCGCCCAGCCGGCGAAGCTCCAGCCGGTCTTCGCGAAGCCGCAGTTCGCGAGCTTGCCCGTGGCCCCGCTTGGGACGGTCTGCTCGGCCATGCTCCCGGTCGCCTGGGCGTCGTTCGGGAAAAAGCCGATCTTCGGGAGTATGTAGCTTGCCTGGTTGCCGTAGCCGGTGCCCGCCGCGTTCGTCGCGTAGGCGCGCACGTAATACGTCGTGCCGGGGAGGATGCCGGTCATGGTGGAGCTGAAGTCGCCGTTTCCGGATCCGCTCGCCGCGACCGTATCGCCCGTCGTGGGGCTGGGGCTCGTGCTCCAGCAGATGCCGCGGGCGGTGACGGGCGATCCGCCGTTCGCCAGGACGCTTCCGCCGCCCGACGCGGAGGCCTCGCTCGCCCAGGCGAGGGCCTTGGTCGACAGCGTCGGCGGCTGGGCGCCGATCTGGATCGTCACCTTGACGACGGGCGAGGCGACCATCCCCGTCTTGGTCGCCAGGGCCTTGATCACCATCTTCGTCCCGCTCCCGGCCACGGCAATCCCGGTTCCCTCGGCGTAGAGCTGCGCGGGGTTGGCGGGATCGGGATCGGAGGGCTCGCTTCCCGCGTCGTCGCCGGTCGTGACGTAGATCGAGGCGCCGGCCGTGGCGTTGGCCAGGCTGACGGACTGGTCCGATTGATAGGTCGTGCTGGCATGCGAGAAGATCGGGGCCGCGACGCCGAGCATGTCGGAGACGGTCGCCGAGAGCTCCAGCAAGTACTTCGGCCTCGTCGCATCATTGCTGGAGATCTCGAGCCTCGCCGACTTCTGGCCCGCGCTCGAGCTTAGGAGCCTGAGACTGAAGGATCCGCGATCGCCTGATGCCACCGTGCCCGCGGGCGCCTCGGGCAGGCTGAAGGCGCCAGCCTCGGTCCCGGCGTACGGCGTGATGACGAAGGCTCCTTGGGGGAAAACCAGCGCGGTCTTGCCCGAGTTCGTCACGGTCACGACGAGCTCGCGGGAGGCGCCGTTGCCCACCGTCCCGAACTCGAGGTT
>CAYNPQ010000210.1:0-1664 GCA_964399065.1 uncultured Treponemataceae bacterium | reverse complement strand
TGTCGAACCGACCATGTTGTCGTCTTCGCTCAGAGCCATTCGGGCCCGTCCGCGCCGAGCTCGGCGGCCCTGGTGCCGGGGGCGCCGGTCGGCGCCGCCTGGGCGAGCGCCGCGTTGCGCGCCGCGGCCGCCGGATCGAGGGCCTGCAGGCGCTCGAAGGCGGCGGCGGCGACCTCGGTCTTCCCGAGCGCGGCGGCGCTCCGCGCGATGTTGACGAGGATCGCGGGCGTACTCGGCGACAGCTTGGCCGCCTTCTGGTACGAGGAGAGGGCCGAGGCGATATCCCCCCGCAGATAGGCGATATTCCCCAGATTCACGATGGCCGGAGGGAAATCATCCTTCGCGGCGGCCTTGAAGTCCCGCTCCGCCTCGTCGAGCCTGCCGTACCTCCCGTAGAGCACGCCGCGGTCGTTCAGGCGCTTGGCCAGGTCCCGCCCCTTCGCTTGGAAGTCGCCGAGGGCCTTGATCCGCAGGCCGAGCTCCGCCTCGACCGCCCGGGCGAGCTCGGCGCGGAAGGCTTTGAGGACGAGGTCCCCGGCGGGAGGGGACACGGAGGAGCCGTCGGCGGGCAAGCCGATGGGCGGGTAGGTCTTCCAGGCCTCGTGGAGGGGATAGAGGGCCGCCGATCCCTTCTCGAATGCGGAACGCCACTGCGCGGCCGCCTTGCGCCAGACTTCCATGTAGCCGGCGTCGCGCAGCGTGGTTTCGATGGGCAGCCAGGCGCGACCGTCCTGGATGATGAGCTCGCGCAAATCCATGGCGCGGGCCGCCGCCTCCGCCGGGCTCAATCCGAGGTCGAGGGCCATGAAGACATGGCCGGGCACCGTGACGAAGGCGGTCTCTATGCCCGCGGCCTCGAGGCAGGAAGCGTAGAGCACCGAGAGGTCGGCGCAGTCCCCGGAGCGGAAACCGAGGGTCTGGCGCGGGTAGCGGAGGCTGTCGACCGCCGCCGTGTCGACGACGGCCTGGGCGAAGGGTCTATTTGGGCTCTTCATGTAGGCGAGGCCGTAGACCCGGAGCCCTTCGTGCACCGCCAGGGCGACCTGGAGGTTGGCGGGAAGCTCCGCGTTGCGCGATCCCTTGACCGCCGCCAGGAAGTTGCCCGTAAGGTCCAGGACCCAGGGATCCTTGCTCGACACGAAGGCCGCGGCGATGCGGTCGTCCTTCCAGGTGAGGGCGTTGCGGTCGTACACCAGCACGGTCGCCCCCCGCGACAGGGTGGCCGGGCCCGCGCCCGAGGCGTCGCGGTACTCCAGGGAGATCTCAGCTCCCGCCTTGGTCGCCTCGGTCACGTTGAGTATGGAATCGTTGAAGAGGGCGAGGATGTCCACCTCGGCCGTGCGCCCGGGCTCGAGGCGGGCGATCGTCCCGCATTCCTTGGGAGCGTCCATGTATTGCCTCGCCAGGAAGCTGACCCGGATCTCGGTGGCCGCCTCCTTGCCCGCGTTCTTGATGCGCAGTCGGCCCAGGGGGCGCTCGTCGTACGTGGAGCGAAGGACGGGAAAGACCTCGTCGAGCTCGAGTCCCTCGATCTCGAGGAGCCGAGGCCCGCCGACCGGAAGCGCGGCGGCCCGCCCGGGCAGGCGGTACCCGAAGCCGAGGGAGAGGCCGAGCCCGCCGGTGAGCCCGAGCTTCTGGGCCCAGGAGAGCTCGGCGCGGGCCGA
>CAYNPQ010000209.1:0-4067 GCA_964399065.1 uncultured Treponemataceae bacterium | reverse complement strand
GCCTCACGTGCCAGGGCACCTGCGTCGAGGCGTGGAGGACGAGGCGGTCGGCTTCGGTCCGCGCGTAGACGACGTGGGGCTCGAGGGGCGTGCACTGCACGCGGTTGCCGCGGTAGCGGCGCTCGATCACCAGGTCCGCCTCGGCGAAGCCCTTGTCCACGTCGCCGATGCCGGCGGCCGCGCTCGCGGCGAGGTTCCGGTGCGGGTCCGCGTGGAGGGGGAACTGGTAGACGATGGGATCGTCGCGGCCGTCGCCCTTCACGCTGGAGCCCGCGGGAGCCTCTCCCGCGACGTAGCTCACCTCACCCGAATGCACGACCGGAGCGCCCGCAGCCTTGGCCTCGGCGATGGAGAGCACGGGCTTCAGGAGCTCGTACTCGACCTTGATGGCGGCCAACGCGGCCTCGGCCTGCTCCGGCGTCTCGGCGAGCACGGCTGCCACGCGGTCGCCGACGTGCCTCACCTTGCGCGGGAACATGCGCTGGTCGTGGGGCGATGGCTCGGGGAAGCCCTGGCCGGCCGTCGTGTAGACCTTGTCGGGGCAGTTGCGGCTCGTGAGCACGGCGACGACGCCGGGCATGCCCTCGGCGACCGAGGAGTCGATGGAGGCGATCCAGGCGTGCGCGTGGGGGCTCGTCAGCATGCGGAGGTGGCAGGCGTCGGGCTCGACCCTGTCCTCGACGAAGGCCTTCCCGCCGCGCGCGAGCCAGGCGGCGTCCACCTTCTCGCGGTCCTTGCCGACGTGGCGGAGGTCGGGGCGGTAGTCCGGGCCAGGCGCGGGCTTGTGGGAGGGGTCGCGCATCCTCGCGGAGGCGAGGCGAGCGGCGTCGAGGAACTGCTCGTAGCCGGTGCAGCGGCAGAGGGTGCCGGACAAGGCGTCCCGGACCTGCGCGTCCGTGGGCGCGGGGGCGCGCGCGATGAGGTCGTGCAGGGCCAGGACCACGGCGGGCGTGCAGTAGCCGCACTGGACGCAACCCGAGTCGACGAGGGCGCGTTGCACGATCGAGAGCTCTCGGTCTCGCGAGAAGTGCTCGACCGTGAGGACCTCGGAGCCCTCCGCCATGGCAGCGAGGACCATGCAGGAGTTGACGACCTTTCGGTCGAGGATCACGGCGCAGAGCCCGCAGGCCCCCTCGCCGTCGCAGCCGTCGCGGATGGAGACGATGCCCTTGCGCCTCAAGAGGTCCTTGAGGCTCTCGCCCTCGCCGCAGTCCCAGGAGACGCGGCGGCCGTTGAGCTCGAAGTTCAGGTTCATGCCTTGCCTCCGGGGGCCGGGACGCCGGCCGCTTCCGCCATGGCCTCCGCGAGGAGGGCCGCGCCGCGGAGGCGCTTGAAGGCCGCGCTCCCGCGGAGGTCGTCGACCGGCCTGAGGAGGGGCGCGATCGCGGCCTGCGCCGCGTCGAGGCCCGGGAAGGGCCCGCCCTCGAAGAGGGCCTCGAGCTCGGGGAAGCGCCTCGCGATGGGGGCCATGCCGCCGAGGGCGATCCGGAGCCCCGCGACGGGTGCGCCGGGCGAGGACGGGCGGTCGAGGGCGGCCGCTGCGATGATGACCGAGAGGTCGCAGGCGGTACGGGACCAGCGACGATAGGCGATCGAGCGCGAGGCGGGGAGCGGCATGAGGACCGATTCGACGAGGCCGCGGCGCGAGCCGGCGGGAAGGGCCAGCCAATCCTCGACCTTCGCTTCGCCCTCGCCCCCCGCGAGCCTGAGAGTCGCGCCCGCGGCGATGAGGAGGGGAGGGAGGGAGCCGCAGGCTTTGTTGGCGCCGAGGTTGCCGCCGACGGTCGCCATGTTGCGGACGTTGCGGTTGGCCATGCAGAGCGCGGCGCGTCGCAGTGCCTCGGGCGCGATGCGCGAATCCGCGAGGTCCTGGAAGGTCGCGTTCGCGCCGATCCGCAAGGCGCCGGCCTCGACGGAAATGGCGGCGGGCAGGATGCCCGCCACCGACACCAGGACGAGATCCTCGCCGGCGAAGCGCGGCGAGAGCAGGTGCGTGCCTCCCGCGAGGGCGAGGGAGCCGGGCTCCCCAGCCAGCATCGCGAGGGCGTCCGCCGCGTCGCGCGGCTTGAGCAGTTTCTTGACCATCTCTACAGTATCCCCGCCTTCTCGTAGAGGCGACGGGCGACGCGGTTCGCGTCGTCCCTGAGCTTCTCCTCGTCGATGCCGAGGACGCGGCCGTCCTCGACGACGATCTTGCCGTTCGCGATCACCAGCTCGGCCGAGTGATCGTAGCCGCAGAAGAGCAGGGCGGCCGAGGGGTCCGACATCGAGCCCGCGTAGGCGAGGTCGTCGACGCGCCAGCAGGCGATGTCGGCCAACGCGCCCTCCTCGATCCGCCCCGCCTCGGGCCAGCCGAGGATGGCCGCGCCGCCCTCGGTGGCGATCCGCCAGGCCTCCTTCGCGAGGAGGCCGGCCGAGCCGTAGCGCACCCGCTGCAGGAGCAGGGCCTGCCGCGCCTCGCCGAGCATGTCGGAGCTGTCGTTGGAGGCCGAGCCGTCGACGGCGAGGCCGACGGGCACGCCCCGGTCGAGCATCTCGCGCACGCGGCAGATGCCGGAGCCGAGCCGCATGTTGGAGGAGGGGCAGTGGGCGACGCCCGTTTTCGTGCGAGCCAGGAGGTCGAGCTCCTCGTCATTGAAGAAGATGCCGTGGGCGAACCAGACGTCGGGGCCGACGAAGCCGCAGTCCTCCATGACGCGAAGGGGCCGGCGCCCGTACATGCGCAGGCAGAACTCGTCCTCGTCCGCGGTCTCCGCGAGGTGGGTGTGGAGCCGAACGCCGTGGCGGCGGGCCAAGGAGGCCGCGTCGCGCATCGACTTCTCGGAGACCGAGAAGGGGCTGCAGGGCGCGAGCGCCACGCGCCTCATGGAATCGGGCGCCGGGTCGTGGTACTTCCGGATCGTCGCCTCGCAATGAGCGAGGATCGCGTCCTCGTCCTGCACCGTCGAGTCGGGGGGCAGGCCGCCGTCCTTCTTCGAGCGCGACATGGAGCCGCGGGTCGGGGCGAAGCGGAGCCCGATCCTCGAAGCGGCCTCGAACTGCAGGCCCGGGAGGTCGGCCGCGAAGCCGCGGGGATAGAGGTAGTGGTGGTCCGTCGTGCAGGTGCAGCCGGTCTTGGCGAGCTCCGCCATGGCGAGGAGGCTCGACAGGGAGACCGCCTCCTCGTCGAGGCCCTTCCAGACCTCGTAGAGGTACAGGAGCCAGTCGAAGAGCTTGGCGTCCTGCACCGCGGGCAGGTTGCGCGTGAGTGTCTGGTAGAAGTGGTGGTGCGTGTTGACGAGGCCCGGGGCCACGACCATGCGCGAGGCGTCGAAGACCCGCGCGCCCGCGGGGACGGGCAGGCTCTCGCCGACGCGCGTTATGCGATTCCCATCGACGAGGACGTCCGCGCCGGCCAGGTCGGGCCCCCGGGTCCGGACCACCCGGAGGCAGTCCTTGAGGAGGATCACTTCGCGACCTCCCGGTTGAAGTCCTCGATCATCGCGTCGAGCTGACCGACCTGGGCGCGCAGGCCGCCCCAGTAGGCGCGGTGGTCGTCCCACTGGGCGCGGAGCTCGGAGAGGTCCTTCCCGAGCTGCTCGATCCAGGTGAAGTACTTGAGCTGGTGGACGCGGCGCTTGTCGACCTGCGAGAGCTCGAGGACATGGTCCACGGAGACGCCCTGGAGGCGGTCGTAGTCGCGGTCGGCCTGGCGCTGGTCGTACGTGCCGCGCTCGGAGGAGAGCTCGCGGAGGCGGCTCTGGTACATGGCCATGGAGTCGGTGAGCATCGTGAAGACGACATCGTCCTCGCCGAGCTCGTAGTACTTGGCGAACTTGATGGCGCCGAGCATGTTGCCGACGCCGGAGATGCCGATCCAGTCGAGGCGGTCGAGCACGTCCTTCGCGACGCCGTTCTCGGCGAGGACCTTGCGCCCGGCCTCCTCGTTGAAGAGGCGGATGAGGCGCATCGGGAGCTCGTCGTCCACGCCGATCGCCGCGTCGGTGTCGCGGAGGTTGTGGATCCAGGGGATGTGCTTGTCGCCGATGCCCTCGATGCGGTGGTCGCCGAAGCCGTTCTCGAGGATG
>CAYNPQ010000208.1:0-4084 GCA_964399065.1 uncultured Treponemataceae bacterium | reverse complement strand
GCGGCTACGACAAGCAGGCCGAGAAGGACATGGCGCGGCAGGACAACTTCATCTCCAACTTCGAGCCCCTCTCGCGCTCGGCCGCGGGCGCCATGGCCGAGAAGGCCGTCTCCCTCTCCGAGTACTCCGAGCCCATGCGGGCCTTCATCGAGGCCGCGGCCAAGGACGACTATTTCGAGTGGTTCGTGGCCTCGGACCGGCCGCGGATGGTCGACGGCGCGCCCTCCAAGAACCCGCGCTACCTCCAGCTCGATCCCTCCCACGTCGATCCCGAGCCCCGCTACCTCGCCGACCTCTCGTCGCGGCTCTACCGCAGGATCCCGGCCGACCTCCCCGTCCTCCACCCGGTCGGCGCCGTCCTCCCCGGCAGGCGCAACAATCCCGTCGACCGCAAGGCCGGCATCAGGCCCCTCGCCGTCTACGGGCCGATCCACTACCAGGACCTGCCCGAGCTCTTCATGGACTTCGTCTGCTCCCTCACCGGGAAGAGCCCCTCGACCACCGGGGCGGGCAGCGAGGGCGCCCTCACCAAGGGCCCCTTCAACTCCCTCGTGCCGACCACCGACCTCAACAACGCCCTCCTCTCCTTCATCCTCGCGGGCTACGGCGGCTTCTCTACCGCGGCCGGCCACATCGGCCGCAGGTACAAGATGGAGCACGACGTCTCCCTCCTCGTGCCCGAGCTCTGGTCCCGCATGAGCCCCGAGGAGCGCGATCCCGCCTTCCTCAAGTCCCACGGCTACCTCGAGCGCGTCGAGGACTTCGAGTTCGAGGGCCGGAAGGTGCCGGCGAGCCGGCTCGGATGGCGCATAACGCCCCTCTTCGCGAGCCACTTCCTCGGCCGCATCTTCGACACGCCCTCCTCCGTCTTCCCCGACGACATGCTCAGGCCCGAGCTCCAGTCCCTGCCCGAGTACGTCGACGGCATCGAGAACATAGCGGAGGCCCAGGCCAAGTCCGCCCGCGACTACCTCTCCGACGGCTCCGTCGAGGCCGCGATCCCGCCCCTCAAGGCCGTCCTCCTCGCCATGGCGGGGGAGAAGTACGAGGGCAAGGACATCGGAGACCCCGAGGTCCGGCGGCTCTTCGACCTCGACTACGTCCTCGGCTCGGACTGGTACCGCGCGCGGCTCGAGGCCTATCGCGGGCGCGAGATCGACTACATGACGCGCTCCATCGCGGCGATCAAGGCCTACCTCGCGGGCCAGGCCGAGGCCGGCTCCCTGCCCGCGCGCCGGGCCCAGACCGAGCTCGGCCGCGCCGAGGACCGCCTCGCAGAACTGAAGCGCGAGGGCTACCTCGACCGGCTCCGCGGCACCCTCGGCCTCGATCCGCTGTTCAGGGGCTAGGGGAGACGCGATGGGCGATTTACTGGTCACCGGCATAGGCGAGCTGGCCACGCCGCTCGGCGCCGAGGCGGCCCGCGGCGCCGCGATGCGGGACATTTCGATTTCGCATAACGCGGCGATCCTCGTGCGCGACGGCCTCGTGGCCTACGCCGGTCCCGCGGCGGGACTGGCCGCGGCCACCGGTCTCGGCCCCGACGAGCTCGCGGACTTCCCGGCCCTCGACGCGGGCGGGCGGGCCGTCGTGCCCGGCTTCGTGGACAGCCATACCCACTTCGTGTTCGGCGGCCACCGCCCCGACGAGTTCCTCTGGCGCGCGGGCGGCATGCCCTACATGGAGATCCACCGCCGCGGCGGCGGCATCAGGCGCAGCATGGAGGCCACCAGGGCCGCCGACCTCGACGCCCTCGTGTCGGCCGGCGAGAAGCGGCTCTGGACCATGCTCTCGCTCGGCGTCACCACCGTCGAGGGCAAGTCAGGCTACGGTCTCGACCTCGAGACCGAGCTCCGCCAGCTCGACGCGATGCGCGAACTCGCCTCGCGGACCCCGGTGGAGATCGTCCCCACCTACCTCGGGCCCCACGCCGTCCCGCCCGAGTTCGAGGGCGACCCGTCGGGCTACATGGACTTCGTCATCCGCGAGGCGTTGCCGCGCGTCCGGGTCGCGGGCGCGGAGGGCGCCCCGGCGGCGCGCTTCTGCGACGTCTTCTGCGAGAAGGGCGTCTTCGGCATCGAGGACTCCCGCCGCTACCTGGTCGCCGCGCGCGAGGCGGGCTTCGGCCTTAAGCTCCACGCCGACGAGATCGAGCGCTTAGGCGGAGCCGGCCTCGCGGCCGAGCTCGGCGCGACGAGCGCCGACCATCTCCTCAAGGCCTCGCGCGAGGACCTCGCCGCGATGGCCGCCACCGGCGTCGTCGCGACCTGCCTGCCCCTGACCGCCTTCTGCCTGCGCGAGCCCTACGCCGACGCGCGCGCGATGATCGATCTCGGATGCGCGGTGGCCCTCGGCTCGGACCTCAACCCCGGCTCATGCTACAGCCAGTCCATCCCCCTGGCCTTCGCCCTCGCCGTCCTGTACATGCGCCTGTCGATCGAGGAGGCCCTGACGGCCCTCACGCTGAACGGCGCCGCGGCCCTCGACATGGCGGAAAGCCGCGGCTCCCTCGAGCCCGGCAAGGCGGGCGACCTCGTCCTCCTCGACGCCCCCTCGATCTCCTTCCTGCCCTACCACGCCGGCATGAACCTCGTGGCGGCCACCGTCAAGGGAGGCGAGATCGTCTATCGCGCGTGAGCGCGTAGGCGAGGACCGCGGCGATCACCGTCGCGAAGGCCACGGCCAGGGGCGGCGTCAGCCTCTCACCGTAGACGAGGAGTCCAAGCGCGAGCTGCAGGCTCGGCGAGAGGTACTGCACGAAGCCGAGGCGCTGCAGCGTGATCCTCGTCGTCGCGTAGGCGAAGGCGAGGAGGGGCAGGGCCGTTACCACTCCCGCGAGGACGAGCATAGCGTTCACCTTGAGGTCCGGCCCGCCGAAGGCGCCCCGCCCCGCGAGATGCTCGCGGACGAGCCAGGCGAGCGCGAGCGGCGCGACGAAGACCGTCTCCGCGGCGAGCCCGGCGACCGGCCCCAGCCCCGTCTTCTTCTTGACCGCCCCGTAGAGCGCGAAGCTCGCCGCCAGGGCGAGCGAGACCCAAGGCGGCGAGCCGAGCATGATAGAGGCCGCGATCACTCCCGCCGCGGCGACAGCGACCGCCACCGCCGTCCAGCGATCGATCCTCTCCTTGAAGAAGAGCGTCCCCAGGGCCACCGACAACAGCGGATTGATGTAGTAGCCGAGGCTCGCCTCCGCGAGGCGCCCGGCGTTGACCGCCCAGATGTAGACTCCCCAGTTGGCGGTGATGAGGAAGCCGCTCGCCGCGACCGAGGCGACGCGCCGACGGTCGCGGAAGATGGCCGCTAACGAGCCGAGCTCCCGCGTCGCCGCGAGGATGGCGACGGCGAAGAGCAGCGCCCAGGAAATGCGATGGCAGAGGATCTGCAGGGGATCGACCGACCGGAGCTGCTTCCAGTAGATCGGGAGGAGCCCCCACATCGTGTAGGTGGCGAAGGCCATGAGGGTGCCGCGGCCCGTCTCCGAGTCCTGCTTCCTTTCCGTCATGGCTTCGAGGATATCGAGGCGGGCCGGGACCGGCTAGGGCCGCGCGCCGCGCCCGGCGGGCAAAAAAGCCGCCGGGCTCCATGCCCAGCGGCATCATGTCGACATTCGCGCGGAAACCTAGGAGCGGTCCGCGCCTCCTTCCTCGCCCTCCTCGTCGCGCGGCTTCCCCACCTCGCGCCTGGGCGCGAAGTACAGGGGCTGCCTCGGCGCCGCGCCGGAGGCGTTCTCCGGATTGGCCGGGGCGCCGCCCGGGCCTCCCGCAAGATCGCGAGCGCCGCGGGCCGGCAGGCTCGGCATGATCGGCGCCGCCGAGTACGAGGCCGCGACGGCGACGCCGTCGGCCGTGACTTCGCGCGTTGCGCGAACCTGCTCCGCCGGGCTCGTCGTCGCGGCCGCCTCGTCCAGGGCCGCTGCTATCGCGACGGCGGTCGAGCCGGCCTGGTCGCCCGCGGCGGCGGTCGTCGCCGCCGTCGCGTCGCCAGCGAGCCCCGCCTCCCCGACCGGCTCAATAAGCGCGTTAGGCGATGCATTCACCGCGCCAGTACCTCTCCTCGCACCGATGATGGACATGCCCGTGTCGGC
>CAYNPQ010000207.1:0-4166 GCA_964399065.1 uncultured Treponemataceae bacterium | reverse complement strand
CGTCGCGCCCCGCGCGGGCGCGTGGATTGAAACACAGTGTATATGGCATGCGTCTATACGGACACGGTCGCGCCCCGCGCGGGCGCGTGGATTGAAACCTAACGGTCACAAGCCGTCCGCGCACCGCATGGCGTCGCGCCCCACGCGGGCGCGTGGATTGAAACTGGCCGAGAAGGGGCTCACGGGGCGCGCTAGAGTCGCGCCCCGCGCGGGCGGGTGAATCTAGACATGGTCGTCCGGCGCAGTCGTCCTCTTCCCATCTCTCGAGGCAGTGGTATACTGGGAACCTATGCGCTGGACCCCGTTCCGGCTCACCGATGGAGGAGGAGGCGATGAAGCTTGACCTGTTGGTGAAGGGCGGGACGCTGATCGATCCCGTGCAGGGGAGCGAATCGCCCGCGAACCTCGGCATCGCCGGGAAGCGCGTCGCGTACCTCGGCGCGGAAAGCCCGGATGCGCGGCGCGTCATCGATGTCTCCGGCCTCTACGTCGCCCCCGGATTCATCGACACGCACATGCACGACGAGGAGCTCGACGAGCCCGACGTGATCGAGAAGGCCCTCCTCGCGCAGGGCGTGACCACGGCCTTGGCGGGCAACTGCGGTCTGGGCCCCCTGATCGACGCCTATGCACCCAAGAGGCGCAGCCCCTGGCTCAAGCTCGGCTACCTGACCGGTCATCTGGCGCTTCGGAAAGTCGTCGGGATAGAGGATCTCTATCGGCCTGCGGACACCTCCGAGACGGAGCGCATGCGCGAGATCCTCCGTTCCGATCTGAGGCGAGGCAGTTTCGGCCTCTCCTTTGGGCTGGAGTACGCGCCCAACACGAGCGCCGAGGAGATCGCGGCCCTGGTCTCCGTCCTCGTCGGGATGCCGCGCCGATGGGTGTCCGTCCATATCAGGACGGACGGTCCCGAGTGCGTCGGCGCGGTCCGGGAAACGATCGACATCGCGAGGCGACACGGGGTCCGGCTCCAGGTCTCCCACATCGGCAGCATGACGGCCTTCGGCTACACCGCCGAGGCTGTCGGCATGATCGAGGCGGCGAAGGCCGAGGGCGTCGACCTGACCTTCGACTGCTACCCCTACGACGCGTTCTGCACGACCATCGGCTCGGCGGCCTTGGATCCCGGTTTCGAGAAGCGGTGGAACAAGGGTCTCGAGGCCCTCGAGGTCGCTACGGGGAAATACAAGGGCCGGTTCCTGACCCCGGAATCCTACGCCGATCTCAGGGCCAACGATCCCGAGGCGCTGATCATCGCCCACATCATGAACGACGCCGAGATCAGGAAGTGCCTCGCCCATCCATCCTGCGCCATCGGCTCCGACGGCATACTCCATCACGGCGAGGGCCATCCCCGCGCGGCGGGCAGCTTTCCCCGCGCCCTCCGGATCATCCGCGAGGCGGGGCTCTCCTGGCCCGAGGCGATCCGCCACGCGACGAGCCTGCCGGCGAGCATGACGTGGCTGGAGGGCGGGCGCCTCGTCGAGGGCGCGGCCGCGGACCTCGTCGCCTTCGACCCGGCGACCCTGCGCGACCGGGCGACCTTCGCGGACCAGCTCGCGCCCCCCGAGGGGATCGCCTATGTGGTCGTGGACGGCGCTGTCGCCGTCGACCACGGCGAGGTCGCGCCGGAGCCGGCGGGCGCGTTGCTCTTCAGGAGCGCCTGACCTCGGCGATGGAGCGGCCGGCCCCTCCTGTCCCCCCGGGCCTTCCTGTCGGATCGCCGCGATACTCCGCTGGACGCGCCCCGCCCGCGGGCTCGGCCTCGGGATCGGTGTCTGGAATATCGGCTTCGAGGTTCCGGACTCCGGTTTCGAGGTTCGGAACCGCGTTTTCGCAGTTCCGGACTCCGGCTTCGCTGTTTGGAACTCCGGCTTCGAGGTTACGGACTACGATTTCGAGGTCCAGAACCCCGGCTTCGGGGCTCGGGACTCCGGCTTCGATGTTCTGAACCTCGGCTTGGGAGTTCTGGACTAAGGCGCCGGGATTCCAAACCCCGGCGCCGGACTTCCGAAGTGGGTGGGGGTACTTCCGAAGTACCCCCCACCCCGCTCAGGCCTTCTTCTTGGCCGGCGCTCCGGGGAAGCGGGTCGAGAGGTCATCGTAGATCAGGCTCGCGCCCGGCGTCCTGACCTTGGCCGCCGCCTTCACGCTGCCGTAGTAGAGGAGTGCGGCTTGGTAGGCCTCGCTCCCCGAGAGGAGGAGGCTGTCGGAGAGGGCCTCGTGGATGGGGCCGAGCGACCTGGCGAGCCCGCGGAGGAGCTCGACCGCGGCGACATCGGTGGCCATGGCCTCGAGGTCGAGGAAGGGCGGGGCGAGCTCCTTGTTCGAGCGGCCGTACTCGTAGGCTTTCTGGACGAAGGCGACCGTCCTGTCCCCCATCTTCGGCAGTTCTTGCCGGTCCTGGGGGGTGAGGTTCGCGAGGTGGGGCATGAGCCGCCTCTCGAGCAGGCCGATGGCCGAGCGGATCTCCTCGAGCTCCGCCTCCGGGATCCTGACCGCGATCTGGTTCTGCTGGGGCATGGTAGCCTCCTTGGTGATGGGATAGGACCTGTCATACACCCGATCTGGTCAGCGCGCTTGTAGACAAGTGTCTATTTATACACCGTTATCAATCTTCCTGCCTCGAGCGCCTCGTCCTGCCGTGCGCTTATGCCTTCCCGGGAGGGGTGCGGAGTCCGATCCGGGGGCGAGAATCCGTTTACTCGATTTGTCCATTGCCGTGTATCGCGGGATAGCGTAGGGTGGCCTGATCAGGGCAACCGACGACATACCTTTGGAGGCGCGATGCGGACGATCGATCCGGAACCGACGGCGGGTCTCGCCATACGGGAGGCGGGGAGGGCGGACTTCCCCGACATCGTCGCCATTTGGAAGGAACAGGATATCGCCTGGCCCGAGCGCGCGGCCTCGGTCGCCGCCCTCGAGGAGGCCGACGCGAGGCGGAGCCCGTCCCGGCTCTGCCGGCGCTGGCTCGCGGAGCTGGAGGGCGGGGCCGTCGGCTTCCTCTCCTGCGTCGAGGCCGAGGCTTACAACGGTCGCCGCGCCTTCTCGGTGAACCTCGCCGTGCTCCCGGCCTTCCGCCGCAGGGGCGCGGGGACAGGTCTCCTCAGGCGTCTCGAGGCCGGGCTCGGGGAGCTCGCCGGGGGCCTCCTCTGCGCCGACGGCTACACGGTCCGGCCGGAGGGGATGCGCTTCCTCGAGCGGCACGGCTTCCGCGAGACCTGGCGCGAGACGCCCGTGGTCCTCGACGTGGCCGGGGCCGACACTTCGGCCCTCCCCGCCCTCCTCGCCTCGCTGGAGGCGAGGGGCTTCCGCCTCCGGTCGCTCGCGGAGCTCGCCGGCGATCCCGGCAGGGACCGCAAGCTCTACGAGTTGTATGACGCCGCCAAGCGCCAGGTCCCGACCGAGGAGGGCTACGTCTGGGAGCGCCAGGACTTCGAGGAGTGGCGGTCGGAGCAGATCGAGGATCCCTCGACCCTCCTCGAAGCCTACCTCGTCGTCCTCCGCGGCGAGGACTATGTCGGCCTCAAGGAGGTCGGCATGCTGCGGGACTCCGGGGCCATGCAGTGCGGCCTCATGGCCGTCCTGCCCGCCTTCCAGCGACAGGGCCTCGCCCTCGCCATGCAGCTCCGCACGGTGGAATACGCGAAGGCGAGGGGCTGCGCCCGGCTCAAGTCCTGCACGGCGACGCTGAACCGGCCCATGCTCGAGCTCTACGACAAGGTCGGCTACCGTCGCCTCTACGAGTGGGCCCAGTACCAGCGGGAGATCCAGCCGCCTCCCGGCGGCCCGGAACATCAGCGGCAGCGCGCGATCGACTCCGCGTAGGGCGGCCTCAAGACGCCGAGCTCGGTGACGATGCCGGTGATGTTGGCGGCGGGGGTCACGTCGAAGGCCGGGTTGTAGACGCCGATGCCCTCGGGGGCGATCCTGATACCCTCGATCGTCGTCACCTCGTCGGCCGGGCGCTCCTCGATCTCGATCGCGTCGCCCGAGGGACAGGCGAAGTCGATGGTCGAGACCGGGGCCGCGCTGTAGAAAGGTACGCCGTAGCGCGCCGCCGCGAGCGAGAGTCCGAAGGTGCCGATCTTGTTCGCCGTGTCGCCGTTCGCGGCGATGCGGTCCGCGCCGACGATGACGAGGTCGACCTTGCCGTCGCG
>CAYNPQ010000206.1:0-4208 GCA_964399065.1 uncultured Treponemataceae bacterium | reverse complement strand
CAGTTGACGGTGTCGTCCAACGTTCAGGGCGCCGAGGTCCTCATCAACAAGAATCCCGCGGGCAAGACGCCCTTCAGCGCGACCGTCGCCCCGGGTTCGTACGCGGTCACCGTCCGCGCCCCGGGCTTCGTGGAATTCAACCAGAACGTGGTCGTGAGCGGCCCGGTCCAGGTCAACGCCACCCTGCAGCCCCTCTCCTTCGCGCTGACGGTATCGGCCAACGTGCAAGGCGCGGGAGTATTCATCAACGGCAACCAGGCCGGCAAGACTCCCTTCAGCGCGACCGTCGCGCCCGGATCCTACTCGGTCTCGGTCCGCGCCCCGGGCTTCGTCGACTTCAACCAGAACGTGGTCGTGAACGGCCCCGTCCAGGTCAACGCGACCCTGCAGCAGGTCACCTTCGCCCTGACGGTGTCGGCCAACGTGCCCGGCGCCGACGTGTACCTCAACAACAACCTCGCGGGCAAGGCTCCTTTCTCCGCGCAGCTCCCCGCGGGCTCCTACGCGGTCACCGTCCGCGCGGCGGGCTATGTCGACTTCAACCAGAACGTCGTCGTCAGCGGCCCCGCCCAGGTCAACGCGGCGCTCCAGCCGCTCACGTACCAGCTCACGGTCGACGCGGTCAACTTCAAGGGCGCGCAGGTCCTCATCAACGGCAACCCCGCGGGCCAGACCCCCTTCGCCGCGATGCTCCCGCCCGCGACCTACGGCGTGACGATCAAGGCCCCCGGCTTCACGGACTTCGCGGCGAGCGTGGCGCTGAACGGCCCGCAGCAGGTCCAGGCCACGCTCCAACCCGCGCCCGCGTCCTGGCAGGTCGTGGTTCCCGACGCCGCCGCCAACAAGGACCTGAAGGGCGGCCACTGGAGCCAGATCCAGGTCTACGTCGACGGCGTCCTCCAGAAGGCGAGCTCGGCCCAGGTCACTCCGGGACGGCATGTCCTGCGGATCGTCTCCGGCGGCCTCGCGGTCGAGTCGCCCGTCGATTTCCAGCCGGGCAAGGCCTACACCTTCGAGGCCTCCCTGGGCTTCACGGTGAAATGAGACCGGCGGCGCCGGCCCGGGCGAGCCGCCCGGGCCGGCGCCCGAACCGGACGGCGCGGCTCGCGGAAGGGCCGGCAGAGCCTTTCCAAGGACGTTCGAAACGTTATACGATGCAATGACTGCTGTTCCCGGAAAAACCTAGATGAAAGCGGTTTGCCAATGATCGACGTTCGCGAGTACGCGTCCCTTGCGCGCGAGACGGGTGCCTACAAGGACATCGAGCTCGACATCCTCGAGGAGGCCCTCCTCGCGTGGCAGCGCCACCCGGGACAGCCCTACACCCTCCTGGACCTCAGGGACGGAAGGATACTCGCCGGCTTCGCCATCATGTCGAAGGCCCCCAACACTGACTTCACCTACGACATCCGCGACCTCTGCATCGAGCGCGCGTACATAGGCAAGGGCGTCTCCCGGAGGCTCCTCGAGATGCTCGAGGAGGAGGCGAGGAGGATCGAGGGCTCGGCCATCGTCCGCATCGAGACCTCGCGCCGCAAGGAGGACTCCCTGGGCCGGGGCACCTTCACCGAGGCCGGCTACTCGACCATCGGCCACATCGTCGACTTCTACGAGGCCGGCGACGACTACCTCATTTACGCCAAGCACGTGACGAGGGAGGCCCCTCCCGGGGAGGAGGGGGCGCCCGAGGAGGCGGCCGCCGGCCTGCCAGCGGGCGAGCGGAGCGCCGGCGAGGGGGAAGTGCGATGATCGTCGGGGCCATCGAGGCCGGCGGCACGAAATTCGTCTGCGGCATCTTCGAGGCCGGTCCGGGCGAGGGCGCCAAACCGGCCCTCCTCGCGCGCTCCGTGATCCCGACGACGAGCCCGGAGGAGACGCTCTCCGCCGCCCGCGGTTTCCTCGCGCGGGCGGCGGGCGGCCGGAACCCCGACCGCCTGGGCATCGGCTGCTTCGGGCCCGTGGATCTCAAGCCCTCGAGCCCGACCTGGGGCAGGATCACCTCGACGCCCAAGCCCGGCTGGCGCGACGCCGACGTGGCCGGCTATTTCCGCTCCGCGATGGGCATCCCGGTGGCCTTCGACACGGACGTGAACGCCGCCGCCCATGGCGAGCTCCTCTGGGGGGCGGCCAGGGGCCTCGAGGACTTCGTCTACCTGACGGTCGGAACCGGCATCGGCGGAGGAGTATTCTCGGGAGGCACGCTGGTCCACGGCCTCAGCCATCCTGAGCTCGGCCACATCCGGATCGCGCGAGACCCCGCGGACCCCTACGGAGGGCGATGCCCCTACCACAAGGACTGCCTCGAGGGCCTCGCCTCGGGCCCGGCGATCGCCGCGCGCTGGGGCGCCAAGGCCGAGGAGCTGCCCCGCGACCACCCCGCCTGGGAGCTCGAGGCGCGCTACCTCGCGCGGGCGATCGCAGCCTACGTCTGCGTCCTGTCGCCGGAACGGATCCTCATGGGCGGAGGCGTCGGGATGGCCCCGGGCCTCGCCGAACGCGTCGCCGTCCTCGTCGGCGAGGAGCTCGCCGGCTACGTCCCGGCATTGTCGGAGCCCGGGCGGCTCGCGGGCTACGTGGTCCGCCCGGCCCTCGGCGCCGACGCGGGCCTCTTCGGCTCGGCGGCCCTCGCCCTAAGCCTCAGTTAGGGCCGGAATCGGGCCCCAGAGCCGCGGCTCGCTCCAATCCGCGTTCATCATTCGGGCTTCCCCTTCCGAGAATGTAGGAAGGCCGGCATCGGCAGGCCGATCCCCGGCCTCCGCGGCGCGAACGCGCGGCGGGGGCCCCAGGACGAGACCGTGGAAGCATTCGCCTTGACGCGCGCCTCGATCGTGACCCCGCGGAAGATCCGCGACGGGGCCTCCCTCCTCGTCGAGGGCGGCGTCGTCGCGGGCTTCGGCCTGTCGGCACGGCGCGAGGTCGAGGTCGGTCCCGGCCGCTTCGTCTACCCGGCCCTCGTCAACGCCCACGACCACCTGCGGGGCGACTACCTCCCGCGCGTCGGCCCGGCGCCGGGCCGCTTCTACCCGAACTGGGCTCCCTGGGACGCGGACCTCAAGGCCTCGCCTGTCTTCGCGGAGCGCTCCGCCCTCGACATCGCCACGATGTACGCCCTCGGCGCCTACAAGAACTTGTTCTCCGGCGTCGCCACCGTGAACGACCACTTCCCCCACGAGCTCAATTCGCCCTACCTCCCCGGGCTGCCGATCCGCGCGATATCCGAGTACTGCCTCGCCCACGAGTGCTCCTCCTACGACCTGAAGTGGGGCGAGGGGATCGAGGTCGAGCACGCGAGGGCCGTCGAGCGGGACTGGCCCTTCATCACCCACCTCGAGGAGGGCTTCGACGCCGAGTCCCAGGACGGGGTCGGCGTCCTCGAGCGGGCCGGGGCCCTCGACGAGCGGGACCTCCTCGTCCACTGCATCGGCTTCTCGGACGAGGACCTCCGCAAGGTCAGGCGCGCCGGCGCCACGGTCGTCTGGTGCCCAGCCTCGAACGTCTTCATGTTCAACCTCACCTGCAAGATCAGGAAGATGCTCCGCTCGGGGATCAACGTGGCCCTCGGCACGGACTCGACCCACACGGGCTCGGTCAACCTCCTCGCGGAGATGAAGTACGCGAGGGTCCTCTACCGCGAGATGTACGGCGAGGACCTCCCCGCGAAGACCCTCTTCGAGATGGCGACGGTCAACGCGGCCAAAGGCCTCCGGCTCGAGGGCCGGACCGGCATCCTCGAGCCGGGAGCGATGGCCGACATCGCCATTTTCCGGGCCCGGGCCGAGGACCCCTACGAGAGCCTCTGCCTCGCGGAGTGCGAGGACCTCGAGCTCCTCGTCGTGGGGGGCGAGCCGGCGCTCGGCCTCGAGTCGGATTTCGGCGGGCTCTTCGAGGGGCGCCCCGGCTGCACGCGGATCACGCGCCGCGGCCGGGCGGTCATCGTCGCGGGGGACCCCGCGGCGCTTTACAGGAAGGTCAGGGCGGCGGTCGGCTTCCCCAAGGAGCTCGGCTACCTCCCCTTCGAGCCCTAGGAGCCCGCCACCGCGCGGGGGGAAGCGCGCCGGTCGGAGCGCGCGAGGTATGGAAATGATGGGCGCTACAGCGTAGAATTGTAACGCCTGCGAATGACGAAACGGCGGCCGGCCGGACTGGAGCTTGCAAGGATGCCAAAGGTAGGGAACTACCGCGCCAACTCGGTGATCTACTTCCAGGGG
>CAYNPQ010000205.1:0-4230 GCA_964399065.1 uncultured Treponemataceae bacterium | reverse complement strand
CAATATAGTGAAGTGCCTCGCAAATGCCTCTATGAAATATCATCCTCTGTAATCAACGACCTCGTCATAGTGCGCGCGGATCTTCTCGCGGACGGGCTCGGCCCGCCTGCCGAAGATGACCGCAGGGCCCGCGAGCCATCGATCCGGATCCTCGCCGAGGGCCTTAAAAAGCATCCCCTCGTCGAAGCCTTCGATGGCGCAGGAATCGAGGCCCGCGGCCGCCGCGCCTGTCATCATGTTCGCGCAGGCGATGTAGGTCTGGGCGCGCGACCAATGCTCGAGCCGGCCCTCGCGCTCGAGGAACTCGTGATAGCCCATATAGTCCGCCCGGAAGACGGGATGCCCCCCGGGAAATCGCTCCGCCCTCGAGCGCACGAAATCAGCGTCGGGGGCGAGGTCGGGGGCCCGCCGCGCGAGGGTCGCGACGAAAAGGGAAGAGGTCTTGACGGCATCCTGCCGGAAGCAGGCCTCGAAGAGGGGGCCTTCGATGAGGGCCCGCTCCGTGACAGCCACGAAGCGCCAGGGCTCGAGCCCGAAGGAGGAGGGCGAGAGCCTTCCGCATTCGAGGACGTACTCCTCGAGCTCCCGCGGGAGGGGACTCGAGTCGAAGAGCTTGCAGGCGTATCTGTCGCGCATC
Organism: uncultured Treponemataceae bacterium; assembly: GCA_964399065.1. Taxonomy (GTDB): domain Bacteria; phylum Spirochaetota; class Spirochaetia; order Treponematales; family Rectinemataceae; genus JAKLFE01. The sequence continues at coordinate 3,593 of CAYNPQ010000205.1, read as the reverse complement.
GCGTCCAGGAAGGCCCTCGCGGCCGAGCCCGACGCCGACCCGTCGAAGTCCATGCTCCTCAGCCTTTCCAGGAACAAGCGAGGGAGAGGGCCACGTCGAACATCCGGTCGAGCGCGGTCTGGCGCTCGGCCGCGCTCATCTCGGCCCTCGACACGTTGGAATCCGAGCAGGTGAACATCGCGAGGGCCTTCCTCCCGAGACGGGCGGCGTTGCAGTAGAGGGCGTAGCTCTCCATGTCGGTCGCGGCGCAACCCATCCGGGCCCATTTTTTCCAGCCGGCCTCGGGGTCGAGGGCGCTGTAGAGCGAGAAGACGTCCGAGCAGAGGACGTTGCCGACCCAATGCCGATAGCCCCGCTCGCGCGCGATGGAGACGGCGCCCTCGAGGAGTCCGTAGTCGGCGCAGGGCGAGAATTGGCCCGGCAGGCCGTACTGGGCGGCGTAGTTCGAGTCCCCGCTCGAGGTCATGGCGAAGGCGAGATCGCCGACCTCGAGCTCGGGCGTCAGGCCCCCGCAGGTGCCGATGCGGACGATGGCCTGTACGTCATAGAAGGCGAAGAGCTCGAAGGAGTAAATCCCCATCGAGGGGCAGCCCATGCCCGAGGCCATCACGGAGACCCGCGCGCCGCGGTACTCGCCCGTGTAGCCGAGCATGTTGCGCACCGCGTTGAACTCCCTCGCGCCCTCGAAGTAGGTCTCGGCCATGTGCCTCGCGCGCAGGGGATCGCCGGGCATGAGCACGATGGGCGCGACCTCGCCCGCCTTTGCCGCGTTGTGCGGCGTCCCGTTCCGGTAATGCTCCAGGCTTTTATCGTGCATTCTCGCCCCTCCAGTGGCATATCCTTGGAACACTGTCTCTTAAAGATGGATAATTCCGCCGCAGAGACGCAGAGGCGCAGAGGCGCAGAGAGAAAGAGATGGGATCAAGGGGTATTCTCTCTATGGCTTGATCCAGGAAAAAGTATTAACACGATAGATCATGACCGATAAATACAGGAGTACCCTCTTCGCGGATGTCCAAGATCATTCCATGCCTCTCCCTCTCCTCCTCCCGTTCCCTCATCTCTGCGTCTCTGCGCCTCTGCGGTTCAATACTCCTTGATATTCAGTCCGACATGCCATCGAACGATCTTATGGGATGGCCCCCTAGCTGGCGCCTTTCTCGTAGGGTTGGCCCGAGGCCCGGGGCGCGTAGTCCTTGCCCGAAAAGATCACCAGGGTCACGAGGGTGATGGCGTAGGGCAGGATGTTGAAGAATTCCGGCGGCAGCCTGCGCAGGGACTCGATGTTCACGACATAGATCGAGAGGGCCACGGCTGCGCCGAAGAGGCAGGAGGCCCCGGCCACGCCCTTGGGTATCCAGCGGCCGAAGGAGACCGCGGCGAGGGCGATGAAGCCCGCGCCGTTGATCATGTTCTCCTTGTACTCGATCGTCTGGGTGAGGACGAGGCAGCCGCCCGCGAGGCCGGCGAAGGCGCCCGAGGCTATGACGGCCCAGTAGCGCATCCTCCGCACCTCGATGCCGGCGGAGGCGGCGGCCTGGGGATTCTCGCCGCAGGCGCGGAGCCGGAGGCCGACGGGACGCTTGTACAGGACGTACCAGACCGCGACGAGGAGGACCAGGGCGATCCAGGCCGTCGGGTAGATCCCGCCCCATCCCGCCTTCATGCCCTGGAGGAAGGAGGCGGTGCGCTCGCGCTTGAAGATGATCTGGCAGAGGAAGACCGTGATCCCGTTCGCGAGGAGGTTGATGCCCGTGCCCGAGATCACCTGGTCCGCGTTGAGGCTTATCGAGGCGAAGGCGTGGATGAGGGAGACGAGGGCGCCGATCGCGGTCGCGAAGCCGAGGGAGATCCAGATGGACCAGCCGGGAAGGCTCTGCTCCAGGAGGACGTTGGCCGTCGCGGCGGCGAAGGCTCCGAAGCCCATGAGGCCCTCGAGGGCGATGTTCACGACTCCCGAGCGCTCCGAGACGAGGCCGCCGATGGCGGCGATGAGGATGGGCGAGGCCATCATGAGGATGGAGGGGACGACGCCGAGGACGCTACTCATCGCGGAGCTCTCCTTTTCGGGCGAGCTGCTTGGCCCTCGCCTCGAGGATGAGCCCGAAGCCGGCGCGCAGGGAGATGAAGACGACGACGAGGCCGGAGATGATGTAGGTCACCTCCTTGGGGATCTGCCTCGACTGCATGAGGGGCTGCGAGGACTGGAGCATGCCGAAGAGGAGGCCGGCCAGGAAGGTCCCCGGGGCGGTGCTGTTTCCGACCAGGGCCACGGCGATGCCGTTGAAGCCGTAGTTGTCCAGGCCCGCGAGGACGCGCCCGTAGCCGAAGGAGCCGAGGGCCACGACGCAGCCCGCGAGTCCGGCGAAGGCCCCCGAGATCGCCATGGAGAGCACCGTGCTCCGCGTCACGTTGATGCCCGAGCAGCGCGCGGCGTCCTTGTTGAAGCCGGTGGCGCGCAGGGCGAAGCCCGTCCTCGTCTTCTCCATCACGAACCAGAAGAAGAGGACCGAGGCGAGCATGAGGAAGAGCCCCGTGTTGAGCCGCGAGCGGTTCGTGATCGACTCGAGCCAGGCGTTGGAGAGGCGGACGGTGGCGGGGAAGCTCGGCGTCTTGTAGGTGTTCGTGCCCGGGATGAGCATGGTGAGGTAGCGCGAGGCGTAGAGGGCGATGTAGTTCATCATGATCGTCGCGACGACCTCGGAGACGGCGTACTTGGCCTTGAGGAAGCCGACGATCCCGCCCCAGGCCGCGGCCGCCAGCATGCCGAGGAGGACGGCGAGGACCCAGTGCAGGCCGGGCACCGGGAGTAGGTAGAAGGCGCAGAACTGCGCGACCGTCAGGCCGACGATGTACTGCCCCTCGGCGCCGATGTTGAAGAGGCCCGCCCGCGCGGCGAAGGCCATCGAGAGGCCGCAGAGCACGAGGGGGGTCGATGAGACCAGCCATTCGCCTATGTAGCGCGCGTTCCAGGTGCCCCGGGTGAGGTCGAGGCCCGTCACGACCTGCACGATGGCGCGGTACATGTTCGCGGGATCGCGCCCGACCGACACGACGAGGACCGTGCCGACGAGGAAGCCGAGGGCCACGACGATGAGCGACATGGCCGCGTCGGAGCCGGCTATCCGGTCGATGAGGCGCTTCTTTCCCCTAGGCATTCGCGGCCTCCGCGCCCGACGGCGACCTGAGGCCCGCCATCATGGCGCCCACCTCGCGCTCGCTCGCGCTCGCGGCGTCCACGACGCCGACGATCTCGCCCCGCGAGATCGCCGCGATCCGGTCGCAGAGGTCCAGGATCTCGTCGAGCTCGAAGGAGACGAGGAGTACGGCCCGGCCCTTGTCGCGCTCGGCCACGATGCGCTTGTGGATGTACTCGATCGCGCCGACGTCGAGGCCGCGCGTCGGCTGGGCCACGACGAGGAGCTCGGGCGAGAGGTCGATCTCCCGCGCGATGATGGCCTTCTGCTGGTTGCCGCCCGACATGGCCGAAGCCTCGGTCGCCGGCCCCTCGCCGGCGCGGATGTCGAACTGCGCGATCATGTCGCGGGCGTGGGCCGCCATCGCCTTGAAGTCGAGGAGTCCCGAGCGCCCGG
>CAYNPQ010000204.1:0-4235 GCA_964399065.1 uncultured Treponemataceae bacterium | reverse complement strand
ACTTCTTCTCCCTCTACCCCTTCCCCGAGGGCGAGGCCGTCACTTTCAGCCCGCCCCCGGGCAGGTACGACAGGCCGCAGGACGTCGCAATCCGCAGTGGCGCGGGCGGCACGATCCGCTATACGCTGGACGGCTCCGATCCGACCGCCGACAGCCCCGCCTACTCCTCGCCCGTCCGCGTCGACCGCGACCTCACGATCAAGGCGGCCGCATTCGGCGGCGCGGCGAGCGAGGCCTACATCTCCACGGCGAGCTATCTGTACAAGTGCCTCGTCTCTTTCGACAGTCGAGGAGGGAGCGCCGTCGCGGATCTTCTCGTCACGCCCGGCGAGAGATGCGCGGCACCCCCGGCGCCGATCCTGTCCGGACAGGCCTTCGCGGGCTGGCACGCCGACCTCGCGCTGACCGTCCCCTGGGACTTCTCGACCGATGCGTTCACCGCCGGGACGACGCTCCACGCGAAGTGGCTCCCCGCCGGCGACGGGGGACTCACGGTGGTCGATCCGATCCTCGAGGTCTCCATCGCCGGCATGGTCGCATCACTCGCCGCAGGCTCGACCATGCCGCTCTCCGCCGTCTCATCGCCGGCCGCCGGAAGCTACGCATGGTTCCTCGACGGCATTCAGTTCGCGACCGGCGGCCAGGCTTCCGTCACCGCGACGGCGGAGATGATCGGGGAGCATTCGCTCATGCTCGTGGCCGAAAAGAACGGGCTGCCCTTCGCCTGCTCGCGGACGTTCATCGTGTATTGAGCGAGGAAAGCGACATGAAGACTACGAGCATGATAATCGCGCTGGCCATCCTGACGGCCGTCTCGGGTTGCCACCTTCCCGTGATTCCCCCTTCCACGGGTAGTCTCGTGATAACGGATCCGCGCGAGCGGGCTCTGCTGCCAGATCGATACGAGATCGCCTCGCATCGGGCCGTCGGCCTCGGCCCCGGAGGCGCCGCCGCTTCCTGTTCGGCGCCGGCAGGCACCTCCCTCGTCCTCCTCGACCTGCGCACGGGGACCTGGACCGTCGCCGTCGAGGGGCTCGACGCCGATGGCGCCGTCGTCGCGGCCGGCAGCGTCTCGCTCGTCATCGAAGCGGGACTCCAAAAGACCGCCGTCGTCGTCCTCTCGCCGGCCGCCGGAACGGGCGAACTCGCCCTGGAGGCATCATGGCCCGTCGACAAGATCGTCGACCGCGTGGAGGGCCGGCTCCAAGGGAAGGACGAGACCCTGTCCTTTGCGATGGCGACGGCCTCTTCGAAGGCCACCCATACCTCCAGCCTGAGGAGCGGGAGTTACCTGCTCTTCCTCGACTTCTACTACCGCGACGTCCCCATCGTGGCCACGCGGATGGAATCCGTCCTCATTTACGACGGCAAGCGGACCTCGGGTTCCTTCGATCTTCAAGCCAGCTCCTTCAGGACGGCCTACTCGCTCCGATACGACGCGAACGGCGCGGATTCCGGCAGTCTCCCGGCTCCGACGATCCACTATCTGGCGGGGACGGCGCCGGCCGTCCTGGACAACGCCGGACCGCTCCTCCGAGCCGGCTTCGAGCTGCGAGGATGGAACACGAAAGCCGACTGGAGCGGAGCCGACTTCAATCCTGGCGAAACCATCGCGCTCGGCGCGGATACGGTCCTGTATGCCAAGTGGTTCGGGAAGGCGCTCGCGTTCACGGAGCGCGCGCCGGCGATCGTCGGCCCTACCTCCAAAAGCCGCTGGGGCTCCATCGCCTCGTCCGCCGACGGGACGAAATTGGCGGCCGCGGTCTGGGGCTCCGGCGGCCTCATCTTCACATCGACGGACGGCGGGGCCAGCTGGACGGAGCGGAGAGGGGCGGGCTACCGCCGGTGGTCCCGCATAACCTCGTCATCCGACGGTTCGAGCCTGGCGGCGACCGTCTTCGGGGGCTACATATACACCTCCGCCGACGGCGGCGCGACCTGGTCCGAGAGACGAGGAGCGGGCAAGCGAGGGTGGAACGGCATCGCCGGATCAGCCGACGGGACGAAGCTCGTGGCTGTAGGCGGGGATCTCTACTCGGGCGGATATGTCTACGTCTCCTCGGACGCAGGAGCCACTTGGTCCGAGCGGGCCGAGCTTCGCTTCTGCGGCTGGACGGATATCGACTCGTCGGCGGACGGCGCCTCGCTGGCCTTGACGGGCTACGGCTCGACCTACAGCTCGGAGGACGGGGGCGCGACCTGGAGCGCCCGGTCGGGCGCCTCCCGCAATTCGGAAACCTGGATAGCGAGTTCCTCGGACGGCAAGAGACTCGTCAGGGTTGCCGGTCTGGGGTATCCGGCCGTCTCCCAGGACGCTGGCGCGTCCTGGACCGATTGCCCCGGCACGGGCTCGCGCAACTGGTGCGGGGTAGCCTCCTCGGCCGACGGGCTAACCCTCGTGGCCGGCGCCTACGGGGTTTCGGGGGACTACCTCTACATTTCCCGCGACGGCGGCGCGTCCTGGACCCAGTGCGGGAGCGCGGGCCTCGGTAACTGGGGCTCCATCTCGCTCTCCTCGGACGGAACGAGGATGGCCGTCGCCGACAGCTGTTTATCGAGCAGCCGCGTCGGCCATATCAGGACCTCCGTGGATTCAGGGAACAGCTGGACCGAGCGAAGCGCCGTCGGCTGGAAGAACTGGATCCGCGCCGCGATCTCCGCGGACGGGAGCAGGGCTATCGTCGCCGCCAACGACGATTATGGAGCGGGAGGGGGCTACGTCTACGTCTCTCCGGATGGGGGCCTCTCCTGGAACGAGATCACCGACCTGGGCTCGAAGGACTGGCAGGGCCTCGCCGCCTCCTCCGACGGGACAAAACTGGCCGCGGTCGAGAGGGGCTACGGCAACGGAGGCGGCCTCTATACCAGCGCCGACGGCGGCGCCACCTGGACCTCGCGGACGTCGGCGGGCACCAGACCCTGGACCTGCATCGCATCATCGGCCGACGGCTCCAGGCTCGCCGCCGGCACGAGCAAGGGCGATATCTTCACCTCGGCCGACGGGGGCGCGACCTGGACGGATCGATCCGCGGCGGGGAACCGATGCTGGTGGGGGATCGCATCGTCGGCCGACGGCATGAGGCTGATCGCCATGGACGGGTATTACGAGAGCGGGAACCTCCATGTCTCGAGCGACGGCGGCGCGACCTGGACGGCCTGCGCGGGGGCGGGCAACGGCCCCTGGAGCTCCGTGGCCTCGTCCCTCGACGGGCTCGAGGTGGCGGCGACCGCGAAGAACGGCCTCGTCTACACCTCGAGCGACGGCGGCGCCACATGGACGGCTCGCTCGGGCTCCGGCGCGAGGGATTGGTCGGCTATCGCCATCTCGGACGATGGCTCCTCGCTCGTCGCCGCGGCGCGCGGAGGGTACCTCCACCGGTCCACGGACGGGGGCGCGACCTGGCAGATCATGGACACGATCGCGAGGCCCTGGAATGCCCTCGCCTCGTCGGGTGCGGGGACGAGGATCCTCGCCGTCTCCGCCGAATGCAATAGCATCTACGTCGGGGACGCGAACTGACCGATGCGCACTCGACCGACATCAAGGAAGCGATGATGGTACATCAACGTTCGATTCGTTCCCGGAGGATCGCCTCGCGGCTCCCCGCCCTCGCCCTTGCCTTCTTCCTCTGCGCGATGGCGGTCTCCTGCCCCAACCCCGCCGGCGGCGGCGCGGGCAACGGCCCCGGCGGCGACAGCCCGTCCTCGGCGACGATCGACAAGTACTTCTGGGGCCGTTGGGTCCGCATGGACGGCTCGAACGAGGCCTGGTACGTCTCCGGCTCCTCAGTCGCCATCGGCTCCGCCGCCGCCGTCGAGACCTCCTCGACTCCGACCATCCTCGCGGTCCCCGGCGCCTCCGCCCTTCGCCAGACCGACAACCTCGTCAAGGTCACACCCTCGGCCGCAGGCTCCCTCCCCTACTTCCTCTTCCGCGGCTCCGGCGCCAACGCCACCATCGGCGCCACCGTCCTCGGCGCCGCCGCCGCACGCGGCATCAGCGGTCTCGGCGGCATCTCCATGATCCTCAAGAACAGCCTCAACCCCCACGACCTCCACAGCGTCCAGAGCGCCTCCTCCGGCGCCGCCGCCGGCGCCGTCTCCGTCGAAGGCGTCATCCTCGGCGACTCATACACCCTCACCATCCCCGCCCAGCCCGGCGTCCCCGAGCCCATCCAGGCGACGGTCAAGCCCGTCTTCGACGGCGAGAACGTCGGCTCGGTCAACATCGTCCC
>CAYNPQ010000203.1:0-4235 GCA_964399065.1 uncultured Treponemataceae bacterium | reverse complement strand
ACGATCACCGAGCTCAACGGCTGGGACGCGATGAGCCCCGGCCACCTCGACCAGCACCTCGGCCCCTTCTACGAGAAGGGCCTCGCCGACGGGACCCTCACCCGCGAATCCGCGAAGGAGCTCCTCGCCTGCTTCTGGATCAAGGTGAACAACACCCCGGCCCCGCCCAAGGTCGGCGTGACCGCGGCCGAGTCGGGCACCTACAACGACTTCACGAACATCAACCTCGGCGGCCTCCGGCGCGACGGCTCCGACGGCTCGAACGAAGTCTCGTACATCGCCCTCGAGGTCCTCGACGAGCTCCAGCTCCTCCAGCCCCAGGCCAACCTCCAGGTCGGCGCGCGCACCCCGGACAGGCTCCTCAAGGCCGCCTGCCGCGTCGTGCGGCGCGGCTCGGGCTACCCCTCGCTCTTCAACGCGGACGAGGTCGTCGCCGCCCAGGCCGGCATGGGCAAGAGCCTCGAGGACGCGCGCGAGGGAGGCACCTCCGGCTGCGTGGAGACCGGCTCCTTCGGCAAGGAGGCCTACCTCCTCCACGGCTACCTCAACGCGCCCAAGCTCCTCGAGCTCGCGATGAACGACGGCGTCGACCCCTGCACGGGCAAGCGCGTCGGCGCGCCCACGGGCGACCCCGCGCGGTTCGCCGACTTCGAGGCTCTGTACGCGGCCTTCGAGCGGCAGCTCGCCTTCGTGGTCGCCGCGAAGGTCCGCGTCTCGAACTACCTCGACCGCATGTTCGCGGCCTGGGCCCCCGCCCCCTTCCTCTCGGCCGTCGTCGCCGACTGCATCGAGAAGGGCCTCGACTACTACGACGGCGGCGCGCGCTACAACACCGACTACATCCAGTGCTGCGGCATCGGCACCGTGACCGACTCCCTCGCGGCGATCAAGCGGCACCTCTACGAGGAGGGGAAGACGACCTGGGCCGAGCTCCGCGCCGCCCTGGCCGCCGACTGGGAGGGGAGGGAGGAGCTCCGCCTGGTCATGTCGAACAAGACCCCCCGCTTCGGCAACGACGACGAGTACGCCGACTCCCTCGCGCGGCGCGTCTTCGAGAGCCTCTACCGCGCCATCGACGGCAGGCCCTCGCCCCGCGGCGGGACCTACCACATCAACCTCCTGTCCACGACCTGCCACGTCTACTTCGGCCTCAGGACCGGGGCGAGCCCCGACGGGCGCCGCGCGACCAAGCCCATCTCCGACGGCGCCTCGCCCGCCCAGGGCGCGGACCGCAAGGGCCCGACCGCGGTCGCCCTCTCCCTCGCCAAGCTCGACCACGCCCGCACCGGCGGCTCCCTCCTGAACCAGCGCTTCCTGCCCTCCGCCCTCGAGGGGGACGCGGGCGTCGACAAGCTCGCCTCCCTCGTCCGGACCTACTTCCGCATGGGCGGCCACCACGTGCAGTTCAACGTCGTCGACACCGAGACCCTCCGCAAGGCCCAGGCCAAGCCCGAGGACTACCGCGACCTCCTCGTCCGCGTGGCGGGCTACTCGGACTACTTCGTCAACCTCGACCGGAACCACCAGGAGGAGATCATCAGCCGAACCGCGCAAGACAGTTTTTAGGGCGCGGTTCGGCGCGTACGGCGCAGGAGGGATTCTAGAAGCGGGCCCCCGCCTTGACCCTCGCCTGCGGAAGGGGTGTAGACTCCTCCCATGGCAGTTCAACTCAAATTCTTCTCCGTCGCCGGGCTCAAGCCCGCTTTCTTCAGGAGCCTCTCCGAGGGCTACACCGGCCAGGACTTCCGCAAGGACCTCATAGCGGGCCTCACCGTCGGCGTCGTGGCCCTCCCCCTCGCGATGGCCTTCTCCATCGGCGCGGGCGGGAGCCCGGCCCAGGGCCTCTACACCGCGATCATCGCGGGCTTCGTCATCGCCCTCCTCGGCGGCAGCCGCTTCCAGGTCTCGGGCCCCACGGGCGCCTTCGTCGTCATCATCGCCGACGTCATCGCCCGGCACGGCATGGACGGCCTCCTCGTCGCGGGCATCATCGCCGGCCTCATCCTCGTCGCCCTCGGCGTCTCGGGCCTCGGCTCCCTCGTCAAGTTCATCCCCTACCCGGTCACCGTCGGCTTCACGACCGGCATCGGCGTCATCATCTTCGTCGGCCAGATCAAGGACCTCCTCGGCCTCGGCATCGACAAGCTCGACCCCGACTTCTTCGGCAAGATCGGCCAGTACGCCTCCGCCGTCGGCACGATCAGCCTCTGGCCCGCGATCCTGGGCCTCGGGACCATCGCCCTCATCTACCTCGTCCGAAAACTCGCGCCGAGGATCCCCGCCGCCGTCACGGCCGTCGCGGTCGTCACCCTCGCCGCCTGGGCCCTCTCCCTCCCCGCCGAGACCGTGGGCTCGCGCTACGGCGCCATCCCCCGCGGCTTCCCCTCCTTCTCCCTCGGCGCCTTCTCCCTCGCCAAGGTCCGCGAGGTCTTCCCGAGCGCGGTGACCATCGCCCTCCTCGCGGCGATCGAGTCCCTCCTCTCCGCCGTCGTCGCGGACGGCATGACCGGCGACCGCCACTCGGCCGGCGCCGAGCTGACGGCCCAGGGCCTCGGCAACATCGCCGCCGCCCTCTTCGGCGGCATCCCCGCCACCGGCGCGATCGCTCGCACCGCCACGAACATCAAGGCCGGCGCCCGCTCCCCGGTCTCCGGCATGGTGCACTCCCTCGTCCTCCTCGCCTTCACCCTCTTCCTCGCGCCCGTGGCCGAGGCCATCCCCCTCGCGGCCCTCGCCGGCGTCCTCGTCGTCGTCGCGGTCGACATGAGCGAGCTGCCGCGCTTCCTCGCCATGAGGCGCGCGCCCAAGAGCGACCTCATCGTCATGCTCGCGACCTTCGCCATCACCGTCGTCATCGACCTCACCGCCGCGGTCGAGGTCGGCGTCATCCTCGCCGTCTTCCTCTTCCTCAAGCGCAGCGCCGAGACCACCACCATCGCCCAGGCCGAATCGCTCCTCGGCTCGGTCCTGCCCGGCGCGAGCGAGGGCGTCGACCCCGCGGACATCAAGGAGAGGCGCGTGCCGGCCGGCTGCGAGGTCTACGAGATCAACGGCCCCTTCTTCTTCGGCGTCGCCGACCTCCTCCAGGACGCGCTCTCCGCCCTGGAGAAGCCGCCCGCCGTCTTCGTCCTCCGGATGCGCCACGTCCCCGCGATCGACGCCTCGGGCCTCAACGCCCTCGCGAGCTTCGCCAAGCGCTGCCACCGCCACGGCACAGCCCTGGTCCTCTCGGGCGTCCGAGAGCAGCCGGGCGAGGCCATCCGCAAGATGGGACTCGACGAGCTCGTCGGCGAGGCGAACGTCTGCGCCGACATCGACGCGGCCCTCGCCCGCGTCGAGGCCCTCCTCGCCGCCGCGCCCCGCGACTCCCACGGCCGGCCCGTCGCCCGCCACGCCCACCACGAAGGAGCCAAGGCATGAAGTACTTCCCCAAGATGGTCGGCCGGAGGGTCTACCTCTCGCCCATCAGCCTCGAGGACGCCGAGACCTACACCGCCTGGCTCAACGACCTCGAGACCACCCGCTACCTCACCCTGTCGCAGGCCCAGGTGAGCCTCGAGGGCGAGCGCGAGCACCTCCCCGGCCTGGCCCGGCGCCACAACTACGCCATCGTCGAGCGCGGCGCCGACCCGGAGGGCCGCGAGGACCGCCTCCTCGGCAACTGCGGCATCATGGACATCGAGGAGTCCAACCGCGCCGCCGAGGTCGGCATCTTCATCGGCGACAAGGAGAGCCGCGGCAAGGGCCTCGGCACCGAGGCCCTCCGCCTCCTCTGCGACTACGCCTTCAACGTCCTCGGCCTCCGGAGCCTCATGCTCCGCGTCTACGCCTACAACGAGCGCGCCATCGCCTCGTACCGCAAGACCGGCTTCAAGGAGATCGGCCGGCGCCGCAAGGCCCACTTCTACGCCGGCGCCTACCACGACGTCGTCCTCATGGACCTCCTGGCCGAGGACTTCGGCCCGAGCGCGGTGCCCAAGCCGGTCTGCGAACGCTAGGGGAGGGGGTTCAGTCCACGAGAGCGGGAGGGAAACCGTATAAGACCGGGAATTCCGACGAAGCGGAGCTTCGTCGCCTCGAAGGCGCTTGCGCCTTCGAGGGCACCCCCCTTTCCGAAGCCAAGAACCCGAATTCCGGCCGCTGTCGGCGCTTGACATGATCGCGCCGCCTCGGGTATAAAATCCCCGTTCCACGCGGCGATGGTGGAATTGGTAGACACGCTAGCTTGAGGTGCT
>CAYNPQ010000202.1:0-4298 GCA_964399065.1 uncultured Treponemataceae bacterium | reverse complement strand
AGGTCGGAGAAGCCGGCCTCGATGAGGCGGGAGAAGGCCTCCATCATGAAGGGGAGGCAGGCGACGAGAAGGACGTAGGTCACGAGGAGGGAGACGGGCAGGCCCTCGGTGAGGAGGTTCATCTGCGGAGCGGCCTTGGAGAGGAGGCCGAGGGCGATGGTGAGGACGAAGAGGGTCCCGAGTATGGGCAGGGAGAGGACGATGGCCTGCTGGAAGAGGGCCCCGGTGGCGCGGAGGAGGAAGGGCACGATGTCGTCCTTCCTCGTCACGAGGTCGATGGCGCGCATCGCCTTGACGGAGCCCTGGAGGCCGACGACGAAGAGCTTCTGGAAGCCGCTCGTCGACACGAAGACGAACATGGCGATGAGGTTGAGGAACTGGCCCATGAGGGGGATCTCGATCTCGGCGAGGGGATCGTAGACCTCCGAGGCGCCGAAGCCGATCTGGAGCGAGAAGAACTGCCCCGCGGTGATGAAGGCGGCGTAGACGATCGAGAGGAAGAAGCCGGTCATGAGGCCGATCATCGCCTCGCCGACGAGGAGGAGGGCGTAGGCCGCGCCGTCGTCGGGGATCGGGTAGCCCGCCGCCTTGACCGCGGGGAAGACCGCGGCCGCGGCGAAGCCGGCGAGCCCGACCTTGGCGACCTGCGGCACGCCCGATCCCGAGAGGAGGGGCGCCACCTCGATCATCGCGAGGGTCCTCGCGGCGACGAGGAGGAAGAGGTTCCAGTCGGCGAAGGGCCAGCTCATGCCCGCCTCACCTCGCCATGTCCGGGATCATCGCGAAGAGGTCCCTCGTGTACTGCTCGAGGCTGCCGAACATCCAGCCGCCGAGCAACGCGAGCACGAGCATGATGGCCGCGATCTTCGGCACGAAGGTCAGGGTCTGCTCCTGGATCGAGGTGGTCGCCTGCAGTATCGAGACGAGGAGCCCGACGGCCATCGCGACGAGGAGGACGGGGGCGGAGAGGACCAGGATCTCGACGATCCCCCCGCGCAGTATGGAAACGGCGTCGCCTACGCTCATTCGTCGCCTCCCATCAGAAGAAGGACCTCACCAGCTGCTGGGTCAGCAGGCCCCAGCCGTCCACGAGCACGAAGAGGATGAGCTTGAAGGGCATCGAGATCATGACCGGGGGCAGCATGATCATGCCCATCGACATGAGGACCGAGGCCACGACCATGTCGATGACGATGAAGGGTATGTACAGGAGTATGCCGATCTTGAAGGCCACGGTCAGCTCGTTGAGCACGAAGGCGGGGACGAGGACGTAGGTCGGCACGTCGGCGAGGCTGGCAGGCTTGGGCAGTCCGCGCATCGACATGAAGAGGCGGATGTTCGCGGGGTTGGACTGCATCTGCTTGTACATGAATACCCGGAAGGGCCCCTCGGCGGCGCGGTAGGCCTCCTCGACGCCGATCTTTCCCTCCGACATGGGCTTCAGGGAGTTGTCGTAGACCGCCTGGAAGGTGGGCCACATGATGAAGACCGTGAGGAAGAGGGCCATGCCCATGAGGACCTGGGTCGGCGGCACCTGCTGGAGGGAGAGGGCGCGCTTCACGAAGTCGAGGACGATCGACACGCGGAGGAAGCTCGTGAGGAGGATGAGGAGGCTCGGCGCGAGGGAGAGGACCGTGAGGAGGAGGAGGACCTGCACCGAGAAGGCGACTTCCTTGCCGGTGGTGGGATTCCGCACGCGCAGGTCCACCATGGGGACGATGGGCGCCGGGGCCGCGACCGCGCTCGCGTTCGAGCGGACGGCGCCCGCGGCGGGCGCCGCCTGGGCCCGGGCCCCCGTCGCGCCGAGGATCGCCAGGAGGAGGAGGACCGCGATGGTGGCTTTCGCTTTCATGGCGGCCCCTAGAATTTCCGCAGCCGTTCGCGCTGCCCGGAGAGGAAGTCCGAGGGGCCGCGCGGCGGCACCTTCCTGCCCTTGCCGCCGAGCATGGAGCCCAGGAGCTCGCCGAAGCCCGAGGCCCCGCCGGAGGGGGCGGTCGCCGCCTCGAGGACGAGGGCGTCGAGGCACTCCTTGTCGTCGATCTCCGCGATGAGCGAAATCGCGTTCTCGGAGGCTCCGACGAGGTAGCCCTTGGAGCCGAGGGTGACGACGTGGAGCGCCTTGCCCGCGCCGAGCGCGGTCGAGGCGAGGACCTTGATGGAGCCCGCCTTGCCCTGCGCGGGCCGCGACAGCCGCTTCATGAGGCGGAATACGAGGTAGATCGATGCCACCACGAGGGCGAGCACCACGACCATGCGGATGAAGTAACCGAGTGTGTTCGGGCCGGAAGGACCACTCCTCCCGGCCTGCGGCGCGGCCCCGTCGCCGATGGCCAGCGCGGTCTCGTCCACCGCCTGGGCCGTCCCCACGGCCCCCGCGGCTGCCCCGCGCCCGGCGCCCGTGGCGCCCTGCGCAAAGCCGACCGCGCCCGCCCCGAGCGCGACGAACGCGCACAGGATGAGCGCTATACGTTTCAAAAGACCCCTCCCAATCGCCCTATATTCTAGTGCAGGGGGAGGAGGAAAGCAAGAGTTATTTCGTCGAAGGGTAAAATTTTAGGTAGAAAATCAGCTCATGTCGCCCATGCGCTCCATCGGGCTGACGATCTCGGTGACGCGCACGCCGAAATTCTCGTCGATGACGACGACCTCGCCCTTGGCGATGAGCTTGTGGTTGACAAGGATGTCCACCGGCTCGCCGGCGAGCTTGTCGAGCGCGATGATCGTGCCCTCGCCCATCCCGAGGATCTCCTTGATGAGCTTGCGGGTGCGGCCGAGCTCGACCGTCATCTCCATGTAGACGTCCATGATGAGGCCGATGTTCCCCGACTCGGGGCTGGCCTGCTGCATCTGGAGGCTCGCGAACTGCACCGGCTGCACGTTGGGCGGATTCATCCCGCCGAAGGCGGCCCCGCCGCCCATCATCCCCGGCGCGAAGCCCATGCCGCCCATCGGGGCGCCCATGCCGCCGAAGGCGGGCATCATGCCGCCGAGGGAGGCGCCGCCCATCGCGCCGCCGGCCATGCCCATGGCGGGCATCGCCGCCTGGGGCGCGGCGGGCGCCGCGGCCATGCCCCCGCCGCCCATCGAGGAGAGGACGTCGCGGACGAAGGGAAGGGCGAAGACCTCGACGAGGCGGTCGGGGGCGCCGTCGCCGATCTGCATCTGGTAGGCCACGCGGACGAAGTCGCCGGAGGGCAGCCTGGCCATGGCCTTGGGCCCGAAGTCGCCCTCGGCGACGCCGGCCTGGATGTTGCGGTTGCCGGTCTTCTCGGAGACGACCGTGATCTGCGTGCCGGTCAGGGTCGAGACGCACTCCTGCACCGCGGACTTGGCCATGTCGTCGAGCTCGGAGAGGCTCTCGTCCTTGTTCGCGAGCGAGGCGATCTTGAGGGCGGTCTCCTTGGACATGACGAAGACGTGGTCGCCGGGGAGGGAGCCCGCGAAGGGCACGGAAACCGTGAGGACCTCCTCGGGGAGCTCGCGGAGGAGGCCGTCGCGCGAGGCTCCGTCGACGGCCGGGCTCGCGAGGTTCACGGGCAGGCCGGTGATCATGGAGAGGTTCTGCGACTGGGTCCCGAGGGTCGTGTCGATGAGGGCCTTGAAGGCCTGGGCCACCTGGGGAGGCACGGCGGAGGCGGCGCGCGCCGCGGGGGCGGCCGCGGGGGCCCCCCCGGGGGCCGGGCCGCTGTCGAGGCCGGCGAGGAGGGAGTCGATCTCTTCCTGGGAAAGGGCGCCGTCACTCATTGTACTCGTCTCCTTCGGATGCCAGTTCTTCGAATTCTTCCTGCCCGACGTCCTCGAGCTTCTTGATGATCTGCACGGCCATCTTCTTGCCTATGACCCCGGGACGGCAGAGGAATTTCTTCTTGTTGCCCACGTTGAGCGTCATCGGGTCGTCGACCCTCACCGAGTAGAGCCGCACGACGTCGCCCACCCGGAGGGAGAGGACGTCGCGGACCGAGACGTCGATCTTGCCGACCTCGGCGATGACGGGGATCTCCACCGAGGAGAGCTTCTCCTTCAGGATGTTGAGGTTCTCGGTGGTGGCGCCGCGCCGCACGGAGCTGTACCAGTACTGCGCGGAGAGCTTCGAGACGATCGGCTCGATCGTGAGGTAGGGTATGCAGAGGTTCATCATGCCCTCGACCTCGCCGATCTTGGTCTCGAGGGTCACGAGGACGACCATCTCCGTCGGGGGGACGATCTGGGCGAACTGCGGGTTGGTCTCGATCTGGGAGAGCCGCGGCCGGAGGTCGATGACCTGCGTCCAGGCCTCGCGCATGTTGCCGAGGATGCGG
>CAYNPQ010000201.1:1779-4402 GCA_964399065.1 uncultured Treponemataceae bacterium | reverse complement strand
CCGCCCGCCCTGAGGCCCCAGAGCCGGGCGAGGACGAGGACGATGCCGGCCTCCATCTCCGCGGCGAGGACGCGCATCCGCTTGAGGTCCTCGAAGTGCTCGCGCCAGCTCGATTGCCAGTAGCCGCCGAAGGAGGAGCCCGGCCGCGCGTGGCAGGCGTAGAAGGTGTCGGCCGAGCGCGTCGTGCCCACGTGGCAGCGGTAGCCGAGGCCGCGGCCCGCCTCGATGCAGGCCTCCAGCACCTCGTGGTCCGCGACCGCCGGGAACTCGAGGGGGGCGTAGAGCTTCGAGGCGCCGTCGTAGCGCGCGGCCGAGTCGAAGATCGCGATGTCGCCGTTCCCGACCCCGTCCTGGAAGGTGCCGCAGGTGCCGATGCGGAGGAAGGTCCTCGCGCCGACGCGGGCGAGCTCCTCGAGGGCGACCGCGGTGGAGGGCGCGCCGATGCCCGTGCTGGTGCAGGAGATCGGGACGCCCTTATAGCTCCCCGTGTAGGTCACGTACTCGCGGTTCTCGGCGACCTTGCGCGCCTCGTCCCAATAGGCGGCGACCGCCGCGACGCGGCCCGGGTCGCCGGGCAGGAGCACGTAGGGCGCGATGTCGCCCTCCGCGAGCCTGACATGGTACTGGAGCCCCATGCGAGCCTCCCTCCGCGCGGCTCAAGCCTGCGCGATGACAATGGTAGCACTCACCCGAGGGCCGCGCCAGACGAGGTCCGCGCGCCTCGCCCGACTTTCCGCTTCCCCGATATTGCAGCCCCGGGCCGAGGCCACTAGAGTATTACTGAGTATTTCTTAACCTTCCCGCTGGAGGCCTCCATGGAACCATCCCGTCCGGGGTCGCCGCGCGCCATCGCGCCCAAGCTCCTCGCCCTCGCCGCGTCCGCCATCCTCGCACTCGCCCTCGCGGGCTGCCCCGAGCCAGGGAGCAACAGCATCGCGTCGGAGCTCCTGAAGCCCGTCACGGTGACCCTCTCCGGCAAGGTGCTCGACTCGCAGAGCTCGGCGGCCGTGGCCGGGGCGCTCGTGAAGGTGCAGCGATACGACCCGGTGGCGAACGCCTACGCCTACGTCAAGGCGGCGAACGGCACGGACGACCTCTCGGCGACCGCCGGGACGGACGGCGCCTTCTCCTTCGCCGAGTCGCTCTCCCTCGACGTCGACAGCTACCAGTACTTCCTCTACATCAGCGACCCCACCTCGAAGTACTACGACAACGGCTCCATGTCGGTGTACGCGATGCGCGACTCCGCTCTCAGCTACCCCGCGATGAGGCTCGTCTCGAAGGCCACGACGACCTACACCGTGGTCTCGGGCACGGTGAAGGACATCCTCGACGGGACAGCCGTCGCCGGGCTGACGGTCAAGCTCTATCGAAAAGGCGAGACCGTCGCCGCCTTCACCGCGACGACGGCGACCGCAGGGACCTTCAGCGTCGCGAACGTGCCGAGCTCCGTTTATTCCCTCGAGCTCGACGGGAGCGGCCTCGCCACGGCCTACATCAAGGAGGCTTCGGACATCGTCCTCGCGAACGCCCTGACGAATCCCCTCGGCGACCTCCTCGTATCCAAGGCCTCGACCGGGGACGACCTCCGCATCGTGCTCGCATGGACCGACTCGAGCCTCGACCTCGACTCGTCCTTCAGCCTTCCCAAGGCGGGCTTCGACTTCAACCACCTCGGCACACGGCAGGTCAAGCTGCCCTCGTCAATCATCAGCGTGAATTCGGCCTTCAAGTTCGCGGAGGGCACCGCGTACTGGCCCGAGAACATGGGCGGCGCGGACGACGCGACCTACCGCACCGGGGTCAACAAGGCGCGCCTGACGCACAGCGTCTCCTCGAGGACCGTCGCCACCCTCGACGCCGACTCGACGAACGGAGCGAAGCCCGAGGTGACTACCATCTTCAAGACGAGCCCCATGTCGAGCTATCCGAGCTACCTCGCCTATTACTACGACTTCTCGCGCGCGGGGGTGAACTACTCGTACTACCCCATCGGCATGGGCGTGTACAACGTGATCTGCTCGACCACGGGGGGCTCGATCTACGATTCCGGCGCCACGGTCAAGGTCTACCAAGGCTCCTCCTACCTCGGGAAATTCACGGTCGCCGATCTCGCGATCGACGCGGGGGAATCGAACCGTCGCTACTGGCCGGTCCTCCAGATCGAGATAGGCTTCCGCTTCCCCTCCTCGACGACACCGACCTGGCCGGTGACCGACAGCCAGCTCTACTACCGCGTGGTGCCCTACGGGAGCGCGGGCGCCCTCCCGTCCTCTCGCTTCGCGGGCTACTTCTACCAGGAGACATCCCTGCCGGGGAACGAGAGCTTCACGATCTGGCTCGACCAGGATCAGTACGTGAAGGATTATCTCTTCGGGATCTCCTCGCCGCCCTACATCAAGAAGCTGGCGGGCACGGCGACGGGCAAGCTCTACGCCTACGACAGCTACGACTACAGCAAGGGCTACGCCGAGGCCACGAGCCCCGCGGTGTACTCGTGGAAGTCCCACGCGGCGGTTCCCTCCGACTCGCGGTCCTTCACCATGGGCTTCTACATGCCCCTCAAAGCCCAGACCTTCTATATCGCCAAGAAGCCGACCAGCCCGACCTCCGTCGACCCGAG
>CAYNPQ010000201.1:0-1679 GCA_964399065.1 uncultured Treponemataceae bacterium | reverse complement strand
ACCAACCTCTCCTCGGCCAACTACATAATCCGCGCGATCGCGCAGGAGCCCGTCGTCGGCGCATCCGTCCGCTTCCTCGTCGCGACCACGCTGAGCCCCAGCCTCGTCGACAAGATCTACAGCGTGAGCATGAACCTCTCGGGCGCGGTCGACGGGGTCTACGAGCTCAGCGGGCAGCCTCCCTACGCCGTCAACGACATCCACTACCACACGAAGGGGCAGAAGCACATCGCGATTGCCGGGACCGACGCCGGGCTCTACGTCTACGACGACATGAATTACGTATGGACCCCATACCTCCAGGACATGCTCGGAGGCTTCAAAATCACGAAGCTCTTCGACTACGGCGGCAAGCTCGGCGTCTTCGCCGAGGGCAACGGGCTCATGTACGGCCCCTATCCGGAGTGAGGCCCGCCATGAAGCGAACAGCGGCAGCAGCAATCGCCACGGCGATCGTGGCCCTCCTCATCGTTCCGCCCAACGCGTCGGCCCAGGACGCCGCGTCCATCTCGGAGCTCCTCCGCCCCGCCCTGCTCAAGCTCGGCGTCCTGCCGAACCTCGACGGCCTCCTCGACGGGAATTTCGAGGCGACGGTCAAGTGGTCGAGCCGGCTCTCGAGCGGGATCGAGGCGAGCTACTCCGGCTCGAGCGACTCGGAGAAGGAGGAGTCGGGCTCGGCGGTCCTCGAGGCGAAGAGCTTCCGCAAGGACTACGCCGGCAGGCTGAGGCTCCTCGAGTTCCTCCTTCCGCTGGACCTCGGCGGGGGGACGGGGCTGGGGATCGGCGCGGGCCTCGCCTGCGGCTACTCGGGCCTCTCGCAGAGCGTCTCGGGCTACAAGACCACGCAGGGCGAGACCGTCTACTTCAACCAGGACAAGATCGTGCATCGCGTCATGCCGACCCTCGACCTCGAGCTCGCGGCCTCGCTGGGCAGGCGCCTCTCGGTCGAGGCCTCTGGCGCCTACCTCCCCTACGTCCTCGTGCTCGAGGAGGGGCGGAAACTCTACTCGACCTACCCGGAGGCCATACCCTATTCCCTGACCAATACCTGCTCGGGCTGGCGAGGCAGGGCCTCGCTCTCGACCTCCGGCTTCGCGTTGGGCGACATCGGCATCGGCGCGGAGGCCACCGGACTCTTCGGGAAGTACTCCACGGTGCAGGAGATCGTGACCGGCAACTACAAGACGACGATCACGACCTACGACGACTACGCCTCGATTTCGGGCAACGCGTACCTCGAGTACCGCATGGGATTCTTGAAACGCACGCTCGGCCTCGTGCCCGCGCTGACGGCCGGCTGCGAACTCAGGCGGGAGAGCTTCGGCGGGATCGAGTCCGAGCCGAGCCTCCTCTGGAAAGCGGGCCTGAGCCTGGGCTCGAGATAGGAGGTTTTAGAGAAAGTGGATGAAATATGTTTACATCACATTTGGAAAATGTAAGGGAAATGCAATATGCTTACTCCATGGCGCTGATTGTGTCCTTCCCTCGGAGCGGAAGGTTAGGCGCCATCTATCGTCCAAGGGAGGAAGAGCGATGAGAAAAGCATTGGGATGCGCCTTCGCGCTGCTGGCGATCGCGCTGACGCTCGGTCTGGCCGGCTGCGACCAGGCCACGAACGACAATTCGGCCACGACCACGACGACGCCGAACGACGCCACCGTCCTCGCCTCGGTGGGCGG
>CAYNPQ010000200.1:2483-4447 GCA_964399065.1 uncultured Treponemataceae bacterium | reverse complement strand
CGGCGGCGCGGATCGGCTCCTTCGGGAGGAAGTTGTCCCGCCACGCGATGGGCGCGACCGAAGGCATGGGCGGCAGGGGAGGCAGCCCCTCGAGCCCGGCGGGATCGCGGACCGGATCGTAGTCGTGGCCGTTGCGGTAGATGTTCTCGCAGATGCCGCGGTGGCCGACGCCGCCGGGCGCGATGAAGGTCCAGGCGTCCTCGCCTTCGAGGAGGCGGAAGAGGCCCTCGTTGCCCCGATCGAGGCTGGCGATCCAGGAACAATTGCCGCGATAGTACTCGACGCGCGGTGAATCGGGCATCGCGCCCTCCTGTCGTTCGGTCCGGTGAAGGGTCGAGTATAACAGCTTGCCGGGCCGCGGTCCGGCCCCGGGCTAGGCGGGCTCCGTCCCTCCCTCGACCTTGAAGAAGGAGATGGTCTGGGCGAGCTGCGCGGACTGGCCGGACAGCTCCTCGGCCATGCTCGCCAATTCCTCGCTCGCGCTGGCGTTCTGCTGGATCACCTTGTCCAGCTGAAGCATAGCCTTGGATATCTGGTCGGCGCCGGCGCCTTGCTCCCGCGAGGCGGAGGTGATCTCCTGGATGAGCTCGCCCGTCTTCCTGATCTCGGGCACGATCCGCTGAATGACCTCCCCCGCCTTCGCGGAGGTGTCCGCCGTGACGCGGGCGAGGTCGGTGATCTCCCCCGCGGAAGCCTGCGAGCGCTCGGCCAGCTTTCGGACCTCCGACGCGACCACCGCGAAGCCCTTGCCCGCCTCGCCGGCGCGCGCGGCCTCGATGGCGGCGTTCAAGGCCAGCAGGTTGGTCTGCCGGGCAATCTCCTCGATGATGCCGACCTTGCCGGCGATCTCATTCATGGCGCCGACGGCGAGGCCCACCTGCTCGCCGCCCTCCTCGCCGCCCTTCGTCGCTTGCATGGCGATGGCTTCGGTCGCGGCCGCGTTCTCGACGTTCTGCCTGATGGTGGCCGACATCTCAGCCACCGACGAGGACACCTCCTCCGCGCCGGTGGCCTGCTCGGAGGCTCCCTGGCTGAGCTGGGTGGCCGTCGCGCTGATCTGGCGGCTGCCCGCGGCGACCTGGTCGGCACCCGCGCGTATCCGCCCGACGAGGTCGCGGAGGCTCCGCCCCTGCCCGTCGAGGGCGCGCGCGAGGGCGCCGATCTCGTCGCGGCGCGCGAGGTGGGCGGGAGGCACTTCCCCGGTGAGGTCGCCTCCGGCCGCGGCGCCGAGCAGGGCCGCCGCGGCGCCGAGGGGACGGGAGATCGAGCGGGAGAGCAGGAACGCGAGGGCGAGGGAGACGAGGATCGCCGCGAGCGCGAGGGCCGCGCTGACGGCCCTGGACGCCTCGGCCGCCCGGTCGAACTCCTCGTCGCTCTCCGCGCTCTCCTTCGCGAGCGCGGCCGAAAGCGCCAGCAGGGGCGCCTTGAAATTCTCCATGAGCGCGTCCAGCCGGCCGTCTGCCTCCCGGACGAAGGCGTCGACGCCCGGCGAGGCGGCGAGGTGGGGCAGCAATTCCTGGTCGAAGACCTTCTCGAAGGAAGCGAGGGCGGCCTGCGCGGCATAGAGCGAGCGCCGCTCCTCGTCGTTGTCCATGGCCGCCGCGAGCGAGGCCATCTCCTCGCGGACCTTGTCCTTCGCCGCGGCCCACTCGACCTTCGTCGCCTGGAGATCGCGGTTGATCACGGCGTCGGCGACGATCCGGTAGAGACGCTCGGGCGCGAAGGCGGTCGCCGCGACGGCGAGCGCGTCGTCCGAGCGGACGATGCCGGCGTCCTGCAAGGCCCTCAGTCGCTGCAAATAGTACAGGTTGGCCAAGGCCACGCCGGCGAGGAGGACGAGCACCACTCCGAATCCGATCATCAACTTGCCTGCGATCCTCATGCCTCGACCTCCAAGGCGAGCGCGCGGGTCAGGACGCGGTCGCCATTGATTAAGGGTAATGGCGGGCGAGGGAAATGCAAGG
>CAYNPQ010000200.1:0-2383 GCA_964399065.1 uncultured Treponemataceae bacterium | reverse complement strand
CAGGCCTCGCCATCCTGGCTCGGCAGCATGTCTCGAATCGCTCTCTAGATCGCGATTCTCGCCATGCTGTGGGCCGGGGAAATCGCTCTCGGTTCGGTCCTCGACGTCTCGGACCGAAATCCATGGCGCCAGACGCTCGCTGCGCTCGCTATACTTCGTTCGGCCGATCGCCATCCAAACGCTGCGCTATACTTCGTTCAAATGATCGGATGGCGATCGGGGCGTTCTCCCTATGCGCCCTTCGGGCGCAGATCGCGGCCGAGGCTTCGCAAGATACGGTAGACGAAATTCGCGATACGACTCCGATCTGCGCTTTAAAAAGGTGAAGCCGCCCTGCGGGCGGCTGAGTTGATACCGATACTGCAGGGACAGCACCGGAAATTCGTTCGGAGTCGCCCTACGCCCCTCGCCATCCTGGCTCGGGGCTCCGGGCCGGGCTCGGCGCTCTCGCGCGCATCCATGCGCGCTCGACCGGATACGCGCTCATCGAATCGCGCGTATCCGGAGCGCCGAGCCTTCGACTCCGATCTGCGCTTTAAAAAGGTGAAGCCGCCCTGCGGGCGGCTTCTTTAGTTAAGGCGCAGATCGGAGTCGAACCGATTCATGAAGGTTTTGCAGACCTCTCCCTTCCCACTTGGGTACTGCGCCGTGTGCGTGTAGGAATATACCAAGCGAGGTGCCCAAGTGTAAAGGGCGGGCGAAAAAAAGCCCGGCCTTTTCGGGCCGGGCTTCGGGGACGCGGGATTAAGCTGTCAGGCCTGCTTCTTCTGGGGCTGGGCCTTGGGGAGCTTGGGGGCCTTGGGCGCGGCGAGGGCGGCGGCCGCGGATTCCTGGGCCTTGGCCTTGCGCTTCTCGGCGCGGTTCTCCCACCAGAGGACGAAGGCGCTCGCGATGAAGATCGTCGAGTAGGTGCCGGAGACCATGCCGACGAAGAGGGCGAGGGAGAAGTCCTTGAGGGAGCCCGTGGTGAAGAAGAAGATCGCGAGGACGGTGATCATCGTGCAGAGGGTGGTGATGATCGTCCGCCCGAGGGTCTCGGTCAGGGCGCTGTTGAGGACGTCGGTGAACTTGTCGGTGGGCCGGAGCTTCCGGTCCTCGCGGACGCGGTCGAACTGGACGATGGTGTCGTTGATCGAGTAGCCGAGGATGGTCAGGATGGCCGCGATCGTCGAGGTGGTGAACTCCATCCTCGTCCAGACCACGAAGCAGATCATGATGAGGGCGTCGTGGACGGTGGCGAGGACGGCGCCGAAGCCGTACTGGAAGCCGAAGCGGATGGTCGCGTAGATGAGGATGACGAGGACGGTGAGGAGGAAGAGGACGGTCGACTGCCGGGTCAGGGTCTCGGAGTAGCGGGCCCCGACGTAGTCGGTCTTCATGACGACGACCTTGCCGGCGCCGAAGGCCGCCTCGAGGGCGCCGCGGATCCGCTCGGGCTCGGTCTTGGAGAAGTCGGTCGTCTTGCCGTCGTCCTCGGCGCGGATGAGGAAGCGCTGGAGGCCGGCCGGGTTGACGGCCTGCACGGAGACGGAACCGAGTCCGGAGATGGCGGCGCGGACCTTGTCGATGGTCGCGAAGCGCTCGCCCTCGCCCGAGGGGGCGCGGTGCATGAGGACCGGGGTCGCGCCGAGCCTCGTGTCGCCCTGGAAGGTCGGGACGAGGAGGGTCGAGGGGAGGCCCTCGGCGCCCGCGGCCGCGTCGCGGAGCTGGGCACCGACCTCGGGGACGGCCTTGAGGGCCTGGAGCACGGCGCCGATGGTCGTCGCGGTCTTGAACTCGATGTTTTCGGTGCGGGCCTCGACCTCGGCGCCGGAGAAGACGATGGTCGCCTTCTCCTCGGTCAGGGTGAGGACGGCGTTGCCCTTGCCGGCGTAGGAGACGTCGATCGCGGGATAGGCGAGCTGGACGGTCTGGTTGATGCCGGCCTGGAAGTCGACGCCGAGGTTGAAGCCTTTGACGGCGTAGCCGACGATGCCGAGGGCGATGAGGGTCGCGGATGCGATGACGGAGATCTTGTATCCCCGGCTGAACTGGATGACGCGCTTCATTTGACCCTCCAGCTGATGGAGACGCGCTTGGCTTTAAGCACCTCGGTCTCGAAGTCGAAGATGAGGCGCGACACGAAGAGCGCCGAGAAGAGGGAGACCATGTTGCCGATCGCGAGGCTGACGGCGAAGCCCTGGATGGGGCCGGAGCCGAGCTGGGCCAGGAAGAGGGCGGCGATGATGGTCGTGATGTTGGAGTCCATGACCGCCCAGAAGGCGCGGTCGAAGCCCGCCTCGATGGCGGCCTTGCGGCCCTTGCCGGCCGCCATCTCCTCCTTGATGCGCTCGAAGATGACGACGCTCGCGTCGACCGCCATGCCGATGGTCAGCACGAAGCC
>CAYNPQ010000199.1:0-4453 GCA_964399065.1 uncultured Treponemataceae bacterium | reverse complement strand
CCGCGCCCGGCCAGCTCCGCTACCTCGCCGATATGGAGGGGCGGCTCGGGCCGGAGGGCGAGGTTCTCGTCGACCTCAACGTCGACGGGGCGGGCCATCGCGAGGGCGGGACGAGCTTCTCGCCCCTCGGGCTCCCGCCCGGGCTCGAGAGCGCGCTCCGCGAGGCGGCCGAGGCGGAGGGCCTTTCCGAGGGGCCCTGGTGGCCGCAGGGCGACCACAGCGTCTTCGCCCAGGCCGGGGTCCCCGCGGTCGCCTTCACCTCGACCTGGTTCCTCGAGCACATGGAGTCCCAGCGCGTCACGCACACTCCGGAGGACAGGCCCGGGATCGTCGAGCCGCGGCGGCTCGCGGAGCTCGCGCGCGCCTTGGCCGACTTCGTTCGGCGCGCCGGGGCTTGTTGAGGACGAGGTCGCGATCAGCCGCTCCGCTAGGCCGAGGGCGCGCCCGGTCGCCGATCGTCTCAGCGGCCTCGCAGGGCGAGGCCCAGGCCGAAGGCCTCCTCGAGCTCGGCGGGCAGCTCCGCGATCGGGATGTCCCGGTCCGTCGCGTCGTCGTAGGTCTTGGCGCCCATCCACGACAGGGAGCTCCCGAAGGCCTTCGTGATCCGCGTCATCAATTCGACCATGTAGCCCCAGAACATGGGCGCCGCGAGGACCACGACGCCGGCCTCCTTCAGCGCGGGATAGACAGCCCTCATGTCGTCGTCGAGGACGCAGCCCGAGCCCGAGGCGCAGCTCCCGCAGGCCCGGCAGTGCGCGATCCGCATCTCGGAGGGCCTGAAGCGCCGGACCGACGCGGGGTCGGTCCCGAGGCCTTCCAGGAATTTCGCCGCCAGACTGTCGGTCGCGCCCCCGATCCGGGCGCTCCCGTGCAGGACCATCGTCGTCACGGGAGAATCCTAGCGCCGGGCCCCCCCGCCCGCAAGGCGGAGGGGCCCGGCCTCAGTCCGCCCGCTCCGCCCCTCCCCGCGCCTTGCGGGCCGCGGCGGCCGCGCCCAGGAGCATCGCGTCGTAGTACGACGCGTCGAGGGTCATGGGGTCGGTGGCCATCGCGGATTCGCCGGCGGTTTCCGGCATGGCCTCATATCGGCGCTCCTCGCGCCCTTGCTTGGAATTCATCCTCGCGTTCATCTTCATTCCTCCTGGCGATCTGTGGCGGGCTGGGGTGTCGGGCCTGGCTCGGTCGGCGCCATGAAAGCGAAAGGCCGCCGCCTCTCGAGGAGGGCGGCGGCCTGTCCCCTCAGGGAAGGTCCTTCGCTCCGCGAATCAGGCGCTTCCGGCCTCCGGGATGACTGCGCTCGCTTCGCCCGGCCGGTCGCCGAAGGAGCCCCGAAGGTCGCCAAGAATGATGGCGACCTGGGTAAGGCCGATGACGACGAGGAGGGAAAGGCTGAGGAGGGAGGAGGGGAGGGGCATGCCGAGGGTCGGGCGGGCGGCCAGGATGGTCGTGTCAGCGGCTATGGAACCCACGGCGCCTCGTCTCCTTTACGGGAATCTTGTTCTCTTGGCGAGAAACGTATCATAGGGTGAAACGCGGGTCAAGCGGGAAATTCCCCGAATCACTTCTTTCCCCGCGTGCGCAGGACGGCGTCCTGGGCGTACCAGCCCGTGAGGATCGCGGTCGGGATGCCGGCCGGACTGTAGGCCCACTGGCCGGCCTGGAGGATGCCGGGGAAGGGGCTCTCCACGGCCTTGGGGATCTTCGGGAGGGCGCTGACCACGGGCGGGGCCCGCTCGAAGGTCCAGCCCGTGATGCCCCCCTCGGAGTTCGAGAACAGGCCCTCGATCGTCGTCGGGGAGGAGGAGAGGCGCAGCGCGACCCGCTCCTTGAGCCCGGGGTAGAGGGAGGCGTCGAGGACCTCGATCATCGCCTCCTCGACCCTCGCCTTGAACTCCTCGTACCAGCCGGCCTCGGCCGCCATCCGGACCAGGTCGTACTCGAGGAGGAAGCTCGCGACGAGGCCCGTGCGGCCCGGGGGCGAGAGCGTCGGGTCCCGCAGCGAGGGTATGGAGAGCTCGTAGGTCGTGAGCCGCGCGTACCTGTCCACCCAGGCGAGGATGGCCTCGCGGGCGGCCGGGGAGGCGGCGCCGCCCGGGCCCGCGGCGCCGGCGAGGAGGGCGGCTAGCTCGCCGCGGTGGGTCTCCGCGAGCCCCTGCCGCGAGGGCGTGTAGAAGAGGTGGCCGTGGGATCTGGCGGCGAAGTATTCGGGCGGCAGGTCCACCCCGAGGTAGAGCGAGAAGACCGAGTCCCCGCCGCGGCTCGCCATGACGCGCCGCTCCCGCGCCTCGACGCGCCGGATCGTCGCCTCGTCCAGGCCCCGCCGCTCCGCGCGGGCGTAGAGGGACTTCAGGTCCGCGCACCAGATGAGCGTATCGTAGGAGCAGTCGAGGCCCCCGCCGCCCGAGAGGCGGCGCTCGGCCGGCCGGATCGAGGTCACCTCGGCGTCGAGGAGGATCTCGCCGCCCGCCGCGCGGATCCGCTCCGCGAGACGCCGCGCGAGCATGCCGGTGCCGCCCCGGGGGTAGAGGTAGTCGAGGTAGACGTGGAAGTAGCCGAGCGCGAAGAAGAAGGGCGTCTTCTTGAAGAAGTGCTGGTCGACGAGGTCGTTCAGGGGCCGGAAGGAAGAGATGCCCGCGAGGTAGGATTCGATGGGCTCGCTCATCCTGCCCATGCGGAAGGCCGCCGGCAGGAACTTGAGCATCCAGGGGAGGAGCTCCTTGAGGAGGTACTCGCGGTCGTTCCGGAAATCGCGGAACACGGGGTTGTCGAAGCCGTAGATCACGTCCATGTCCCGCATGATCCGGTCGATCGCGCGGAAGATCCTGCCCGTCTCCTTCCCGTGCCCGGGGTGGAGCTTGTCGAGGAGAAGGCGGTACGCGTCGATGCCCTCGCGCGAGCCCATGTCCACGACATCCCCCTCGATCCCGAGGGAGACCGGACTCGGCAGGAGCTCGAGCTCGATCCCGAGATCCCCGAGCATCGGCCGGATGACGCCGGCGTTCTCGATGGAGCGCGCGCCCGTGTCGAAGACGAAGCCGCCCCGCTCGAAGGAGGTCACGAGGCCGCCGACGCCGCCGGTCTTCTCGACGAGGAGGGTCGAGAGGCCGGCCCGCGAGAGGTAGGCCGCCGCGGTGAGGCCGGCGAGGCCGGCGCCGACGACCGCGACATCGCAGTGCCTTTCGCTCATGCCAGGCCTCCGAGCCGCAGGCTCGTCTCCCAGAGCTCCGCGGCCAGGCCGCGGTCGAGGGCGTGGGGCGCGGGAGTCTCCTCGGTCGTCAGGTTGAAGAACTTCCCGCTCGCGCCCGCGAGCTCCGGGGCGACTCCGAGGTGATACAGGGCCTCCGCGGAGATCCGCGGGTCCCGCGCCCCGGGAGTGATGAGCCGACGCTTGAAGAAGCGGTAGACGCGGCCGTTGTTCTCGCCCATGGCCGACCTGACGTCGCCCGGGTGCATCGCGTTGACCGCGGCGCCGCCGCCCGCGAGGCGCTCGGCGAATTCGGCCATCGCGAGGAGCTGGGCGGTCTTGGCCGCGCCGTAGCTCCGGAGCCCCGTGTAATGCCTCTTTTCCCAGGCGAGGTCGTCGAGCCGGAGGCCCTCGATCGCGAAGCGATGCCCCTCGGAATTGACGAAGAGCACGCGGGTCCGGCCCTCGCGCGCGAGGCGCCCGAGGAGTGCATGGGTGATGATGAAGGAGGCCAGGTAGTCCACCTGGAAGACCTCCTCGAGGCCGTCCGCGGTGAAGCGCCGCTTCGTGTTGAAGACGCCCGCGTTGTGGATGAGGACGTCGATCGCCTCGGGCAGCTCGGCCAGCGCCGACGCCGCCGCGCGTATGTCGGCCAGGCGCGAGAAGTCGGCGAGGAGGATCCGGCAGGCTACGCCGAATTCCCCCTCGATCTCCGCCTTGAGCCGCGCGGACTTCTCCTCGCTCCGGTTCACGCAGACCAAGCTCGCGCCGCGCGAGGCGTAGAGGCGGGCGGTCTCGCGGCCGATGCCCGAGGTGGCGCCCGTGATCGCGACGAGCTTCCCGGCGCAAGCCTCCGCGGTCCGGGCGGGATCGGCCCTGTTGTTCCGGATCATCGCGCCGATGTCGGACCACTCGTAGTCCTTCAGGTACTTGTTCATGCGGAGCCCTCGCCCTTTCAGCCGAATTTCCGGCGCATGAACCTCCGGTACGCCGGCCCGAATCGGGGAATGTTGTCGAAGATGTCGCCCCAGAGGTCGTAGTAGTCCCGCTGCTCCGCGATCTTGCCGGCCTCGTTCAGGGTCAACCGGCTCGCGCCGTAGATCGAGGATTTCGGGTACTTGTTGAAACTCAGCGTCATCACCCACTCGAGGAAAAGCACATTGCCCTCGCGGGCCGTGTGCGTCACCTCCATCGAGAGGCTCCCCGCGCGGGCGACCAGCCGCTCCGTCATGGCCGCGAACTCCGCCTTGCCGCGGATCTCCTGGACCG
>CAYNPQ010000198.1:0-4507 GCA_964399065.1 uncultured Treponemataceae bacterium | reverse complement strand
CCAGGAGCCGAAACAAAGTGCGGCGACCCGGGATCGCCCCTCGATAGCGGCGGCGAGGCTATGCGGGTTCGCCCGGGAGAAGTCCAGATCGTCGACCTCGAGCATGATATCCCGGACCAGCCGGCCCAAGTACATCCGGTACGGTCCTTGACTGCATCCAAGGCCCGGCGCGTGAGGGGCCCATGAAGCTATCGATGCGGAATCGCCGAAGGGGGTGATGACGCGCGGGTCGCCCTCCGGACTAAGGGCGAGGCCGGGGAGGGCGCCAGGATGGAGCCTGAAATCCGGCAATGTATCATCATCGGCCATCGCCATCGGCCTGCCGGCCGAGACGAGGAGGCCGAGGTTGCGCGCGGCGCCGTAGCTCCCGATATCCGAGGCAGGTCGTCCCTCGAAGCCGAGGGCGAAGGCGGCCGCCCTGCCGGCGGCCGGCGCCAGGGCCTGGGAGAAGCGCCGCCGCGCATCGCCGTCAATCAGGACGGCGCGGGCGGGGTACCGCGCGGCGAAGGCCCGGGCCGCGTCTCGCGTCTGGGCCGTCCCTTCGAGCGAATCGTCCAGGATGACTATTTCGGGCAACTCGCCCGGAATACCCGAGGCCGAAGCCGCCCAGGCATCGAGAGCGCGCGCGAGGAGGGAAGGCCGGTCGCGGGTCGGGATCGCCAAGGCCTCCACGGCGGGCCCGGGCCCGGACTCGGGTGCGGCGGAGCGGGCCGCGGCGAGAAGCTCGCCGACGCCGCGGACGAGCCCTCTCCCGGCCAAGTCCGCGATCATCCCCGGCAGCCCGGCGAGAGCCTCGTCCTCCCAGCCTTCTTCCCTGAGCCGGGCTGCGAGGACCTCCACCGTGCATGGCTGCGCGGCGGCCTTGAGCAGGGCTTCGTCCGCGGGATCGAGTAGAACGGCGGGGCCGTCCCCCTCGATCGCCGCGACGAGCCCGCCCGGGCCGCCGCGTCGGTAGCGCAGGTCGGCCGCGATCAGCGCGTCCCGAACCTCGTGTCGATCCATGCCAGCGAGGTCAAGAGCCGGAGGTGAGGTTCCCCGATACTTCGAATTCAAAACTATAAAGGTTCCCCGAATCGTCCTGCAGCCCGATCCTGAATCGTTTCCTGAAGGAATACCCCCAGCGTCCGGAGATGTTAGTATAGACTATGTCGAAGCTTGCCGGCACTTCGTTGGGCACGGACTGGACTGTGATCGGCGTGGCGCTGATTTCGGGCAAGCCGTCGAATGTCGTTCCGAATCGGCCGCCGAGGGCCTTGACCGTCGGCGTTCCGACGAAGTTCAGCTTGATCGCGCTCTGGTTGGTGAGAGTCAGGGTTTGCGTATACGAAGAAAGGCAGGGAATCGTGCCGATGGAGACGACGCCGCCGTTGTTGACCTGACCGGTGAGGTAGACATCAGATCCGACCGGGCCGCTGTAGACGATATCCGCGGCCGCCCCGACGGGGTAGCAGGATGTCGCGTTCCATGAAACCGTATCGGTCGCGCCGGTGTTCCGGTTCGCGATCGTGACCTCGCAGCGATAGAGTGTCTGACCCGGAGTCGGCTCGCCGGGAACGAGCGTCCAGTTTCCCGGCGTCGCCGGCGCGGTGAAGGCCCCGGTAGACCAGGTATAGGCGGAATCGCCGGCCGGGAAGACGGTCGGGCTCGTCTTCGCCCACTGGTACATCGCGAGCTTCGCGGTCCTATATCCATCCGTGCCATTCGCGCCATCGACACCCGATGCGCCGACGGCGTAGCAGGACGTCGCGTTCCAGGTCACCGCGTCCGTCGGAGTCGTGAGCTGATTGGAGACGACCGTTTGGCAGGCCCAGAGAGTCGTCCCGGGCACCGATGGTCCGGGAATGAGGCTCCAGCCATTCGGCGTGGCGGGTGCCACGAAGTTGCCGTCGGCCCACGTGAAGGTGGAACCCCCGGCGGGAAAGACCGCAGGCATGACGGTGTCCCAGCGATACATGACCAGCTTGGCGGTCCGGTATCCGTTGGCCGCGTCGCTGCCGTCGCTACCCGAGGATCCTACCGCATAGCACGAGGAGGCGTTCCAGGCGACGACAGATGTCGCATCGGTATCCTGGTTCGAGACGACCGTCTGGCAGGCCCAAAGAGTCTGCCCCGCGGCGGGGGTGGAAGAGGTGCGTTGCCAGGCATTGGGCGAAGCAGGATCCGTAAACGCGCCAGTGGCCCAGGTATAGACGGAATCCCCGCTTGGGAACAGGGTCGGCTTGCTCGGGGCCCATTGATAAAGGATCAGGATCGCGGTCCTATAGCCGCTCTGGCCATTCGCGCCGTCGGCGGCGAGAAGCAACCATGCGCTGCCGTCATAGATGCGGGCAGTCTTCAGGATGGAGTCATAATAGGCCCAGTTCTTCTGCGCGCTCGCGGGAGGCGCCGGGAGTTCTCCTTTCCAAGTCAACGAAACACCGTCGGCGCCGTCCTTCCCGTCGCTGCCCCGCATGCCGAGGGCGTCGAGGATCGGGGCGCAGCCCGAGGCGAGGGCCAGGACGGCCGCGAGGACAATGTAGATCGATGCAGTTTTTCGCTTCACGCTTGCTCCTTGCCGAATCTTGGAATCAGCGGAGTATAGCGGATGCTGGTGAAAGAGTTGAGTATCGTCGCCGAGAATCAGGCGGATCAGCCCTTGATGTCGGCGAGCCTCACCGGCGCGGGCTCGTAGTCCTCGCCCTCCGCCTCGCGGAGCTGCTCGAGGAGCTCGCGTCCGCGGCGGCCGAGCTTCTGCGGGACCTGCACGAGGAGCTTCAGGTAGAGGTCGCCGCGGCGGCCGCCGTGGACGGGGATGCCCTCCTCGCGGACCCGGAGCATGCGGCCGTTCTGCGAGCCGGCGGGTATCGCCACCTTGATCTTCTTGCCCTCGATCGTGGTGAAGCCGATCTCGCCGCCGAGGGCGGCCATGGTCAGGGAGATGGGGAGGGCGCAGTAGAGGTCGGAGCCGTCGCGCTCGTAGAATTCGTGGGGCTTGACGTTGATGAAGACGTAGAGGTCGCCGGGCGGGCCGCCGTTGGGGCCGGTGTCGCCCTGGCCGGGGATGACGACGCGCTTGCCGTCCTCGACGCCGGCGGGGATGCCGACCTTGATCTTCTGCCGCTTCTTCGCGAGCCCGGAGCCGTTGCAGTCGCGGCAGGGCCTCTCGATGACGGAGCCCTCGCCGCGGCAGGCCGGGCAGGGCTGGGCGATGGAGAAGAAGCCGGAGGAGCGCCTGACCTGGCCGGAGCCCTGGCAGGTGGGGCAGACGCGCCGCCCGGCGCCGTCGGCCGAGCCGGAGCCGCCGCAGGTCTTGCAGGCGTCGTTCTTGGAGTAGGCGATCTCGACCTCGGCCCCGAAGACGGCCTTCTCGAAGGGCAGCTCGAGGTCGTAGCGGAGGTTGGCGCCGCGGGCCGCGTCGCGCGAGCGGCCGCCCCCCGAGCGCGAGCGCCCGCCCCCGAAGAACGAGTCGAAGATGTTCGAGAAGTCGCCGAAACCGAAGATGTCCTCGAAGTCCTTGAAGACCCCCGACATGTCCTGGGCGGAGCCCGCGCCGCCCATGCCCTCGACCCCGGCGAAGCCGAACTGGTCGTAGGCCTGGCGCTTGGGGTCGTCGCCGAGCACCTCGTAGGCCTCGGTGGCCTCCTTGAAGCGCTCCTCGGCGGCCTTGTCGCCGGGGTTCTTGTCGGGGTGGTTGGCTATGGCGAGGCGCCGATAGGCCTTCTTGATGTCGTCCTTGGAGGCGCCCTTCTCGACGCCGAGCACCTCGTAGTAGTCGCGCTTAGCCACGGGGAATCCTTAGGGAATCGGAACCGCAGAGACGCAGAGGCGCGGAGAGGAAGAGGAAATGGATGCCAGGGGAGGAGGATAAAGAGAGATCGTCGCGGAAACGCAAGGTATCCCGATCCGCTTCTCTCCCTCTCATTCTCATGCTCCTGTCTTCCCCATACCCTCTGCGTCTCCGCGCCTCCGCGGCAATATCCTCTTACTTCTTGTCCTCGTCGTCGACGACGCGGTAGTCGACGTCGTCGGCCTTCCCCGAGGCGCCGCCCGCGGGGCCGGAGCCGCCGGCCTCCGAGGGCCCGGCGCCGTCGGGGCCCGGGCCGCCGGCCTGGCCCTGCTGCGCGTTCGCCCCGGCGGTCTTGTAGATCTCCTCGGCGAGCTTGTACGAGGCCTGCTTGAGCGCCTCGATCTTCTGCTTCATGAGCTCGACGTCCTGGCCCTCCATGGCCTTCTTGAGGTCGGCCATCGCGGCCTCGATCGAGGCCTTGTCGGAGGCGGGGACCTTGTCGCCGTAGTCCTTGAGGGACTTCTCGGTGGTGTAGACGAGGCTGTCCGCCTCGTTGCGCGCGTCAGCGCGCTCGCGCTCGCGCTTGTCCTCCGCGGCGTGGGCCTCGGCCTCCTTGACCATCTTGTCGATCTGGTCGTCGTTCAGGCCCGAGGAGGCCTCGATGCGGATCTTCTGCTCCTTGCCGGTGCCGAGGTCCTTGGCCGAGACGTGGACGATGCCGTTCGCGTCGATGTCGAAGGT
>CAYNPQ010000197.1:0-4577 GCA_964399065.1 uncultured Treponemataceae bacterium | reverse complement strand
CGCGGCCTCGAGCCCCTCTTTCCTGATCTTATCGAGCAGTTCCTGCAGCTGGATGTCCATGTGACCCTCTCGTGGAAGCCTATGTGCTATCGGTCAATCCCCGGATTCGACGTAGCGGCGGACCTTGGCGAGTTTCCTCTTGAAGAAGCGGTAGACGGCCTCGGGATCCTCGTGATCCCTGACGAGGTTCCCGGCCGAGCGGTCCAGCTCGGCGACGAGTTCGTCCAAACTCTTATATAGTGCCGCGTCTATTCCGTCAATGGAGGAAAGGAGCTCGCGGATGGCCTCGGACTCGAGCCTGAGGAGGCCGTCGTTCGCCTTGTAGACGTACTCCGTAATCTCCATGCGCGCCAGCCGGTCGGCGGCCCGCCGCTCCACGAGATCGATGTCCTCGAGGAGCTCCTCGAGCTCAGCCTTGAGGACCTTGAGGAACTTGACGATCGTTTCGGACATCGCTCCCTCCTCATCGCGGGCCTGCATTCCAGTACAAGTATAGGCGTGGGCGGCCCCGCGCGCACGTGCCCGGCCTTGCTTCCCCGCCCCCGCCGGGCTATCCTTGAACCGGGACGAGGAGAGCGGATGCCCCAGCAAGCGATTCTCTGCGTGGA
This sequence comes from uncultured Treponemataceae bacterium, assembly GCA_964399065.1. Taxonomy (GTDB): domain Bacteria; phylum Spirochaetota; class Spirochaetia; order Treponematales; family Rectinemataceae; genus JAKLFE01. Next base: position 3,969 of record CAYNPQ010000197.1, on the reverse strand, counting down.
CGACGAGGCGATCATACTTCTCTCGATACGCCAGGAGCTCAAGAACCATTTCAAGCAACGCTTCCTGTACGAGACCGCGGCCGACGCCGCCGAGGCGCTGAAGAGCATCGAGCGGCTCGTCGCCCAGGGCGTCGACGTCATCCTCGTCCTCTCCGACTGGCTCATGCCAGGCATGAAGGGCGACGACTTCCTCGTCGCCGTCAAGAACCGCTATCCCGCCATCCGCTCGATCCTCGTCACCGGACAGGCCGACCGCAAGGCCGTCGAGAGGGTCAAGCGGGAGGCCGGCACGGAGCGCGTCATCTTCAAGCCCTGGCGCCGCGAGGACCTCATAGCCGCCGTGGAGGAGTGCACCTCGGGCCCTCGGACTTGACCCGGGGCGCCGCCCCGTGGTACTGATGATACTCACTCGCGTCGGTCGTATAGCGGCTATTACCCGAGCCTTCCAAGCTCGAGATGGGGGTTCGACTCCCCTCCGACGCTTATGCCACAGCCCGACGCGCCTCAGCCTCCGCATGACAATAATGTGGGAGTCGAACGGAGCGAGCGACCGTCGGGGCCCGAGACATCGAGGGCTCCGACGGGCCGCGCGCAGGATGCGCGTGGAGCGAGCGACGCGGCCCGAGGGGAACCTTCAGGACGAAGGTTATCCGAGGGCGACTCCCCTCCGACGCTTATGCCACAGCCCGACGCGCCTCAGCCTCCGCATGACAATAATGTGGGAGTCGAACGGAGCGAGCGACCGCCGGGGCCCGGGCTTCCGGGCGACAGGCGCTGGACGCCTATGTTCGGGCGCCTCCCCGAGGACAAGCGCCTCCGGGTCCTCTACGCCGCCAAGCGGGCCTTCGCCGAGCGCGGCTTCGCCGGGGCCAACGTCAACCTCATCGCCGAGGCGGCGGGCATCAGCGTCGGCTCCCTCTACAAGTACTTCAGGACCAAGGAAGACATCTTCCTCGCCATCATCGAGATGAGCCACGAGTACCTCGAGGCCACGATAGGCGGCATCATGGAGCGGGAGCGGGGCTTCCGCGAGCGGGTGCGGGCCATACTCGAGGCCGCGGTGGCCTCCTCGCTCGAGGATCCCGACATCGTCCGCATCTACATCGCCTGCACGACCGAGGAGCTCCGGCCCCTCGCGGCCGGGCTCTCGAGGAGCATCGAGTCCGTGGCCGCGACGAGGTACCGCGAGATGGTGGCCGAAGCGAAGCTCTCCGGCGAGGTGGAGCCCGGCCGCGACGAGGCCGCGAGCGCCTTCTTCCTCGACGACCTCTTCCTGATGGTCCAGTTCGCCTTCGGCTCGGAGTACTACAAGCAGCGCCTCCGCCTCTTCCTCGGGGAGGGCGCGGACGCCGACCCCGCGAAGGTCGTCGACGCCGCCTGCGAGTTCATCGGCCGCGCCCTTCCCCCTCCGCGTTCGCGCGGATGAGGTCCCGGTACCACAGGCCCGAGTCCTTCACCGTCCGCTCGAGGCTGCCCGGCTCCACGCGCACGATGCCGAAGCGCGGGGCGTAGCCCTCCGCCCACTCGAAGTTGTCCATGAGGGACCAGACGAAGTAGCCGCGCAGGTCGCAGCCCTCGCGGGCCGCCGCCGCGAGCTCGGAGAGGTAGTCGCGGAGGAAGTCGACGCGCTTCGGGTCGCGGACGCGGGGGCTCCCGTCGGGATCCCGCGAGACCTCGTCGGCGAAGGCCGCCCCGTTCTCGGTGAAGAATACCGGCGGGTTCCCGTACTCGTCCCGCATCATGCGCGCGAGCAGGCCCATGCCCTCGGGCCAGACCTCCCAGCCCATTGCCGTTCGCCGGACCCCGCCCTCCTCCGACTCGCCCCTGCCGCCGTCCTTGCCCGAGACCCAGGTCTTGAGCCAGGGCACGAACCAGCGGTGCGAGGCCCGCTCGCGGCTGTAGAAGTTGAGGCCGACGAAGTCGACGGGACGCGAGGCCTCCTCGAGGTCGCCGGCCTCGATGCGCGGGAAGAGGGATCCGGCCCGCTCGAGGAGGAGCGGGGGATACGCCCCCTTCAGCATCGGGTCGAGCGTTATGCGATTCATGAAGGCGTCGGCCATCCTGGTCGACCAGGCGTCGGCCTCGCTCCCCGTGGCGGGGAAGACCGGCGTCTGGCTCAGGGCCGCGCCCACGCGGGCCCCGGGGCAGGCGCCGCGGATCCGCTCGAGGGCCATGCCGTGGCCGCGGAGGAGGTTGTGCATCACCGCGAAGTAGGCCCGCGGGCTCATGATGCCCGGGGCGTGGTCGCCGGTGAGGTGGCCGAAGAAGGAGTACTCCCAGGGCTCGTTGACGGTGATCCAGTCCTTGACGCGGTCGCCGAGGGCGCGGACCACGAGCTCGGCGTAGTCCGCGAAGATCGGGGCCGCGTCGCGGCTCCGGAAGCCGCCGATCTCCCTTTGCAGGGCGAGGGGCAGGTCCCAATGGAAGAGCGTGAAGAAGGGCCGCACCCCCGCCGCGAGGAGCTCGTCGGTCAGCCGCGAGTAGAAGTCGAGGCCGGCGGGATTGGGGCGGCCCCGCCCCTCGGGCAGGACCCGGGGCCAGGAGATCGAGCCGCGGTAAGCCCCGAGGCCGAGGGAGCGCATGATCGCGACGTCCTCGCGGTAGCGGCGGTAATGGTCGCAGGCCTCGTCACCGGTCTCGCCGCGCCTGACCCGGCCGCGGCGCCGGGCGAATGCGTCCCAGACCGAGGGGCCCTTGCCGTCGGCGGCCGCGGCGCCCTCGATTTGATAGGCGGCCGTGGCCGCGCCGAAGAGGAAGCCCCGCGGGAAGCGGGGAAAAACGGTGTCGCCCATCGTGCCTCTCCGTCAGGAATTGAGGGCGCGGAAGCTCTCCCGGTTGTCCCGGTACAGCCTCTTGAAGACGCGGAACTGCCGGTCGTAGACCTCGGCCGCCCCGGGATCCGGCTCGTATGAGGCGGCGGCGGGCACGAGGGAGCCCGCCTCCTCGAGGGAGCCTATCGCGCCGAGCCCGGCCGCGCAGACCAGGGCGGCGCCGAGGGCGCCCGCGTTCTGGGGGCCCGCCGTCGTCTCTATGGTTTCGCCCAACGCGTCGGCGAAGACCTCGGCGATGCGCGGCGAGCGGGCGCCGCCGCCCACGAAGCGCAGGGGCCCGGCGACGGGCACCTTGCGGCGGATCGACTCGAGCTGCCAGCGGCCGTGGAGGGCGACGCCCTCGACCACCGCGCGCACCATGGCCCGCTTCCCGGTGCCGAGGCCGATGTTGAAGAACATCCCCCTCGCCGCCGGGTCCTCGAAGGGCGAGCGGTTGCCGTGGAGCCAGGGCGCGAACACGAGGCCGCCCGAACCCGGCGGGACCTCGGCCAGCTTCTCGGAGAGGAGGTCGTAGAGGGACTCGTAGCGCCCCTCCGGGTCCTCCGCGACCGTGCGCCGCTCGAGGTAGACCCCGATCTCGTCGAGGGCGAGGTGGTCGCGGACCCACTCGAGGCACTTGCCCGCGGTCTCGAGCTCGGACATGTAGTTGTAGCGGCCGGGCAGGGCGCCGAGGACCGAGGCGATCATCGCGTCCGTGTCCACGACGCGGCGGTCGACGGCGGCCGCCACCCAGCCCGAGGTGCCCATGTAGACGTGGGCCCGGCCGAGGCCGACCGCGCCGGAGCCCAGCGCGATCAGGCTCAGGTCCCCGCCCCCGCCGAAGACGGGAGTGCCGGGCTCGAGGCCGAGCTCGGCGGCGGCCGAGGGCAGGAGGGGCCCGGCGACCTCGGCGGCCCCGATCACCTCGGGCAGGAGGCCCATGTCGACGTCGAAGATGCGGCACATGAGGGGGCTCCAGCCGGGGCGGCCGGGCCTAGTGTCGTAGAGGAAGGTCGCGTTGGCCGAATCCGGGGTCATGCAGGCGCGGCCCGTGCAGCGCAGGACGAGGTACTCCTTCACGTCGAGCCACTTCGCGGCCCGGGCGAAGGCCTCCGGCTCCTCGTCGCGGACCCAGTGGTGCTTCCACAGGGGATCCTTG
>CAYNPQ010000196.1:0-4644 GCA_964399065.1 uncultured Treponemataceae bacterium | reverse complement strand
GAGATCCTCTCGCCCTCGACTTCCCGGAAGGACCAGAAGGAGAAGTTCGATCTCTACGAGAAGCACGGGGTCCGCGAGTACTGGGTGGTCGATCCCGCGGGCAAGTGGCTCTGCGTCTACCGCCTCCGGGCCGACGGGAAGTACGACGATGGAGCGTTGCGCGAAACCATCAGGGATTATTCGCCGGTCGCGTCGTCGGTGCTCGAGGGTTTCCGCGTGGATCCGGAGGAGTTGTTCGCGGACTTGGACTGAGATCGGACTCGGACGGAGGGCAACCGGCGCTCACATCTAAATAACGCCATAGGGCGGGTCCTGTCACGGGAAAGGAGGCAATCCGCTCGGGTACTCGCGGACCGCCCCCTTTTCCGTGACACCCGCCGCCCTACAACGTCAGGCGAATCGTGTCGCCGGGTTCATCCCCGTCGCGCCGGCCTCTGGTTCAGGGTCCGCCGCACAGGATGCTCCGGATCCATCGGCTCCGCACTAGGGCGTCAGGCGGAGCGTGGCGCTAGGTTCATCGCCGGGCGCCGGAACAGATCGAGGCGATCCCGCGACCGCCTGCTCGTACGAGGCGCCGTCCGAGACACAACCGGGCAACTCGGGCACGTCGACGATGAAGGACTCATCTTGCTGGCTCCAATAGACCACGAGTTTGTACCTATACATCCCTTCCACCAATCCGTACCTTTTTTGTGTACCGCGATCCCAAGGGAGCGTCGACGTTTCCGGGCATCAGCCGCGCAACGCGCCAGGCGGATCGGGATACGGCTTTCGATCCCGGAGATACGGCCCTTGCTTCATGGTCCGGACTGCGGACAACTCATCGACGGAGTCGGTTGCCCTCGCGATGTGAGACAGACCGGTCATGGCAAGGAAACCCGCCCCCGGCCTTCGGCCCGCCTGTCCTGGGCGGTCTACCAGCCGGGGGCGGGAGCTCGTGTTCGCCGCGAAAGCCTCGCGGCGGGAAGGGCCTCGGATCGGTTCCGGCTCATGGCAGATCCGTGCCTATCGGGAACCGGGCTGGGGAACGACGAGCCGGAAACCGTTGTTGCTGTTGCGGTTCCACGGATCGTTGTTGTTCCGATTGGCCGACCGCAAGTTCCTCGCGTCGTTGTTCCAGCTGCCGCCGCGCAGGACGCGGTTGTCGCCTTAAGGTTCTTCCCCTTGTCCATCATACCATATTGAGTTCGCCAGCGCGCGGCACCTGGCGGCGCGGCGCACCGCGACGAGGGAAGCGGCTCTGGCTCCCGCCTCGGCCTCGTCGAGACGGTTCCCCGCGATAGACGCTTCGATCGCCGCCGCTTTGGCGCGGAAGCGCCGCTTGTTCGCGGCCAGAAGCCTCACGCGGTCGGGGAAGACCAGGAAGCCGAGAAAGGGTATCCCCCTATCGCAGCTTCCCGCGACGGGCGGCTTGAGTTCGAGCGATAGGGAATGCGCCAGGCGCTCCCTCGCCGCATCGATGATTCCCCGCGTGCATTCCCGGTCCCTGGGGAAAATAAGCATGTCGTCCATGTACCGGAGATAGCGAGCCCCGAGGCCAGGGCGTTCCAGGTCGTGGTCGAACAGGCCAAGGTAGTGGTTGGCGAAATACTGGCTGGTCAGGTTGCCGATGGGGAGACCCTTCCCGGGAGTCGTGCGATACGAGTCGATGAGTCCGTCCAACAGCTCCAGAAGACGCGAGTCCTTGAATACTCGCGCCAGTTGGGCGCGCAGTATTCCGTGGTCGATGGAGTCGTAGTATTTACGGATGTCTAGCTTGAGAAAGGCCGGTGCCGAACGGGCCCAGGCGAAGGCCTGAAGCAGCGCCCGCTCGGTGCCCTTGCCACGGCGGCAGGCGTAGCTGTGGAAAATCTGGCTGCGCTCCAGGAAGGGGCCCATGACGCGCACGATGGCGTGGTGCACGACCCGCTCGCGGAAGGGAGCCGCGCAGATGACCCGCCTCTTGGGGTCCTCGATGGTGAAGCGCCGGTACTCGCCGAAGTGGAAGCGACCGCCGGCCAGCTCGTCATGGATGCCGCGAAGCTCCGCCTCCTCGCATGAGCGAAAGCCGAGGGCCGAGACCGAGAGCGTCTTGCCTCTCCGAGCCTCCAGGTAGGCCCGCTTCAGGTTCTCTGGATCGATGATCGAGTCATAAAGGCGCCCGACTCTCCTCACGTGGTGCTGGTTTCGACCGGATCGCCGTGAGCCTCGCCTCGCAGGATCGCGAGGAAGGTTCCCTCGAGCATGGCGCCCTTGCTCTCTCCAATGCCAGGAATAGCCTTCAAGGCTGAGAGTGTGGATGGCCGTTCCCGCACCATCGCGGCGAGCTGATCGTTCGTGCAGACCGCGTAGACCGGCAGGCCGCGTTCCTTCGCTAGTGCCTTTCGAGCCTCCCTGAGCCGCGCGAAGAGAGCGAAGTCCTCGGGGCTCAGGACATCCTTGTAGTCGATCTTGGCAGCCTTGCCGGTGGCCTCCGCCTTCTCGCCTTCGTGCAGGTACTCCACGATGAAACTGCAATACGCAACATCTTGGGTGCTCGAGATTTCTTTCTGCACCGACACTACCCGGTGCGCGCGCAGGAAATGATTGAGGGAGGCAGCCTCCTCGCCGGGGTTGACGAGGGGCAGGCTGAAGATCTGGTACTGGAGTGCCATGGTTTTTATCCTTTTCACTATCGCTCAGCGCAGGTCCCCGCTTGCGCGGCGACGGCCAAGGCCGTCGCCGCGCAAGAACAGTTGATCTCGCAGGGGAACCTGATTCCGCGCCGTCGATCCTAGGCGCCTGAGGCGGCTCCGGTCCTCGCTCCGCTCGGCCCTTCGCAGCCCAGTCGCCCCGGATCTCCTACATGCCGATCTGGGGAACGACGAGCCGGAAACCGACGCCGCTGCAGCGGTACCACGGACCGCCGCTGCCCCGACTGGCCGACCGCAAGCCCCACGCGACGCCGTCCCAGCCGCCGCCGCGCAGGACGCGGTTGACGCCCGAGGGCGCGCCCGCAGGATCGCTCTGGCTCCCGCTCGCGTAGCCCCCGTACCAGTCCCAGCACCACTCCCACACGTTCCCCACCATATCGTAGAGCCCCAGGGCGTTTGCCGCCTTCTCCCCCACCGGATGGGTCCGGCTCCCGCTGTTGCCCGAATGCCAGGCCACCTGGTCCAGGCTCGCGCTCCCCGCGTAGACCGCGTTCACCGACAGGCTCTTCGCCGCCTGCCCCCCCTTGGCCGCGTACTCCCACTCCGCCTCCGTCGGCAGGCGGTAGCCAGTAGCCGAGAAATCGCAACTGATTTCGTTGTGTGTCTTCGTGTTCCAGCCGGAGGGCCACGTCCTGAAGTCCTTCGCTCCCTTGTAGGCATAAGCGGGCGGTCTTCCTTCATTCTGGCTCTTCCAGTTGCAGTACGCGATCGCGTCATACCAGGAAACGAGGACCACCGGCTCGCGGTCGCTCTGCGTAAAATAAGGATTCTTCCAGCTCGCGTCAGCCTTCTCTGCCCACGAGCCACCGGTATACACATAGCCTCCCGTGCCTGATGACTCAGCGCTCGTCCGATAACCCGTCGCTCCCACGAACTCGCGGAACTGCCCCACCGTCACCTCGGTTGTCGCCATCGCGAAGCCCGACAGTCTCACCTCGTGCTGTACCTCGTGGTTGTCTCGTCCCGCCTCGTTCGCCGGGCTCCCCATGGTGAAGCTGCCTCCCGGCACCAGGACGAAGCCGGCGGGCAGGGCGGACGGCGCGGAGGGGGCGGCCGGCGGTGCCGCCTTCTTCCAACTGAAGACGACCGCGGCGCCCTGCCCTTTCTGGACTGTCGCCGCCTTGATCTCCTTCTCGCCGCCGGCGTAGCGGAGCTCCAGGCTGTGCTCCCCCACCTCGATGCCGTCCAGGGTGGCCTCCGAGCCGGCGGGCAGCTCGCCCATCGACTTCCCGTCCAGGTAGAGGGTCCCGGTGGTGACGGCGCTGATCGACAGGCTCCCGTAGGAGCGCTTGACCGTCAGGGTCGGCGAGGCGGGCGAGGCGGAAGGCGGCGCCGATGCCGCCGGGGCGGCGGCGCTCCCCGCCCCAGCCAGGTAGACGGCCCGGGTCAGGTTGTCGTACTTGGCCGGCTTCTGCTTCTGACCCGTCTCCTGACGAACCTCGGCGTTCACGTCCCGCAGGATGGCCGTGAACTCCTCGCTGCGCTTGATGTTCCGCAGCAAGGCCGCGGTGAAGATTCCGTTGCGGCCCGTGCCGTCGTCCGCCGTCTCCCCGGCCTCGGTCGCGTACACGATGAGGCTCTCCGGCGGCTTGGCCCCCACCACGGCCAAGCCCTTCTCCATGCCCTTCGAGGCCTGGGGGAAGGGGTTGTTCCGGCAGGCGTCGAGGATGACCACGTTGGTCCCCGCCCCCCCGGCGTTGAGCCTGCCCATGATCCGCGCGAGCTGGACCCCCTCGATCTCCACGTCCGAGGCCAGGCTGATCTCGGCGCCGACGGGGATGAGGTAGTTCTCGCCGTTCGCCTGGACGCCGTGGCCCGAGTAGTAGAACAGGGCGATGTCGGCCCCGCGGAGGTCGGCGCCGAACTGGTCGACGAGCTGGTACATCGTCTTCTTGCTCGCGTCCTTGGCGAGGCTCACGGTGAAGCCGATCCCGCGGAGGGCCGCCGCCAGGTCCTCGGCGTCGTTCGCCGG
>CAYNPQ010000195.1:0-4647 GCA_964399065.1 uncultured Treponemataceae bacterium | reverse complement strand
AGCGGTGGATCTGCGAGACGACGACGCGCTCGGCGCCGTTGATGATGAAGGTGCCCCGGTCGGTCATGAGGGGGATGTCGCCGAGGTAGATCTCCTTCTGCCTGATCTCGCCCGTCTTCTGGAACACGAGGTTGATGCGGGCCTTGAGCGGCACGGCGTAGGTGAGGCCCTTCATCTTGCACTCGAGCTCCGAGTACTTCATCGCCTCCTCGTCGAGCGAGTAGCGCTCGTACTCGAGGAGCATGTCGCCCGAGGGGCTCTCCACCGGGAAGGTCGTGCGGAAGACCTCCTCGAGCCCGGCGACGTCGAGGACCTGGGCGGTCCTGCACTTCTCCCGCTGGAGGAAGCGCTCGTAGGACGAGAGCTGGATGTCGATGAGGTCCGGGAGCTCCATGACCTCCTGGTAGTCCTTGCCGACGTACTCGCGCTCGATCTTCTTCTCGGAATATGCCATGCCTTACCCCCCTCGCTGCGCGCCCTTCGCGAGGGCGCGCGGATCGGTCCGGTTGTTTACCTGTGCCGCGCGTCGTGCGCGGGCGTCCCCGTCCCCTTTCGGGGGACGGAGACGCGAATGAGGCCCCCCGCCCTCCGGCGCCCCGCGGCGCCGGCCGGGCAGGGGACCCCCGCGCGCGGCCCTCCCCCGCGAAGGGGGCTCGCGGCCGCGCGGCGCGAGAATCCGATGGGACAGATTCGAGCGAGCGTCTTACTTCACCTCGACGATGCCGCCGGCATCGGTGATCTGCTTCTTGATCTTCGCGGCCTCGTCCTTGGAGACGTTCTCCTTGAGGGGCTTGTCGCCGGCCTCGACCAGGTCCTTGGCCTCCTTGAGGCCGAGGCCGGTGACGGCGCGGACTTCCTTGATGATCGCGATCTTCTTGTCGGGGGCGAAGCCGCCCTTGAGGATCACGGTGAACTCGGTCTGCTCCTCGGCGGGGGCGGCGGCGGCGGCGCCGGCTCCGGCGACGGCCACGGGGGCGGCGGCGGTGACGCCGAACTTCTCCTCCATCGCCTTGATGAGGTCGGCGATCTCGGTGATCTTCATCTCGCCGATGGCCTCGATGATCTGGTCTTTCGTGACGGCTGCCATATTATCTTCTCCTTGCGAAGCGCTTGCCTGACCCGTACGGGCGGCCTTGGAGGCGAACAGGAACGGCAGCTACCGAAGCCTGGTCGCCGTTAAGAACTATCTTCGAGAACCAACCGCAGAGGCGCAGAGCCGCAGAGGGGAAAGGGAGGAGAGAGATCCGAAGTTCGACCGACGGATCCTCGACCCTATCGCAACTCCCTCCCTACTCATCTTTCCTCTGCGCCTCAGCGGCTCTGCGGTTCCTTTTTCCCCTACGCCTGGGCCGGAGCTTCGGCGGCCGAGGCCGCCTCGGCGGGGGCTTCCGCGGCCGGGGCCGGAGCGCCGCCTTCCTTCTCGAGCTTCTCCCTGAGGGCGACGAGGGTGTAGGTCAGCTTCTGCACCGGGCTCTGGAGCGCGGACATGAACATGGAGATGAGCTGGTTGCGGCCGGGGAGCCTGGAGAAGGCCGCGATCTCGGCCTCGCCCATGAAGCCCTTGTCCACCACGCCCGCCTTCACCTTGAGGGCGGGGACCTCCTTGGAGAAGTCCACGAGCACCTTGGCGACCTCGTTGGAGTCGGCCTTGGCGAAGGCGACGCCGACGGGCCCGACGAGGACCCCCGCGGTCTCCTTGGGGAAGCCGAGCTCGTCGAAGGCGAGCCGCGCGAAGTTGTTCTTCACGACGTGGAACTCGGCGTTCTTCTCGCGGAGCTGCTTGCGCAGGGCGGAGATCTGCTCGACCGTGATGCCGCGGTACTCGGCGAAGATGAAGTCCTTGCTGGCGCCGATCTTGTCCTTGAGGGCGCCGATGGCGTCGGCCTTGGCCGACTGGATCTTGGTTGCGCGCATAGCCATGGCTCTTACCTCTTCTCGCTCTTGGCCTGGGCGACGTGCACCGCGGGCCCCATCGTGGAGGTGAGGTACACGGAGCCGACGAAGTCGCCCTTGGCGTCCGCGGGCTTCTTGCGGGCCACCTCGTCGAGGAGGGTCTTCACGTTCTCGGCGACGAGGCCGGGCTCCATGGACACCTTGCCGATGGCGAGGTGGATGATGTTCGACTTGTCGGTGCGGAACTCGGTGCGGCCCTTGCGGAGCTCGGCGACGGCGGCCTTGAGGTCGTGCGTGACGGTGCCGGTCTTGGGGTTCGGCATGAGGCCCTTGCGGCCGAGGACCATGCCGAGCTTGCCGACGTCCTTCATCATGTCGGGCGTGGCGACCGCGACGTCGAAGTCGAGCCAGCCGCCCTTGATCTTCTCGATGAGCTCGTCCGCGCCGGCGAAGGCGGCGCCCGCCTCGAGGGCCTCCTTCTCCTTGTCGGGCTTGCAGAAGACGAGGATCTTCTTCTCGCCGCGGAACTGGTTCGGGAGGACGACGGTGTCGCGGACCGACTGGCTCTTCTTCAGGTTGAGCCGGACGTGGACCTCGACGGTCTCGTCGAACTTGGCGAAGTGGAGCTCCTTGACGAGGGCGCAGGCAGCGGGGACCTCGTACTCGCGCTCGCGGTCGTACTTCTTGACCGCCTCGTTGTACTTCTTGCCGTGCTTCATTTCGAGTACTCCGTCTCGACGCCCATGGAGCGGGCGGTCCCGGCGATGATGCGCTTCGCGGCCTCGAGGTCGTTGGCGTTGAGGTCGGGCATCTTCTGCTTGGCGATGGCCTCGAGCTTGTCCTTCGGGAGCTTGCCCACCTTCTGCTTGTGGGGGACGCCCGAGCCCTTCTCGATGCCGATCGCCTTCTTGATGAGGACCGACGCCGGGGGCGTCTTGAGGATGAAGGTGAAGGTCTTGTCGCCGTAGACCGTGATGATGGCCGGGATGATGAGCCCGGCCTCCATGCCCTTCGTCCTGTCGTTGAACTGCTGGCAGAACTGCGGGGCGGAGACGCCGTGGGGACCGAGGGCCGGACCCACGGGGGGAGCCGGGGTCGCTTTCCCGGCTGGGCACTGCAACTTGACGATCGCAGTAACCTTCTTCTTGGCCATTGCCGCTCTCCTTTCGTGGTGTACCCGGCCGCCGCGGCGAGCGAAGCCCGCCCGTGGCGCCGGGATAGCGTCCGCGAAAGCCCGAAGGCCCGCGAGCGATTCGCGAGCGAATCGCTTCGCGAGCGACTTCGTCGCTCGCGGACTCCCATCTGCGGAGTAAAAACCCCTCTATGAGAAGCGTCGTCCGGCCCGGAGGCCGGCGATGCCGCTTTCCAATGAACCTGGCCTCGTCCCGGGGGTCGGTTACCTCCCGGGCGCGCCCGTCTGCATCCCTCGCGGTGCCGGCCCCTACCGAAACGCCCGGGGCCTCCCGCCTAAGCGCGGAGCGCTTCTCCTATATCTTCTCGACCTGGAGCATGTCGACCTCCACGGGCGTCGCGCGCCCGAAGATGCCGACCATGACCTTGAGCTTGGACTTCTCCAGGATGACTTCCTCGATCGCGCCCGTGAAGGACTCGAAGGGGCCGTCGATGATCTTGACCTGCTCTCCGGCCGTGAAGGACTGCCGGCTCCTCGCCGGGCGCTCGCCCTTGATCTCGCCGGCCCGCTGGAGGACGCCGCGCGCCTCCTCGGCCGAGATGGGCTGGGGCTTGTGGTGCTGCGTCGCGCCGACGAAGCCCGTCACCCCCGTGATCTTCCGGATGCCCCCGCAGGTCGCCTTCCAGCCGTCCTCGGGGAGGTCCATCTCCACGAGGATGTAGCCCGGGAGGATCTTGCGGGAGGAAGAGCGCTTCTTCCCGTCCTTGACGTCGACGACCTCCTCGCTCGGCACCTTGATGTCGGTGACGATGTCGCGGGAGAGGTCCCCGTTCTCGATCAACATGCGGATCGTGCGCTCGATCTTGTTCTCGTAGCCCGAATAGACGTGGAGAACGTACCAGGACTTGGCCATGCCGGGCCCTCCCGCCCTACCGGAAGATGAAGTCTATGCCGGCGACGAGGAGGAAATCGATGAGCCCGAGGACGACGGCCATGACGATCGTCGAGACGATCACCACCTTCGTGGAGGCGATGACGTCCTCCTTGGTGGGCCAAACGACCTTGCGGAGCTCGGCGTAGCTGTCTTTGAAGAACTGGACAATCTTCTTCATGCAAGGCTCCTTGCGCCGCGTATGGGGGGCGGACCAGCCGCCCCTCGACAGTATAATCCAGGCCAGGAAGGATTCGAACCCTCAACATCCGGATTTGGAGTCCGGCGCTCTACCATTAGAGCTACTGGCCTTCGTCCAGAACCGGGATCCCGCGGGGAATCCCGGTTCTGGACGCGCGATCCCCGCGGCTGCGACAATCGCGTCCAAGGGGTCCGGCGCATCCGCCCCGGGCCCGAAACATCAACTCCCGCTCATTCGCCTGGGACTCAGGCGATTCCGCGTTCGCGTGCACGGCGGCCGCCCGGGGGCGGACGCCGGCCGCTCACTTGACCTTCGTCTCCTTGTGGAGCGTGTGCTTCCGGTCCCATTTGCAGTACTTCATCAGCTCGAGCTTTTCCTGCTGGGTCTTGCGGTTCTTCGTGGTCGTATAATTGCGGCGCTTGCACTCGGAGCAAGCGAGGGCGATGATCTCTACTGTCTGCTTCTTGGCGGCCATATCCGGTCCTTTCG
>CAYNPQ010000194.1:0-4780 GCA_964399065.1 uncultured Treponemataceae bacterium | reverse complement strand
ACGATGTTCACCTCCTCGATGAGGATGCCGGTGAAGCGCTCGATGTTGTCGACGATGTGCTCCTGGAGGGCGTGGGCGTTGGATGCGAGCTTGGTCCCGAAGGGGACCTCGAGGACGACGGTCAGGCGGTAGCCCTGGCTGTCGGCGCGGATGTTGAGCCGCCGGACGCGGAGCGAGTCGTCGAAGTCGTCGATGCAGTGGATGACCATCTGGGACAAGGCGGCCTCGGAGATGGAAACCCTCCCCCGCTTGGTGTACTCGGGCCTGACCACGGACTTCTCGTAGACGCGGGGGCGGGCCGGGGCGGCGCCGAAATTGCGCTTCAGGAAGACGCGGACGGAGTCGTAGAAGATCGAGGGGTAGTTCTTCCTCACCTCGAGGGCCGGCACGGGGATGACGTGCTTGCCCTCGACCTTGCGCGAGCGGACGGCCTTCTCGATCTCGTCGCGGCTCGCGATGTCCTCGATCTTGATTACCTTGCCGGGATGGGGGATCTGGAGCCGCTCGCAGATCTTGCGGGCCATGCGCTCCGAGGTGCCGATGACGAGGATCTTGCGGAAGCGCTCGCGCTGGAGGGCCTTGGCCACCTCGTCGCGGTGGGCCTTGTCGTGGAAGAGGGCCGTCTTCACGGCGGCCATGTAGAGCTGCTCCTTCTTGGCCGAGCGCCCGGCGAGGAGGGTGTCGCCGCGGATGAGGAGCCCGTCGTCGATGATCATGTCGATGCCGTACTTCTGCGCCACGAGCTTGGCGCGGAAGCTCTTGCCGGTGCCGCTCTCGCCGACGAGGGCGTAGACGCGGACGCCCTTCACCAGCCAGAGGAACCCGCTCAGGAAGCCGAACATGTGGGGCCACTATACCCGGCGGCCGCCCGGCGGCGCAATCGTCCCCCGGAGCCCGCCTCCCGGCGCGGCGTCCCCTCCCCCGGGCGGCCCGAAAGTCCTAATGCGGGGCGAGCGGCGGCCGATACCTAAAGCGAAGGAGTGTCCGAGATGCTGCAGCCCGAAACCGTCGGTACCCTCGCGGCCGCGATGCGCGCCGAGATAGCCTGCTTCGAGGCCTATGTGGCCGCCGAGCGCTCCTTCGCCGGCGCCCTGCGGGACCGGGACTGGATCGCGCTCCAGACGGCGATGGACCTCATCGACGAGATAATGCGTGCCCTCTCCTCCCGCGAGGAGGTCCGGGCGGAGGCCTTCGAACTCCTCCGCGCGGGGCTCGGCTGCGAGGACGAGGGCTTCTACCGGGTCGCCCTCCGCGTCCCGGAGCCCGATCGGTCGGAGCTCACCGACCTCTACCGCCGCCTGAAGCTCGCCGCGATGCGGGCCCGCTTCGAGACGGCCGCCGCCAGGGACTACGCGACGAGCAACCGGGAGCTCCTCCGGGCCGTCCTCGAGGAGCTCTTCCCCGAGAAGCGGGGCAGGATCTACGGGCGCACGGGCCAGGCGGTGCAGCCGGGCCTCGACGCCCTGCTCCTCAATACGGCCCTCTAGGCCGGAAGGAGAGGAAGCCGTGCAATCGACCTTCGCCGGGATCGAGCTGGGCAAGCGGAGCCTCACCGCGCACAGCCAGGGCCTCCAGACCGTGGGGCACAATCTCTCGAACGCCTCGACCGAGGGCTACTCGCGCCAGCGGGTCGAGATGGGCACGATGGAGCCCCTCTACGCCCCCGCGCTGAACCGCGAGGAGGTGCCCGGCCAGATAGGCCAAGGCGCCCTCGCCACGCGGATCGAGCGGGTCCGCGACGAGCTCCTCGAGTCGAGGATCGACTCCCAGGCCGGCCTCGAGGGCTACTGGGACACGCGGGACAAGTACGTGCTCATGCTCGAGCAGGTGCACAACGAGCCCTCGGACTCCTCGGTCCGCGGACTCATGGACAAGTTCTGGGACGCGTGGCAGGAGCTGTCGCTGCGGCCCCAGGAGTCCGCGGCCCGCGAGGCCGTGCTGTCGCGCGGCGAGGCCCTGGCCGAGGGCATCCGCGACCGCTACCGCCGGCTCTCGGACTTCCGCTCCATGGTGGACGGCGATGTCCGCGGCACGCTCGCCCAGGTGAACGAATTCACGCGCCAGATCGCCGAGCTCAACGGCGAGATCGCCAAGTCGAGGGCCCTCGGCGACGCGCCGAACGACCTCCTCGACCGCCGCGACCTCCTCGTGGAGAAGCTCGGCCGGCTCGTGCCGATCAGCACCGACCGCCGCGACGCGGACGAGTTCATGGTCCACGTCGACGGCCTCGTCCTCGTGCAGGGCAAAGTCGCCCGCGCCTTCGAGATGGCGGGCTCCGACGCCGACGGCTTCGCCTCGCCCGCCTGGGCGGACACGAAGCTGCCCGCCTCCATCCCCGGCGGCGTCCTCGGCGCCCTCCTCGAGCTCCGCGACGGCGACGCCCGCTCCGAGCTGCAGGGCCTCGACACGATGACCCTGACCTTCGCGGACCTCGTCAACGAGACCCACCGCCGCGGCTACGGCGCCAACGGCAAGACCGGCCTGGACTTCTTCGAGGAGTGGCCCTTCGTCAACAACGTGGCCGGCAACTACGACCGGAACGGGGACGGGGCCTACGACTCGAGCTACATCTACCGGATCACCGGCGGCAACGCCCTGCAGGCCCAGGAGCAGATAGGCCTCGCCGGCGTAATGAGGCTCTCATCCGCCTCGGGGACGGTCGAGGTGCCCTACAACCCGACCGACACGGTGGCCGACGTCGTCTCGCGCATCAACCACGCGGGGGCCGAGGTCACGGCCAGGCTGACGATGGACGGGACCCTCCAGCTCCGCGCGACGCCCGCCGCGGAGGGGGCGAACCCCGACTTCGTCATCCGCCACGTCGAGGACTCGGGCCAGTTCCTCGGCGGCTACGCCGGAATCCTGCGCGGAAGCGGCTCCGCCGGCGCCTACGACTGGGGCGCGCCCGACGCGGTGCTCTCGCTCCGCGGCGGCGGCCTCGACTACGCGGTCGCGCCGCTGACCCACCCCTCGGGCTGGCTCGAGGTGGCGCCGGCCCTGCGCTCCGACCCCGGCTCCGTCGCCGCGGGCCTCGGCGAGAACGGCAGGCCCGCCGCCCCCGGCGACGGCTCGGCCGCCCGCGCGATAGCCGCCCTCCGGACCCAGCCCGTCATGGTCGGCTCGCTCCGCACCTTCGACGACCACTTCGCCGAGGCCCTCGCCCGCGTCGGGCTCTCCGGCGAGCGGGCCCAGGCCGCGGCCGAGACCCAGAGCCGCATCGGTAAGGAGCTCCGCGACCTGCGCGCCTCGCTCTCGGGCGTCAACATGGACGAGGAGCTCGCCAACATGATCAAGTTCCAGCACGGCTACGCGGCCGCCGCGAAGTTCGTGTCCACCATGAACGAGATGCTCGACACCATCATCAACCGGATGGGAGTGTAAGTAGATGCGACGCGTCAGCACGGACCTCGTCAACGACGACATGCAGTATTGGCTCCGCCGCCGGGAGCGCGACATGGCCTCCTCGGAGACCAGGATGGCCCGCCAGGGCCGCATCGAGAGCCCCCGCGACGACCCCCTCGCGGCCGCCCGCGCGGTCCGCTACGACTCCGTCGTGGAGCGGCTGCAGCGCTTCGAGAAGAACGCGGCCTACGCCGACGACCAGTACCGCGTCTCGGAGGGCTACGCCCGCCAGGCACTCGAGGTCGCGCAACGCCTCCGCGAGCTCGCGGTCCAGGGCGCGAACGGGATCTACTCGGCCCAGGACCGGAAGAGCATGGCCGCGGAGGTCGACCAGCTCGTCGCGGAGCTCGTGGAGCTCGGCAACGCGAGGGGCGCGGACGGCACCTACCTCTTCTCGGGCGACAAGTCCCGCACCGCTCCCTTCCGGGCGGTTTCGGGCAACGCGCCCGGGGCCGAGGGCGAGACGATCGTCGCGGTCCAGTACCTCGGCGCGGCGGGAGGCCCCCAGGCCGAGGTCGCGGAAGGCTCCTACGTCCCCCTCTCCCAGCCGGGCTCCGACGTCTTCTGGGCGGAGCGCCAGCAGGCGATCTCGTCCTTCGACGCCCGCGAATGGAGGGCCCTCGCCGACTCGAGGATCATCGTCGACGGCCGCCAGGTCCAGATAAAGGCCGGCGACAACGTGCACGCCGTGGCGGCGAAGATCAACGACTCGGGCGCCGCGGTCAAGGCGACCATCGACCCGCGCGGCTTCGCCCTCTCCCTCGAGGCCACCTCGGCCCACCAGCTCCGGATCGAGGACGCGCCGGGCGGCTCGACCCTCAAGGAGCTCGGCCTCCTCGCCCCGACCGGCTCCCCGCCCGACAACTGGGCTCCGGGCGCCCGCGTCTCGGGCGGCTCCCTCTTCGACGTGACGATGCGCCTGCGCGACTCCCTGAACCGCGGCGACGCCCTCGAGACGGGCGGCGCGGCCCTCGCGGGCATCGATGCCGGCATCGACAACCTGACCCGGCGGGCCGCCGAGCTCGGCTCCCGGAGCGAGCGCCTCCAGTCGACCCTGGCGCGGCTCAACGTCGAGATCCCCGACACCACGAAGCTCCTGTCGGCCGAGACCGACCTCGACTTCTCGAAGGCGATCACGGACTACCGGATGCTCGAGTACGCGCAGAAGGCCTCCCTCGGCATGGCGGGACGGCTCCTCCCTCCGACGCTCCTTGACTTCCTGCGCTGAGAGCGGACATAGTTGAGGGCGACATGAGAGTGCAGACCAAGGCCTACGGCGAGCTCGACGTCGACGAGCGTCAGGTCGTCAGCTTTCCCGGCGGACTCCTCGGCTTCGAGCAGTTCAAGGAGTACGCGCTCCTCGACGCGCGGCAGAAGC
>CAYNPQ010000193.1:0-4812 GCA_964399065.1 uncultured Treponemataceae bacterium | reverse complement strand
GGCGGGGTCGAGGGCGTAGGCGACGAAGTCCGCCAGGTCCTCGAGGACGGCCGTGGCCAGGCCGAGGGCGCCCTCGGGGCCGACGCGGCCGCCCGCGGCCTCGAGGAGGGCCTCGGCGCGCCTGCCCCGCGGCAGTTCGGCGGCCGCCGCGACGCGATGCGCGATGCCGGGGTCGCTCTCCGCGAGGAGGGCGACGAGCTGGTCGATCCACTCGAGGTAGAGATTCTCGTAGGAGAGATAGCGCTCGACTTGGTTTCGCGTGACGTCGTCAAGGTCGCCGGAGGCGAGCCTGGGCGCCAGGGCGGCACGGGCGTCGGCGAAGATCCGCGCGAGCCCGGGGCGGGAAAAGATGGCGCGGTAGAGCTCGATCGAGTGGTCGTGGGATGAGGCCGCAATCCCCCGGCCGCGGAGGAAGGCTTCGAGGTAGTGGACGGCGGGGTAGGGGGCGTTGAGCTGCGCGAAGGGCGGCTGGATAAGGATGGCCCGCATGCCGGCAGTATAACCGGCATGCGGGCGGGGCGGGGAGGGGGTGCCCTATCGGGCCGCCTCTTCCGGGCGAGGCGCGGAAAAAAACGGGGACGGTTCCCCGTCCCCGCCTGTGCCTATGCCCGCAGGATCACTGGTTGTTATACATCACCGTCGTGGCCTTGATCGTCCCGGCCTGCATGGTGGCGCCGTTGGCGTAGGGGGTCGCACCGTCGATCCCCACGACCGCGTAGTAGAAGGTGTAGTTCGAGTTGGTCGGACTCAGCGCCTTCGCGTAGGGGGAGCTGATCTGGCTGCCGCCGGCCACGAGTGTCCATGGATCGCTCGTGGCCGCGCGTCTGTAAATGTAATAGGTGTCCGCGTTCGTGACGCTGTTCCAGGTGATGGTGACAGTCTTGGGCGACCCCGTCCCGCTGATGGCTACGCTCACCGAGGAGGAGGCCGCGAGCTTGGCCGGGAAGGTGTAGGAAATGATGTTCGAGTAACCGCTCGATCCCCAGCCGTTGTAATTCTTGGCCCGCCACTTGAGCGTGGAGGCTGCCTCGTAAGGTCCTTCGTCGCGGTAGTAGTTGACGATCCCTGGTCCTGAGTAGACCGTCGTCCAGGTGGAGCCGGAGTCGGCGCTCCGCTCGACGAACACTCCCGTGGCGTTGGTGCTCGACATCGTGAACAAGCCGGAACCGCTCGCATAGAGCTGGTACGCGTCGTTGTAGCGCGCCAAGACCAAGAACGCATTCATCCCGGCTGTGCCGGCCACGGCCAGGTTGGTCGGCGTCGGCGGCACCACGCCGGTGGCGACCTTCTCCGCGCTCAGGAGGCCTTCGCCCGACGCGTTCACGCCGGAGACCTTGTAGTAGTAGGTGTTGGGTCCGGCGGGCAGGATGGTCGTGTCCTCCCAGGACAAGGCCGTGACGCCGGTCGCGATGGGTGTCGTCCCCTGGCCGCCCGAGCTCGTGCCGCGGTAGATGTTGTAGGAGGTCGGAGCCGGCCCCGAGGCGGGGGCGGTGATCGCGATGGTGACCTTCTTGAGAGTCGCGTGGGGCGAGGCGGTGATGCTCGGCGCGTTGGGCGTGAGCTGGATCGAGTAGGTGGCGCTCGTGATCGCCGAGGAGGTCATGCCGGACGCGGAGGCGAAGGCCTTGATGGTCGTCGTGGCCGAGACGGAGATCGGGGCGCTATAGACGGCGCTGCTCTTGTCCGGATCGATCCCGTTTGTGCTGTAGTAGATCGTGGCGTCGGGAGTCGTGGTGGCGATGGTGACGGTCTGCGCGCTCTGGTAGCTGCCCGCGGCGGGGGTGAAGGTCGGCGTCGCCACGGTGCCGGCCTGGGCGGTGGCGCAGGAAATCGCCGCCGAGAGTTCGCTGGCGCCCGCGGGATAGGTCGCCTTCAGCTTGTACCAGTACGTGGTGCCGCTCGCGAGGTTGACGTCCGTGAAGCCGGAGGCGGTGCCGCTGTAGGCCGAGGTCGTGAAGGTCCCCGTTTGGCTCGAGTCCCGATAGACCTGGTAGCTGATCGAGCCCTTGATGGGCGTCCAGGAGAGGGCGATGCTCGTGGTCGAGGCGGCGGTCGCGACGAAGTTGGGCGGCGCGAGCTTGAGCGTGGTGGCGGAGACCGCGGCGGAGAGCGCGCTCGAGCCTGCCGCGTTGATGGCGCGGATCTGGTAGGAGTAGGTGGTGCCGTAGGCGAGGCCGGTCGTCGCGTCGAGCGGATCGTAATTGTCGGTGAAGCCGACCGTCGTGTCATTGTAGCGGGACGTGCCGTTGCGGTAGACCTCGTATCTCTCGGCTCCGGCGACCGAGGTCCAGGTCAGGGCCCAGGAATGGGCCGGGCTGAAGAGCTCGGCGCCCACGGCCAGGTCCGTCGGCGTCGCGGGGAGGGCGAGCAGCACGGAGACGGTGAAGGCCTTCGTGTCGCTGGCGCTTCCCTTGGCGATGGTCGCCGTCAAGGTCACGGCGGTCGTGGCCGCGGGCCGTGCGACGACGCCCGCGGCGCTGACGATGGCCGCGTCGCTCGATGCCCAGGAGATCGCGGAGCCGCTCGCTCCCGATGTCGGCAGGCTGATGCTCCCCGTGACGCCCTGGTCGTTGTCGGAGCCCGAGAAACCCAGGGCGAGCGCTGCCTTGTCGGCGGCGACGATCTCCGCGTCGGTCATCTGGGCTGCCGACTTCAGGACCGTCACCGTGAAGGTTTTCGTGGCGGTCGCGCTGCCTTTGACGATGGTGGCCGTGAGGATCACGTCGGTCGCGGCTGCGGGCCTCGTGACCAGGCCCGTCGCGGTGATGACCGCGACGTCGCTCGAAGCCCAGCTGATCGCGCTGCCGTTGGAGCCCGAGGACGGCAGCGCGAGATTGGAGGTGACGCTGGCCACGGAGTCCCCGACCGCGAAGCCGGGGGCCAGTTCCGCCGCGTCCGCCGCGACCGCCTGGTCGTCGGGCAGGGCCGCCTTGATGACGGTGACGGAGAAGATCTTGGAGTCGCTCGACGCGCCTTTGGAGATCGCCGCCGTAAGGGTCACGACGGTCGTGGAGGCCGGCCTGGCCACCGTTCCCGTCGCCCCCACGATCCCCTCGGGATTCGAGGTCCAGGCGATGACCGAGCCGCTGGAGCCGGAGGTAGCGAGCGTGAGGTCCTGGGTGACCGAGGCCGCGGAATCGCCGGACGCGTAGCCGACGGCGAGGGCCGTCTTGTCGGCGGCGACCGATTCGGCGTCGTCCAGGACCGCTTTGAGGATCGTCAGCGTGAAGATCTTGGTGGCGGTCGCGCTTCCCTTGGTGACGACGGCGGTGAGGTAGACGGTGGCGTTGGTCGCGCTCGGCCGCGTGACCGCGCCGGCCGCGCTCACGACGGCGGCGGCGCTCGAGGTCCAGGCCACCGTCGTGCCGTTGGGGCCGCTCGTGGGTAGGATGAGGTTCGAGGTCACGCTCGAGGCCGAGTCTCCCGCCGCGAAGGTGACGGCGAGGGCTCCCGCGGCAGCGTCCACCGCCTGTCTGTCGGTCAGGGTCGAGGCCAGGACGTTGAGGGTGAAGCTCTTGCTGTCCTGGGCGCCGCTCTTGGTGATGGTGGCGACCAGGATGACGGTGGAGGCCTGGGCGGCGCGGGTGACGAGGCCCGCGGTCGAGACGACGTCGGGCGCGCTCGAGTTCCAGGCGATGCTCGTGCCGTTCGCGCCGGCCGTGGGCAGGCT
The DNA here is from genome assembly GCA_964399065.1 of uncultured Treponemataceae bacterium. GTDB lineage: Bacteria > Spirochaetota > Spirochaetia > Treponematales > Rectinemataceae > JAKLFE01. Next base: position 1,142 of record CAYNPQ010000193.1, on the reverse strand, counting down.
GAGGTTCGAGGTCACCGACGTCGCCGAATCGCCGCCCGAGAAGCCGATCGCGAGGGCGCTCTTGTCGACGGCGATCGCCTCCGACGCGGTGAGCACCGAGGAGAGGACCGAGAGGGTGAAGGTCTTCGAGGCGCTCACCGCGCCTTTCTGCAGCATCGCGTAGAGGGTGACGTCCGTCTTCGCGGCGGGGCGCGTCACGAGGCCCGAGTTGCTGATGATGCCCGAGTTGCCGCTCACCCAGGCCACGGTCGATCCATTCTCTCCCGAGGCGGGCAGCGTGAGGTTCGAGGTGACCTGCGTCGCCGAATCGCCGGAGGCGTATCCGATCTGGAGGGCCGCCAGGTCGGCGTCGACGGCCTGCTGGTCGGTGAGGGGAACGGCGTTGACCGTGATGCTCAGACCGGATTTCCCCTCCGTGAAGTCGTAGCGGAGCGTCCCGTTGGAGGGGTAGGAGCCGGAGGGCTCGCCCTGGTCGTAGGTCGCGTCGTCGTCGAGGTCGTAGAAGGCGGCGACGATATACTTGCCGGGGGTCACCTGCGAGAAGGAGAAGGTCCCGCTGCCTCCGGGAAGGATGGTCAGCGGCTCGTACTTGTCCCAGCTCCCCACGCTCGAAGGGGCCGCGAAGGTGTTGCCGGTCAGTCCGACGTAGAGGGTCTTCCCCACGCTCTTGACCTCGCTGTCGAGGAGGACGCTTCCGGAGATCGAGATCTGCGTTCCGAGGATTTCCTGCACGGCGTTGCAGCCGAGGATGACCAGGGAAAGGAGTAGGACGAACGCGATCGCGAGGCCTTTGCTACCTTTCATCATTACCCTCCGTTTCAGCGTGATACGTACCGGCCCTGGAATATCGGGATATCGACGATCGGGAGAGAGCATTCATCGACGGCCCGCCTTCTCGGAAAGGCGGACCTGCATCGGGGGATGGGCTGGGCGAGAAGGGGAGAGAGGTACTTTTCGCATCACCGTAGGCTCCTTCATCGTTCCTGCGCCATCGTACGGTGCGATAATGAAGCAATAATAGCGCATGATGCCGAGGCTGGGTGTGGAGAAGTATCGGTAAATAAAAATATACAATATAAATAAAGTTCGATAACGGCCCGCCCTCGAGGCGGATGGTACGGATTCCGTGCCTGCATGATCCG
>CAYNPQ010000192.1:0-4812 GCA_964399065.1 uncultured Treponemataceae bacterium | reverse complement strand
CGACCTCGACCTGGGCGGGATCACGGGGACGCCGACGGTGACGGTCGGGGGGACCTTGACGGCGCAGGCGCTGACGCTGCCGGCGACGCCGGTGGCGTTCAACCTGGCCTTGAACGGCGGTGGATCTGTGGCGGCGAACGTGGACTTCACGAACCAGACGGGGAGCCTCGCGATCGACCCGAGCGGGTTCGCGTTCACGGGGGGAGCGAAGAAGACGAACGCGGGGACGAAGAGCTTCGCGGGGACGATAACGGCGAGCGGGAGCGCGAACCTTGACTTCGGGACTGCCGGGTCGGTTACGATCGCGGGTGACACCTCGTTCGGAGGAACGACGGGTACGGTGACCTTGTGGAACACGGTGATCAACGACGGATACACGCTGAACCTCGGGAACGGGTCCGGGTCTACCGTGGTGGTGAACTCCGTGTCGGGCGTGGCGCTCGGTACGGCCTCGAACCTGACGATCGCGAACGCGGGCGCCGACGCGACGGTGACGAATGCGGTGGCTACGGATATCGGGACCGTGACGCTGACTAAGAACGGCGGGACGGTGCTTTTCGGGGGCAACGTAGCGGCGGCGTCCCTTGACCCTCAGGCGGGCGCGTATAACCTGACCTTGAACGGCGGGACGATCGATGGCGCGGTGACCTTCTCGAACGGCGGGATCTTGACGTTCGGAAGCGGCGTGACGACGTTCTCCGGCGGGGCGACGCGGACGAGCGGGGACATCTCGGTCGGGACCGCGAGCGTGTACACAGCCGGCGCGAACGCGCTTGACTTCGGCACGGGCGGTACGACGACGGTGAGCGGGACGGCCGTGTTCGGGGCCGGCGCGGCTTCGAGCGGACAATTCACCCTCGGCGCCGTGGACCTCGCGAACGGCGCCGGCCTGACGCTGGGGAACGGTTACGCGAACCCGTTCAGCGTCGCGTCGGTGACCGGTCCCGGGACGGGGAGCGCGAACCTGACGATCAACGTCGCCGACGATGCCGCCAATCCGGCCGTCGGCATAGGGAATGTCGGGACAAATATCGCGACGGTGACGGTCACCCAATCGAGCGGAGTCCATTTCACCGGTACGATCGACGCCGCGACGGTTTCCCTCGTGGCCACGAGGAACGGCAGGACCGTCGCCTTCGACGGCGCGCTCAACCTCAGTTCCGGACTCACGACAGGCACCGGCGCGTTCAATATCGACTTCAACAATGCCCTGGGCGCGCAGGTATCCGGCGTCGCGGGAGCGACCACCATCCAGGTCACCAGCCCGGGCATCGTCAGTCTCGGGAACGACGCCGGCGACATCATCAGCTTCAGCGGCGGCTTGGCCATCACGAACAGCGTCCTCAACCTCGCCGGGGCGATCAGGACCAACGGGGCGGCGATTTCCCTGGGAACGGTGGCGCTCCAGGGCGACGCGGTAGTCGATACGACCGGAAACGGCAACGCGCTGTATCTCGCGGGCAACTCGATCTCCATCGGAGACGTGAGCATCGGCGCTGGCACGCCCGTCCTCGTCCTCAACGCCGGAACGGGCGGTACCTTGACGAAGACAGGAGCCGGGAGCATCGCCTCCACGAGCCTCCGCATCCTCGCTGGAGGCGGCATCGGAGCCGCGGGGACTCCCCTGTCCATCAGCGTCGTCAATTTCGAGGCGCGCTCGCAGAGCGGCCTCGTCAACGTCTCGGACGCCGACAGCGTGGCGATCGGCTTCTCGGGCGGAGCCTTCGACGTGACCGGCGTCTCCTCGCTTTCGAACGGCGCGATCACCATCGCCGCTTCCGCCGCCCTCGCGACGCTGGCCGTCAACGAGGCCGTCTCCACCGTCGGCGGGGCCGTCTCCCTGACCGGCGACGTCATGACGATTGCGGCCAACGTCTCGAGCGCCGGAGCCCTGACGATCCAGCCCTTGAGCGCGGCGCGCGCCGTCTCAATCGGTTCAGCCGCCTCGGCCTTCAATCTGGACGACACCGAGATCGGCACCTACCTCGCGGACGGCTTCTCCTCGATCACGCTCGGGCGGAGCACGAGCGGGGCCGTGACGGTCGATACCATCGCCTTCAAGGATCCCGTGACCATCCTCGGCGGAGACGCCATCACGATCGCCGCCGGCGCGCCTTCGCTGTCGACTTCGACCTTGAACGACGGCATCACGATCACCGGCTCCGGCGCCACCGCATCCATCACGGTCAACGGAGGCATCACGGCGGCGGGGGCGGGAATCGTCGACCTCAACTCGGGAGCAGGTTTCACCCTCGCGAACGGCATCGTCATCCAAGCGGGGAGCGGGAACATCAGCGTCGACACGACCGGGGCAAATGCCCTGACCGTCAACGGCGACATGAAGACCGCCGGAGCGGGCACGATCGTCCTCGCCGCCTCGAATTCGATAGGGATGGACGTCGACTCCCTCGTGCAGACCGATGCGGGCGACATTACCCTATCCTCGGGCGCGGGCGGCGTGACGGTCGATGTCGTCGAGTCCCTCGGCGACGCGCAGATCTCCATCACCGCTACCGGTTCCTCGATCTCCGAGGCGGACGACACCGCGCGCATCGGCCGAGTCAACTCTTCGAGCCTGCTCGTCCTCTCGGCCGGCGCGGGCATCGGCGCCTCGGGGGCGGCGGCGCTCAACGTCGACATGGCCACGATCAGGGCGAGCGCGGGCGGGGCGATGTACATCGCCGAGGCGAACGCCGTGACCCTCGGCAACGCCGGAGGGGGCATCGCGAATTCCGGCGGCCTCATCGACATCTCGGCCGGCGGCGGCATGACCATCGCGAACGACGTCAGCACGACGACCCTTTCCGGTACGGGCATCACCCTCTCCGGCTCCTCGGTCGCCCTCGGCGCGAACGTCTCGGCAGCGAACGACTCGGCCCTCGTCATCACCGCGACGGCCGGTTCGGTCACGAGGACCGCCGGCATCGTGGGCGCCGCCGGATCCGCCAGTCTCCTGACCTTGAGCGCGACGGGCGCCCTGGGCGCGAGCGTCGCGCCGGGCACCTTGGCTACCGACGTCGGCACGATCAGGGCCACGGCTTCGGGCGGCGGCATCTTCATCCTCGAGGCAGACGGCGTGGCCCTCGGCGACGGTCTCGGCGGCGTGAGCGCCACCGGAGGCGCCATCGCCATCGCGACGACGAACGGCGCCGTCTCGATCGCCAATTCCGTGGCCACGACCAGCGCCCATGACCTGACGCTGACGGCTGGCGGGGTCAATTCCATCACCGTCAACTACGCGACGACGCCCCAGCTCCGGAGCGCGGGCGGCACGCTTTCCCTCGGCTCGCCCCTCGTCCTGGCCCAGCATGCAGTGCTCGTCGGCGACGAGATCGACCTCACCGGCAACGTGAGCGGCGCGGGTTACTCGATAGCCTTCGAGACGGCGACCGCGAGTCTCCCGATCTACACCGGAGGGAGCGCGACAGCCGGCCGCCTCGACCTGACGACGGCGGAGATCGCCCTCCTGCAGGACGGTTTCCTGTCCATCACCATCGGACGCTCCGACGGGACGGGCGCGGTCACGATCAACGGGATCGCCGTCCGGGACCCCCTTGTCGTCCGGAATTCCGGCACGGCTTCCATGAGCCTGACCGCGGCCATCACGGGAACGGGCAACGCGAGCGTGAATCTGGACGCCGGCTCCGGGGGCGTAAGCCTGGGAGCGGATATCGTGACCGCCGGACAGGCCATCACGATCTGCGACGCGGTGAACAACGACCCCATCACGATAGCGAGCGCCGGCGTCACGCTCAATTCGGCGAATGGCGCGGCCGCGGGGGCCGCGATCACCCTCAACGGTCCTGTCGACGGCGATGCGGACGACACGAGGCAGCTCACGATCAGGTCGGGTCAGACCACCTGGAGCATGGGCAAGACCATCGGCTCCGGGACGATTCCGCATCGTCTCGCGGCTTTCACCTTGGTCGCCGACGACATCGCCCTGAGCGCCGCGATCAAGGCGCAGGCGATCAACCTTTATACGGCCACGCCCGCCACGCGGGCCATGGACATAGGCGGCGGCGGGACGGCCTTCCAGCTCGACGACGCCGAGCTCGGCTTCCTGCAGGATTTCACGACCCTCGCCGTCGGCGAGGCCGGCATCCAGGCGGGAACGGTCACGATCAACAGCATCGCGCTGCCCGTGAACGGCAACTCCCTCGTCGTCTCCTCAGATGGCACGGGAGGCACGATCAGCCTTGGCGACAATGCGATCGGCTGGGGAGCGAAAAATGTGACTCTCGCGGCAGGATCGGGCGGCATCATCGCGACCGCGGGCTCGAACAACACGGCCGAGATAGCGACGACTGGCCTACTCAGCTTGAGCGCCGCGGGCGCGGGAGCGATCGGCGCCTCGCTTAGTCGGCTGGAAATAGCCGGCAACGCCGGAGCGCCCTCGTCAATCGCGATCGTGAACCCCCTAGGCGCCAACGGAGCCTCCTATATCCGCGGCCTCGGTTCGATCAACTTCGGCGCCGTGAATACGAGGAACGGGCTCTTCGACGTGACGACGACGGCGAACGGCCTTACCCTGAGCGGAACCGTCGCCACGGGATCGGGCAACGTGCTCTTGGCTCCGGCCGGGACCATCTACCTGGCCTGCGCGGTAGCCAACGACATCACCACGGCGGGCGGAAGCGTGACCCTCTCCAGGCCGGTTGTATTGAACCAGGACGCACAGGTCGACTCCGGCGGGGGGGACATCGCGTTCCAGGACACGCTGGACGGCGGGTACGCGCTGGGGATCACGGCGGGGGCCGGGGCAGTGACCTTCGGCGGGACGGTGGGCGCGACGCGGCTGGGTGCGATGAC
>CAYNPQ010000191.1:0-4988 GCA_964399065.1 uncultured Treponemataceae bacterium | reverse complement strand
AACCACGGACCCAGTGGTTAACAGCCACTTGCTCTGCCAGCTGAGCTACAGGGGATCGCTCTCTTGCGAAAGCGTAGGGAATCTACCTCGCGAAAACAAACTTGTCAAGAGGTCGGCATCGGCTCCGGGGAGCCGCGAAGGCTGCCCGGATTCAGCCATCCGACTCCGGTTTCAGGAAGCGGAAGTAGCCGAGGCCGAGGGCGAAGACGCCCCAGAGGACGACGATGATCCAGCCGAGGCCGTTCATGAGCCCGCCGAGCTGGCCGACGAGGACGATGGCGAAGCCGACCGCGTCCGCGAGACAGAGCGCGAGGGCGACCCCGGCGCGGGCCTTGGCCTCGGCCTGCCGCGAGAGCCAGCAGACGAGGCCGATCCCCGCGAGGCAGGCGCCGACCATCCGCGCCAGGAGGGCGCCGTTCGGATCGAGGTCGACGGCCATGAGGGACATGCACTCCTTCGGGGCCACGACGAAGGCCAGGCCGAAGAGCAGGGACACGGCCGCCTTCGCGGCCAGCAGGTCGGCGAGCTTCACGGGGAACCTCCCGGCCCCCCCCGTCCGGGAGGGCCTCGGAGGCTCGCGGGGCCGGCTCACCGCTCCTCGCGACCGCGGGGCGCGGCCGGTGCCGGGCGAGTCTCCATAGGTTATAGTTTTATAGCAAGGCGGCGGCGAGTCAAGACTCCGCCGCCTCCCGCCGGCCGCCCCTCACTTAGAGCTCTTCTTCGCCTTGCCCCTCGCCCCGGATCGCTTCTCAGCCCTCTTGGCCTTGGCGGCGATGGCCTCCGCCCTCGCCCTGAGGCCCGTGGCCCCGCCCTCGCCCTTCGCCGGCGCCTTCGCGGCGGGCTTCGAGGCGGGCTTCCGCTTCGCGGCGTCCTTCCTGGCCTTCGCGGCAGACTTCTCCGCCGCCGCGGCCTTCTTCTTGAGCGAGGCCGGGGGCTCGGGGAAGAGCTCGCTGGAGGCCGCGGCCTTCTCGGCGGCGGCCGCGGCCCGGGCCGCGGCCTTGGAGATGCCGAGCTCGGCCGAGACGGCCTCCTTGGCCGCGAGGCGGACGCCGAGGGCCTTGAGGCCCTTCTCCTCGAAGTCCGAGGCCACGAAGCCCTCCTCCTTGACCTTCATCCGCGGCTTGGGCGCGTAGGCCACCGTGAAGGAGAAGTCGGTCTCCGTGGAGAAGAGGAGGATCTGCGCGCCGTCGGGCACGAGCTGGTAATCGCGGTTGTTGATGTAGGTCTCGATGCGGCAGCGCTTGATGTAGGGGTAGCCGTTCTCCTTCTCGCGGTAGACCACGGTGAAGAGGACCTTCGCGAGCTCCTCCTTCTCGGCGCCCGCGCAGTAGAGCATGCCGCCGTCGACGAAGAGCTTCTCGGGGACGGTCATCGCTGTGTAGACGCCGTTGCGCCTGATGGCGATGATCTTGTCGTAGGGCGAGACCTCGAAGCGCGTCTCGCCCCCGGAGACCGCGGTGCCGAGGTAGCCCGAGGCCGGGTCGTAGCGCAGGGGGATGTCGCGCCTCGACGCCTCCTTGACGTCGACGGCGCGGAAGCTCGCGATCTCGGTCCTGCGCTTCCAGTCCGGCTCGAGCCGCTTCACGATGCCCTCGAGGTAGGAGACGGCGTAGTCCACGAGGTTGGCGAGCCGCTTGCGGATCTCGGCCATCTTGGCCTTGATGAGGTCCATCTCCTCCTTGGCGCGGTTGATGTCGTAGAGCGAGATGCGCCGGATCGGGATCTTGAGGAGTCGCTCGACGTCCTCGTCGCTCACCTGCCGCTTGATCTCCTTCTTGAAGGGCTCGAGGCCGTCGAGGACGGCCTTGCGCACGCCCTCGGCCGTCTTCATTTTCTCGATGCCCTTGTAGACGCGCTCCTCGATGAAGATGCGCTCGAGGGTGCGCGCGTGGAGCTCGTCAGCGAGCTCGCCGGCCTCGAGCTCGAGCTCCCTCTTGAGGATGCCGAGGAGGCGGTCCGCGTGGTGCCGCACGACGTCGCCGACGGTCATGAGGACGGGCTTGTCGTCGCTTATCACGAGGAAGTTGCACGATATCGACTGCTCGCACTCGGTGAAGGCGTACAGCGCGTCGACGACGTCCGCGGCGTAGACGCCGCGCTGCAGCTTGATCTCGATCTCGACCTTCTCCGTGGTGTAGTCGGAGATCGAGGAGATCTTGATGCGGCCGGCCTTGGCGGCGGCCTCGATCGAGGCGATGAGGCTCTCCGTGGTGGAGCCGAAGGGGACCTCGCGGATGACGATGCGCTTCTCGTCGGAGAGGTCGAGCTTGGCGCGGACCTTCACCTTGCCCTGGCCCTCGCGGTACTCGGAGGAGTCGCAGAGGCCGCCGGTGGGGAAGTCGGGCTCGAGCCTGAACTTCTTCCCGCGGAGCGCGGCGATCTCGGCTCGGATGACCTCGACGGGGTTGTGGGGGAGTATCTTCGTGCTCATGCCGACGGCGATGCCCTCGGCCCCGAGCACGAGGATCACGGGGATCTTCGCGGGGAAGACGACGGGCTCCCTGTTGCGGCCGTCGTAGGACTCGACGTACTCGGTGATCTTGGGCCGGTGGAGGAGGTCCTTCGCGAGGGGCGTCGCGCGGCATTCGATGTACCGCGCCGCCGAGGCCTCGTCGCCCGTGGCGAGGTTGCCGAAGTTCCCCTGCTTGTCGATGAACAGCTCCTTGTTCGCGAGGACGACGAGGGCGGAGTAGATCGACTGGTCGCCGTGGGGATGGTACTTCATGCAGTGTCCGACGACGTTGGCGACCTTGTGGAACTTGCCGTCGTCCAGCTCGAAGAGCGAGTGGAGGATGCGCCTCTGCACCGGCTTGAGCCCGTCCTCGAGGTCGGGTATCGCGCGGTCCTTGATGACGTAGCTCGCGTAGTAGAGGAAGTTCTCGTTGAAGATCTTCTTGACGTATGCCATCTGCGCTCACCTTACGGGAGAAATGGGAGAGGAACCACGGAGGCACGGAGATCCGGATGAGATCACGGAGGTAGATAGAGTAGGATATAGGATAATTGAAGAGAGAGAATTCGTTTTCATAGCACGAACCGCTTGATTCCTTTCTTCAGCACATCCACATTGAAATTCAAGGGAAGACCTACGTCGATTCCGCTCATCCGCATATAGGACAATATCTGTGCCTCATGGACCTTGATGACGGCGTCGACGGACTTCAATTCGACTATCACCGAGCCTTCTACAACTAAATCGACGCGGTAGCGGAAACCGGTATCGAAGCCTTTATGCACAATTGGCAGCTCTCTTTGCCGCTCGTACCTTATGCCACGCGACGCGAGCTCTCTGCAAAAACATTCTTCATACGCGCTCTCGAGCAAACCGGGACCGATCTCCCGATGCACCTCGATCGCTGCCGCGATGATCCGCCCTGTCAGGCTTCCCTCGTCTTCCATCTTTCCATCCATTCTCATTTTGGGCTTCCTCTGTGCTCTCTCCCTCTCCTGCCTCTGTGCCCTCCGTGGTGAATCTCAGTATGTCTACAGATCATTGACCAGGTTCTGCATGATGTACTCGCGGCGCTCGGGCGTGTTCTTGCCCATGTAGAACTCGAGGACCTCGGGCACCGCCTTCAGGGCCTGGACGTCGACGCGGACGAGCCTGATGTCGGGGCCGATGAACTGGCCGAATTCCTTCGGGCTGATCTCGCCGAGGCCCTTGAAGCGGGTCACCTCGGAGCCGGCGCCGAGGGCCTTCACCGCCTCGTCGCGCTCGCGCGCGCTGTAGCAGTAGCGCGTCTCCTTCTTCGTGCGCACGCGGAAGAGCGGCGTCTCGAGGATATGCACCCTCCCCTGGGTGATGAGCTCCTCGAAGAAGGTGAGGAAGAAGGTGAGGAGAAGGTTCCGGATGTGGAAGCCGTCGTAGTCCGCGTCGGTCGCCAGGACGATGCGGCCGTAGCGGAGGCCCTCGAGGTCGTTCTCGATCCCGAGGGCCATCATCATGTTGTAGAGCTCCTCGTTCTTGTAGATCGCGGTGCGCTTGCGGGAGTGCATGTTCTCCGGCTTGCCGCGGAGGCTGAAGACGGCCTGCGTGAGCACGTCGCGGGAGCTCACCATGGAGCCGGCCGCCGAGAGGCCCTCCGTGAGGAAGATCGTGGAGAACTCGCCCTTGGGCCCGTCCGCGAGGTGGAACTTGCAGTCCTTGAGGTTGGGGATGCGGAGCTCGATCTTGCGCGCCGCCTCCTTGGCCTCCTTCTTGACGATGTTGAGCTCGGTGCGGAGCTTCTCGCTCGCTACGATCTTCTCCTGCAGACGCTTGGCGGCCTGGGGGTTCTTGCGGAGGAACTCGTCGACGCCCCGCTTCACCTCCTGGAGGATCCAGGGCTTCAAGTCCGTGTTGCCGAGCTTGTTCTTGGTCTGGCTCTCGAAGACGGGGTTCTTGAGCTTCACGGCGACCGCCGCGGCCACGCCCTCGCGGATGTCCTCGCCCTTGTACGAAGCCTGGAAGAACTCGTTGACGGACTTCAGGAAGCCCTCGCGGAAGGCGGAGAGGTGCGAGCCGCCGTCCGAGGTGTACTGCCCGTTGACGAAGGAGAAGTACTCCTCGCCGTAGTCGTTCGTGTGCGTGAAGGCGAACTCGATCTTGTCGCCGCGCCAGTATCCGATGTCGTACAACGCGCCCTCGCCGATCTCGTCCTGGAGGAGGTCGAGGAGGCCGTTCCTCGAGGAGTAGGCAGTCCCGTTCAGGTCGAGGGTCAGGCCCGTGTTCAGGTAGGCGTAGCCCCGGATCCGCTTCTCGACGAACTCCCGGTTGAAGGCGTAGTCCCCGAAGATCTCGGGGTCGGGGGTGAACTCGACCAGGGTGCCCTGTGGTTCGCCCCGCTTCGCGTCGGTCTCGCGCTTGGATTTGAGGACGCCGCGCTCGAAGACGACCTCGCGGCTCTTGCCCTCCCGGGTGGAGACCACGCGGAAGCGCGAGGAGAGGGCGTTGACCGCCTTGGTGCCGACGCCGTTCAGGCCCACCGAGAACTGGAAGACGTCGTCGT
>CAYNPQ010000190.1:1664-5062 GCA_964399065.1 uncultured Treponemataceae bacterium | reverse complement strand
TTGTAGCGGAACACGTCGATGCCGGCCATCTGGGCGGCGAGCTCCTCCTCGCGGATGGCGACCATGTTGCGGCCGTGGCGCGAGTTGATGAGGTTCCACACCACGATGACCGAGAGCACGACGAGGACCAGCACGGTGATCGCGACCTCGCCCGGGGTCACCTTGAGGCCGGGCACCCAGGCGCCGGGCCCGGGGATCCAGGATTCGAACTTGCCGGTCAGGACGTTGGACAGCCTGGCGCCCGGCATCTGGCCTATGCCCGGCCAGCCGCGCGCGCCGCCGAGGCCCTGCCAATTGGCCAGGAAGAGGCGGATGGCCTCGCCGAAGCCCATGGTCGCGATGCAGAAGTAGTCGCCCTTGAGCTTCAGGGTGAGGCGGCCGATGAGGGCGCCGACGAGGGCGGCGAAAAGGGCCGCCATGACGACGGCGAGGGCGAGGGGCAGGCCGAGCATCTTCGAGGTCATGGCCCCGATGTAGGCCCCGACGGCCATGAAGCCGGCGTGCCCGAAGGAGAACAGGCCCGTGAAGCCGGTCAGCACGGAGAGGCCGAGCACGGCGAGGAGGTTGATGCCCGAGAGGACGAGTATCTGCTGCAGATAGGCGTTCATGCTCTCCCCCTAGGCCTTGTCTTCGGCGCTCTTCCCCATGATCCCGTTCGGCCTGAAGATGAGCATGGCGATGAGGATCAGGAAGGCGATGAGGTCGCGGTACGAGGACGAGATGTAGCCCGCGACGAAGGTCTCGATGATGCCGAGCAGCACCGAGCCGAGGAGGGCCCCGGGCAGGCTGCCGAGCCCGCCGAACACGGCCGCGATGAAGGATTTCAGGGTGATATTGCCGATCTGCGGGTACACGGTGTACTTCATGCCGAAGAGGACGCCCGCCACGCCGGCGAGGGCCCCCCCGAGCGCGAAGACGATGATGATGACCGCGTCGGTGTTGATGCCCATGAGGGCGCTGGCTTTCATGTTGTAGGCGGTGGCCTGGATCGCCTTGCCGATCTTCGTGTAGTCGATGAAGATGATGAGGGCGGCGAGGCAGACGACGGAGATGGCGAACATCACGAGGTCGATGCGGCCCACGGCGAGCCTTCCGACGTTGATGGGGCCGGCGGCGAAGATCTCGGGATAGGTCTTGAAGTTGGGGCCGATGGTGGCGATGACGAAGTTCTCGATGAAGATCGAGGCGCCCATGGCGGTGATGATGAAATACAGGAAGGGGGCCCTGCGGTCGCGCAGGGGCTTGTAGGCGAGCCGCTCGAGGAGGACCGCGATCGCGGCCGTGCCGAGCGCCGCGGCGGGGAAGGCGATGCCGAAGGGCAGGCCGAAGGCGGTGAGCCCGAAGAAGCCGAAGTAGGCGCCGAGCATGATGACTCCGCCGTGGGCGAAGTTCGAGAAGTTCATGATGGAGTACACGAGGGAGTAGCCGACGGCCATGAGGGCGTAGACCGAGCCGATCGAGAGCCCGTTCACGAGTTGCTGGAGGAACTGGATCATGTGTCCTGTCCTTGGGATAGGCTAGGCGAGGCCGCCCCGGCCGCCTCGAAGGGCGGCCGGGGCGGTGCCCGCTCGATGGGTCACTGGGCGGCGAACTTCTCCTGGAAGAGCATCTTGGGCCCGACGATCTTCAGGATGGCGGCTTCCTTCCCCTCGGGGTTGTGGGTGGTCTTGCCGATCTTGATGCGGCCGGTGATGCCCTGGACGTCGCAGGTCTCGAGGGCGGCGGCGATCTTGGTGCCGTCGAGGGACTTGGCGCGCTGGATCGCGTCGACGAGCATGAGGACCGCGTCGTGCGCCAGGTAGGCGTTGAGCTCGGCGTTCAGGTTGAACTTGGCCTTGTAGGCGTTCTTGAAGTCGGCGACCGAGGGGTCGTCGAAGTCGAGGTGGTTGACGCAGTAGGAGCCTTCGAGGGCGGTGCCCGCCATCGGGATGAGGTTCTCCGACGGCCAGCCGTCGCCGCCCATCATCACGCACTTGATCCCCAGGTCGCGGGCCTGCTTCGCGGAGAGGGCCACTTCCTTGTAGTAGTTGGGGGAGAAGATGATGTCGGGGTTGGCGGCCTTGATCTTGGAGAGCTGGGGCCTGAAGTCGACGTCCTGCGCGCGGAAGGCGACTTCCTCGACGACCTTGCCGCCGAGGGCCTCGAAGCTCTCCTTGAAGAACTGGGAGAGTCCCTGCGAGTAGTCGTCGTCGATGTTCTTGAAGATCGCGGCCTTCTTGAGGCCGAGCTTGTTGTAGGCGTAGGCCGCGGCGACCTTGCCCTGGTAGGGGTCGATGAAGCAGTCGCGGAACATGAAGGGGTTCACGCGGCCGTCGACGACGGTCACCTTGGGGTTGGTGGCGACGGTGGCGATGACGGGGGTCTTGGCCGCCTCGGCGACCGGCGCGACGGGGATGGCCTCGCCGGAGGCGTTCGGGCCGATGATCGCGGTGACCTTGTCCTGGCTCGTGAGCCGCTTGACGACGTTGACGGCCTCGTTGCCGTCGCCCTTGTCGTCGTAGCCGATGACCTCGAGCTTATACTTCTTGCCGCCGACGTCGATGCCGCCCTTGGCGTTGTAGTCCTCGAAGGCCATCTTGATGGAGTTGAGCTCCGACTGGCCCCAGACGGCGACGTCGCCGGTGAGCGAACCGAACCAACCTACTTTGATCGTGTCGTTCTTCGCTCCGCCGCCGGCGCAACCGACGAGGGCGAGACAAACGACGAGGATACCGCACAGCACTGCGCGCATATGTAGCCTCCTTCACGCAGACGTTGATTTTCCGAGTATACAGGAGGCCCCGAGGGCACACAAGGAAAAAAAACCGATGTAAACCGTTTTTCACGCCGGGGCCCGGGCCCTCAGCGGAAGTCCACGAAGGCGGGCAGGGAGAGCTCGGCGTCGCTCGGGGCGCTCTCGAAGAAGACGGCGAAGCGCCGGTCCAGGGCCGCGGCGAAGGCCCTCGGGGCGGGGCCGTCCTCGGGCAACTCGAAGAAGAGCGAGTAGCGGCCGTCGAGGATGGCGAGGACGGGGCGTCCCTCCGGCCGGGCGAGGAGCCGGGCGCCCCGGTCGCCGGCCTCGACCGCGACCCAGGCCTTGCCGAGGACGACGGCCGCGCGGGTGAACCAGACGCGCACGAGGGGGTCGCGCCTGCCGGCCTCGACCGCGCCCGCGGCGTCAGTCGGCGTCGAGGCGGCGGGCACGATGAGATACTCCGCGCGCAGGGCGGGGATCGCGTTGGGCGAGAAGAAGGGCAGGCCGCGCTGGGGCTCGGGGCCGCGGGCCAGGACGGCCCTGGCGAGACCTGTCCCCGCCGCGGGCCCCGCGGCCGGGCGGCCTTGGGCCATCTGGGCGGCGGGGGACAGGGCCAGGGCGGCACAGAGGAGGAGGCCCACCGAGCCGCGCCGGGGGACAGGGC
>CAYNPQ010000190.1:0-1564 GCA_964399065.1 uncultured Treponemataceae bacterium | reverse complement strand
TCGAGCCGGCGTTGAATCCGGCCGCGGCTTCGGCTAGAATCCTCGCCGCCATGACCAGCCTCCCGATCGCCAACCCCTTTCCGGGCGCCGGCTCCTTCCTCATCGAGACCGTCGAGTCCACCCAGCTCGAGGCAAGGCGCCTCGCCCGGCTCGGCCTCCCGCCCGGCAGCCTCGTGGCCGCCGAGTCCCAGTCGGCGGGGAGGGGCCGGATCCCGGAGCGCCGCTGGCTCGACGAGCCCGGCAGGAACCTCCTCTTCACGATCCTCCTCGATCCATTGGCGGCCGGCGCCCCGGCCCTGCCCCTCCGCATCGGGGCCGCGCTCTGCCGCGCGGTCGAGATCCAGGCCATCAGGATGGATGCCGACCTAGGGCGGGCCCGGCCCCGGCTCAAGTGGCCGAACGATCTCCTCCTCGGCGAGCGCAAGGCTGCCGGCATCCTCTGCGAAGCCGCGCCCGAGGGGGTCTACGCGGGGATCGGCGTGAACGTCAACCAGCGCTCCTTCCCCGAGGCCCTCGCGGCCAAGGCGACGAGCCTCGCCCTCGAGCTCGGCGCCGAGCTCGACCGCTGGGCCTTCCTCGAGGTCTTCCTCGGCGTGCTCAGGCACGAACTCGCGGAGGCCGACTGGCGGCCCGGCGTGGAGGAACTCCTCTGGCGCCGGGGCGAGACCGTGCGCTTCGTCCCGGGGCCGGCGCCGGTCGAGGGTGCCGCGGAGGCGAGGGAGACGGTCGAGGGGAGGCTCGCGGGCGTGGACGCGGAGGGCTCCCTCCTGATAGCCGTCGGTCCTGAGCGGCCGCGGGCCTTCGCCGCGGGCGAACTCCTCCTCTGGCCCGGGTCCGCCGGCGGGGAGGGGCGGAGGGCGAGTTGACCTCGGCTCCCGCTTTCTATAAGGTGGGGATATGACGAGCATGGGCACGGGAGCCGCCAAGTCGGGCGGGACGCCCCCCAAGGAGGGGCTGCTCCAGAGGCTCCTCGCGGTCTTCGCCGGGATGGGCGATCCCGACAGCGAGAAGAAGAAGCTTCTCCGCGCGATCGCCAAGGACCTCCAGAGGTCCCGGTACAAATTCTACAAGCCCAAGGGCGGCGAGGCCATGCCCGGCCTCGCGAAGTTCTTCTACGAGATCTACAAGATCACCGCCCCCGCCCAGGTCCTCCTCGGGAACGCCGCGGCCTCGGGCGCGCTCCGCGCCTTCGTCATCGAGAGCTACCTCGGCAAGGACCAGCGCGAGCTCTCCGAGCGCCTCGCCGAGGGCGCGATCCTCGAGCTGGCGAAGACCCTCTCCGTCCGCGACGTCCAGGAGTCGGTCAAGCGCGACCTCAACGCCTTCATCTCCGTGTTCGACGGCGAGACGAGCAAGCAGATCGACGCTGCCTACAACACCCTCCTCGCCTTCGTGAACTTCGTCAACTTCGACTACTACTTCCTCTTGAAGAAGTTCGACTCCTCCATCCCCGAGCGCGGCTTCTCCTACCACCCCAAGTTCGAGGCGATCAACGGCGAGTACGTGGCCGACGACGTGCAGGACTTCCTCGAGGTCTTCGGCGCCCTCGACTTCACCACGGACT
>CAYNPQ010000189.1:0-5085 GCA_964399065.1 uncultured Treponemataceae bacterium | reverse complement strand
GCCGACGAGGTCGAGCAGATCAACATCGAGGACCTCATCAAGCCCGAGGAGATGGTCATCCTCATCTCGAACAAGGGCTTCATGAAGCGGGTGCCCATCAGCGCCTACCGGAGCCAGGGCCGCGGCGGCAAGGGCTCGAACTCGGCCTCCCTCATGGAGGACGACTTCCTCGAGCAGCTCTTCATCGCCAACACCCACGACTACCTCCTCTTCATCTCGAGCGAGGGCAAGGGCTACTGGCTCAAGGTCCACGAGATCCCCGAGGCCTCCCGCGCGGCCCGCGGCACCCACATCAAGGGCCTCCTCGCAATCTCCCCGAACGAGGAGATCACGGCCATCGTCGACTTCCAGGACTTCTCGGAGACACAGTACCTCCTCATGGGCACCCTCCGCGGCGTCGTGAAGAAGGTCGCCACCATCGACTTCGTCAACGCCAAAACCAGGGGCATCATCGCCATCAATCTCGACGACGGCGACCGCCTCGTCTCGGCCTGCCTCACCACGGGCAAGGACGAGGTCGTCCTCATCACGCGCAAGGGCCAGGCCCTCCGCATGACCGAGGAGGACGTCCGCGTCATGGGCAGGGCCTCCCGCGGCGTCTGCGGCATCAAGCTCGAGGACGGCGACGAGCTCACGGCCATGCTCCGCGTGGTCCCGAACGAGCGCATGCTGGTCCTCTCCGAGTACGGCTACGGCAAGCGCACTGACTTCGACAACTTCTCGCCCCACGGCAGGGCCACCCGCGGCCAGATGATCTACAACCCCGAGGACCGCACCGGCGAGCTCGTCGGCGCCATCACCGTGAGCGACGAACACGAAGTCGTAGTCATCACCTCCCTCGGCAAGACCCTCAAGTTCGCGGCCGAGACCGTCTCGATCCAGGGCAAGGGCGCCAAGGGCGTCCGCATCCTCAACATCGAGCGTCCCGACTTCGTCATCGGTCTCGACAAGGTTATCCGCGAGGACGAAGCCGAGGACCTGGCCGAGGCGAGCGTGGCCGAGACTCATGCCGAGGATTCCAGCACCGAGCCGGCTGAAGAGACCGTGATCGGGCCCGTCGAGACCGAGGAAGATGAGGCGGCTCGGCCTAAGACCGAGGACGAAGAGCAGAGCTGACCAAAGAGATTGTTTCACGTGAAACAAAGGCCGCCCATTTGGGCGGCCTTATTATTAAGAGGGGCCGCAGAGGCGCAGAGTCGCAGAGTAGGAGGGAGGGGAGGGAGGGGAGGGAGGGGAGGGAGGGGAGGGAGAGGATCATATGGATCGCACCTTGTACCTTTCTTTTTCTCTCCTCTCCTCTTCCCTCATCTTGCCTCCTCTTCTCTGCGTCTCTGCGGTTCTTTCTCCTTATTAAGAGGATTACGAGGGAAGCTCGGATTTGTTTCACGTGAAACATCACCGGCGAAGACTATACTTGAAGAATGAGTAGCGACCATCCTGTCCCTCGCGACCGGGCGCTCGATGCCTTCCGAGGTCTCGCTATCGTCACCATGGTTGCGGCTAATTTCCTTGCTGACAAAGCGCGTATTCCTGCCTGGCTCAAGCATGCACCCGATGTCGGATACACGGTGATTGACCTCATCGCTCCCCTCTTTGTCGTAGCGATGGCAATTTCATGGCAGTATGCGGCGGAAAGACGGGAAACGGAGCCTAGAGGGGGACAGACCCCGGGGCAGGGGGGACTGACCCCGGCAGAAAAGTGTCTGACCCCGGGGCGGGGGGGACTGACCCCGAAAAAGGGGGGTCTGTCCCCAAGCATGCACGGCATTCGACGAGGCTTGGCCCTGATCGGAATTGGTGCGATCTTTTCTGCAGGAGAATCCTTGGCATTAGGACAGGCAGGATTGACGGATTGGGGGGTGCTCCAAGCCTTGGGGATAGTGGGAATAAGCTTGACCTTGACCGCCAGGCTTCGCCCTGGGCTGCGTCTCGCCTTGGCTTTTCTTATCTTGTTTTTGTATCAGGCTTTGATGCCACTGACCAAGGATCTCATTCTAGCGCGATCCCATGGAGGGATAATCGGGGCGGTAGCTTGGACCGCGATGGGCCTAGTAGCTCTATCCAGTATCCAGATGGTTCCGAGACAGCGCAGTTCAACCGTGGCAGCCATTGCCCTCGGGTATGTGGTCCTTGGCCTTTCGCTTTCAAGAGTTGCTCCCGTGTCGAAGAATCGTGTCTCGGCGAGCTACCTGCTCATCAGCCTTGGATTGTCGCTACTGCTGTACCAGACCATGCGCTTCTTGTATTCCCGGGGAAAGAACATCCTCAGTTGGCTTGAGCCTTGGGGACGGCAGCCGCTCCTCCTCTATATAGCTCACCAGATACTATTGGCGCTGTTCGTTCTTGTTCCGTGGCCTTGGTGGCATGAAGATGCCTCGCTTGTCGTGATCCTGGCCCAAGCGAGCCTTCTCTTCGTCCTTCTTTCTCTTCTGGCCCGGTACGCGGAGAAGAAGGGCTTGGCCATCGTCCTCTAGGATCGAGTCTTAGTCGCAACAGCCTCTGCCGGAGCCGCAGCCGCAGTCCGGGGGCCCGCCGGTCTTAAGGCTCCGGAGCACGGCGGCCGCACAACCGACGCCTGCCTCGACCTGGATCGCGGCGACCGGGCAGTTGCGCGCGCAGGCTCCGCACTCCATGCAGGCTTGGCGGTCCTGTATTTCGAGGGTCTGACCCCGATTCGCGGGGGACTGACCCTGTTTTCCGGGGGACAGACCCCGTCCATCAGGGGACTGTCCCTCGGAGAAGGCAAAAACCGCGTGGGGACAGACTTCGATGCAGGCGCCGCAACCGATGCAACGCTCGGCATCGAGGCGGAGCGTCTGGCCGTTCTTCAGATAGTAGTTTTTCATGGGCAGTTCCTTATGCTCCGGTCAGGATGAGGTGCAGGCTGCGGAGGCCGAGACCGACAGTCATCGCGGCGAGCAGGGGGATGCGGGCAGCCGCTATTTCCGCCTTCACGCCGGCGAGGGAGGTGAAGGTCGTGCTGCCCGTGAAGTTCATCGCGAGCCAGGCTGAGATGGCAGGCAGGGCGAGGAGCAGGGATAGCGCCTCGAGGGGGCCGCTTCCCGCGAGGAGGATCCAGCCGATGGCGAGGAGGAGCCCCGCGACAAGGCCCTTTGCCGCGAAGGCGCGGAAGGGAATCCAGGGCAGGAGGGCCGGAACGAAGCCCGTGCCGACGAGGAGGGCGGCAAGGGGCGCGAGCCAAGCGCGGCCGCCGCCCCTAATGGCAGTCGCCGCTATCTCGATCCAGGCGTGGCTGTTCGCGGGAATCCCCTGCCGTACGAATGCGCCGACGAGGGCGGCGAGGATCCAAGCGCCGAGGAGGAGGGCGAAGCGGGGCGCTGCGGCGACGATCTCGAGGGGCACCACCTTGAGGCGTTCGAGGAAGGGGAACTCCATGGTCCGCATTTTCGCGGTCTTTTTCATGCCCGCGGCGAGGTAGTCCTTGATGTCGCAGGCATGGACCGGGCCGAAATGGACCGTCCAGCCGGTCGCGCGCTTGACTGCGTGAGCGCCGACGCCTGTCGCCGAGAGCTGGGGGAGGATGAGGACGCGGTGCTCGACGACAAGGCCGAGGCGGGAGAGGCTGATCCGTTTTGCGAGCTCGGCGTCGCCGAAGGTTCCCTTGCCGGCCGAGCACCAGACATTGACGCCCTTGGTGTCCAGGACGAGGATCCATGCGTCGAGGCCGGCCAGCTCCTTGCGGAGCGCGTCGAAGCTCAGCTTGTAGTTTGCCGACACGAGTACCGGTGCCTGCTTGCCGGGAGCGCCGACCGCATAGAGTCCTGGCTCGACGCGGTAGGATTCGCGTCGCCAGCCGAGCCGGACCGATAGCGCGCCCCATCGGTCGCGGGACTTCAACGTGGTCGTGCAGGTCGGTACCGCACCGGCTCCGCTGTCACTAGTGCCGATGACGAAGGATTGCTCCGCGCGAGTGTCGGCGACGCGAGTTTCCTTCGTCTCGAGGCGTTCGAATTTCATGATCTCTCCCTTTCCCGGCGCTTGGGGGCGCAGCAGGAGGCCCGGCCCTTCGCGGAAGCCCTGAAGGCCGAGGCGAGGGCGGCGATGCCTCGGACGGCTGCGCGCCGCTCCTCGGGCGACATCGTGGCGAGGGTCTCGCCGAACCAATCGTTCCAGATGCGGTCGATCTCCTCGAGCTTGGACCCGCCCGCCTCGGTTCTCTTGACGAGGAGGGCGCGGCGGTCCTCGGCGGCGGCGACCCGCTCCACGAGGCCGAGGCGCTCGAGGCCGTCGAGGGTGCGGGTCAGGGTGCTCGCCTCGACCTCGAGCTCGCGTCCGAGCTGGCTGAGGCCCGAGCCCTCGGCGCCGATGGCGAGAAGGGCGTGGCACTGGGCCAGGCTCACCCCGCAGCAGCCATAATCCGTTCCATGGCAGGGCCCGCGGGCGAGGGCGCGCTCGATCGTCCGGAGATCGCGGCGGAAAAGCCTGAGCTCGACATCATTCGTTGTATGGAGCAAGGATTGCATAGGGCAATTATTGCATATTACAAATAAAATGCAAGTGCCTTTCAGGAGAGCTTGAGGGTCTGGTACTCGAGACGCGCACCCTCGTCGATGACCGAGTGGAGGAAGGCGGAGAGCTTTCTGTTCGTGATGACGCGATCGAGTTCGCCGCTCACGAGAGCTTCGGCGAGGCGGGTCTCGAGCCAGTCGGTCGGGAGGTTCCGGCGTCGCCGGTAGGCGCGCCGTTGGTCGACGAGCCAGGCGTCGTAGCGGTCGGCGCTCGAACAGAGCGGCGCGGTGTCGATTCCCCGCTCGTCGTAGAGCTCGAGCATGTCGCGGAGGAGGAGACGGGTGGCGTCGTGGGGCGGGAGGAGCCTGGCGAAGACGCGATGGGGGAGGAGGTAGGGCAGGGCGAAGTCGCGGCGAACCGCGGCGATGCGGGCGAAGAGCTCCCGCGTCGCCTTCCGGGTGGCGGAGCCCGAGGGCCGCTCCTCGACATAGAGCGAGCGCGTCGGCTCGACGAGGTCGGGGCGGAAGGCGGCGAGCTTCTCGAGATAGAAGTCCTTCTGTCGGCCTGGCCTGAGGGTCAGACCCCCGGGCATCAGGAAGTCGACGCCGATCTCCG
>CAYNPQ010000188.1:0-5229 GCA_964399065.1 uncultured Treponemataceae bacterium | reverse complement strand
GCGTCCTGCGCGACGAGCGGCGTCGCGGCCGCCAGCGCCAGGGCGAGGGCCGCGATCATCGATCTGCGTATCATCTCTCCTCCTTATTACTGCCTTCGTTCAATGCTTGACGCTCTCGTCGATCAGTCTCTGCGCCGCGGCGAGGGCCTCGGGCACCTTCATCTGCCCGGTCACGACGAGGCGCAGGAGCTTCCACATGACGTTCTTGTAGGCGCCGTAGGCCTCCGAGGGGGGCACCACGAGGCCGATGTCGCGGCTCCTCGAGAGCTGCGCGAAGTAGCGGTTCGAGGTGCGCGCGAGCTCCCAGGCCGAGCGGCTCGCGGGGAGCTTGGACAGGGCCGAGGTGAAGCGGGCCTGGAGGCCGGCGCTCGTCAGGTACTGCGCGAGCCGCCGCGCGAGGACGGGCCGCTCCGTGCGCCGCGAGAGGGCGAGGCCCTTGAAGTCGAGCATCGGCGCGACCGCGGCGCCCGTCGCGGCGACCACGGGATAGGGGGCGACGCCGAAGTCGAAGCCCGCGCGCTCGAACTCGGGGATGCTGTAGGAGCCCGTGAGGATGTAGGCGGCCTTGCCCGCGGCGAACCAGGAGATCATCGCGTCGCGCTCGGCCGGCGCGAGGAGGCCCGCGTCGCGGAGCCGGAGGAGCTCGCCGAGGGCCCGGGCCGTCGGCCCGTCGTCGGCGGTGATGCCGCCGTCCGCGTCGAGCATCGCGCGCTTGCCGTAGCCGGCGACGAAGGGGAGGAGCCAGTAGGCGGAGTAGAGGTTGAAGGCGATCGGCGCCTCGACCTTGCCCTTGAGCGCCCTCGCGCGGCCCTCGAGCTCCTCCATGCTCCAGTCGGCGGCGGGGGCGGGGCCCGCGATGGAGGGCCGGTAGAACACCAGCTGCGCGTCGAAGTAGAAGGGAAGGGCCCAGTATCGCCCCTCGCTCCGGAAGGCCTCGAAGCCCTTGTCCACGAGGTCGTCGGTCCTGAGGTACTCGACGGACTGGATGAGGGAGGCGCGGGAGAGTGTCGGCACGTAGTCGGACTGGATCATGACGAGGTCGGGGAGCCTGCCCCCGCCCCTCGCCACGGCCACGAGCTTGGACTGGGTGTTCGGCACCTCGGTCGCGCGGATCGACTTGCCGTGGGCCTTCGCGAAACGCTGGACCTCGGCCTTGAGCTCGGGCACGCCCTCCCAGGAGAGCCAGAACTCGAGGCCGTCCTCGGCGAGGAGCTCGGCCGAGAGCTCGATCCGCTCCACCGAGCGGAAGCGCTCGCCCCGGACCTGGAGGTCCCAGGCTCCGGCGCCCGCGTCGACGAGGTAGAGGTCGAAGAGACGCTCCCCGAGATCCTCATCGGCCCAGCTCCGCTTCGCGGAGGTCGAGGAGGCCTCGAGGCGCCAGGCCTCGGCGACGAGGGGCGCGATCTCGCCTATCGTCACGCCCCGGCCCGCGGTGCCGCCGGGCAGGGGGATCGGGTACGCGGCCGCGGCGAGTTCGGCGGGGGCCACCCGGCGCGAGACTCCGCCGACGACGAGCTCGAGGGCCGAGGCGGCTGGAGCGAGGGCGAGGAAGGAGGAGAGCGCCGCGACGAGGGCGCGGCGGCGGGACGAGGAGAGGTTCAGGAGATCCCCCTTTTCAAGCGCGGAAGGCGACGCCGTTTCCAGCGGCACCCGATGGCTGCTCGCCCTGGGAATCGCCCCGTGGGGCTTCTCCTGTAGGCGCGGCAACTCGAAGGACCGTCCTGCCTTTATATAGCGTGCCCCGCAGAGGGTCAAGCTCGAGACCGAGGCCCTCCCGCCTTGCGTCGCGGCGCCGGCGCGGCTACAGTGCCCTTCGATGCAGGGACGAAGGACGACGATCGCGATCCTCGCCGGCGAGCGCGGCGCGGGCAAGACGAGCGCCTGCCGCTCGGCCGCGCTGCTCGCGGCCGAGGCCGGCCTCGCCGTCGGCGGACTGCTCTCACCCTCGATCCGCGACGAAGCGGGCCGCCCCGTCGAAATCGAGGTCGAGGAGCTCGCGACCGGCGAGCGGAGGCTCCTCGCCTCGCGCTCCCTCGCCCTCGAGGGGCCCCGCCTCGCGGCTCGCCCCGCCGCGGGGGCTCGATCGGATGATCCCGCGCTCCCGCCCTTCCGCTTCTCCGAGGCTTGCCTCGCCTGGGCCCTCGACCTCCTGCGCCGCGACTCGGGTTCGGAGCTCCTCATCCTTGACGAGGTCGGCCCCCTGGAGCTCGAGCTCGGAGCCGGCTTCCGCCCCTTCCTCGACGAGCTCGCGGGAGATCGGCTTCCCGCGCGGCCCGGCCTCCTCCTCGTCTCGGCCAGGCCCGCGCTCGCCGCGCCCCTCGCCGCCCTCCTCGGCCCCTCGCGCGGCCCCCGCGTCCTCACCCTCGACCCGGCCACGCGCCCCGGATTGCCCGCCGCGATCCGCGATCTCGCCCTCGAGTCCGCGGGCCCGGGCTCCTCCCGCGGAAAACCGTCGCGCGACCGCTGAAATCGGCCTTGAAAACCCTCGCGGACTTGGATGCGGCGGCCGCGCCGTCGTATAATAAGGAAAACGGGAGGGCCCCAAAATGATCCAGTGGAACGCCGAGCTCGCGCGCAGGCTGCGCTGCCGCGAGGAAGAGAAGCGCGAGCTCGCGCCCCTCATCCGGCGTCTCATGGACCTCGCCCGCCTCGCGCGCTCCGAAGGCTTCCAGTCCCTCGAGCGCGAGCTTCCCTCCGTCGACGACCCCATCCTCGCCGTCGGGATCCGCCTCGTCATGGAGGGCCTCGCCGGCGAGGCCCTCGAGGACATCCTCGCCACCTACCTCCTCGCCGAGGACCGCGCGGGCTACGCCTTCCTCCGGGCCTGCGTCTCGATCGAAGGCCTCCTCTCCCTCGCCGAGGCGGAGGAGCCCGCGCTCATGGCGCGCAAGCTCGTGGCCTACCTCGGGGCGGAGCGCGCGCTCGGCGCCCTCGAGGAGCTCGAGCGCGAGGGCGCCCTCCCCTCCTCCGAGCCGCCCGAGAGGGCGGAAGCGCGATGATCGGCGCCCTCGCGCGGACGGGCGCGCGCGACTGGGAGCCCGTCAAGGCCTCGCGGCAGAAGAAGGACGCGCTCTTCGAGCTCGCGGCGCGGATCTCCCTCCTGGCGGAGCGCTCGCGGGCGGCGGGGGCCGCGGCCCTCTCCGAGGCCGCCGACGGGGAGAGGCGCAAGGCCCTGCGCGCCGGGCTCCTGGCCATCGTCGCCGGTTGCGACGCCGAGGAACTCGACAGGAACCTCGCCGCGGCCTCGACCGAGGCCGACGCCGGCTCCATCCTCGAGGCGCGGCTCGTCCGCTCCGGCCTGCGCGGGCTCCTCGCGGGCGAGCATCCCTACACGCTCATGCGGCGCATGTGCGCCCACCTCGGCGAGGAGTACTTCGACAAGGCGGGCGAGTGGATCCTCTCGCGGGTCAAGCGACGCCGCTCCCGGCCCGACGCCCTCGTCGTGCCGGGCGAGCTCCCCGACGTCGTCCGCGGTCTCGCCCTCGATCCCCGCTCCCTCGAGCGGGCCCTGCGCGCCGCCGGGCGCGAGATCGCCGCGGCGGCCCTCGCCGGCTGCCCGCAGGAGAGCATGGAGCTCGCCAAGCCGCTCTACGGCAGGATCGGCGGGGCCGTGGTCGAGGACGACTCGGCATTCCTCCGCTCGCGCCTCTCCGGCGACGAGATCGCCCAGGCCCAGTCGGCTTTCCTCGAGATCGCGCGAGGCCTCGAGGAGAAGGGCGAGCTCGAGATGGCCGGCGAGGACGAGCTCGAGACCGACCCCGGCTTCGTGTCGGAGTTCACCAAGGCCGTGATGGCCCTCGAGGAGGGCGCGCTCAAGGCCGCCTTCCGCGCCGCGGAGCCCAAGGCCCTCGCCGCGGCGATGCAGGGCATGGAGCCCCGGGCCCACGAGCGCATCCTCTCCGTCCTCCCCAAGAAGGCCGAGAAGCGCATCCTCGACGCCATCGACGACTCGCCGCCCCTGAGCGGCAAGGCGGTCGTGGCCGCGGGCCGCAAGCTCGCCGAGGCCCTGCACGCCGCCGCAGGCCGGCGCGGCGGGGCGGCGAAGGCCCTCCTCGACCGCCTCGCCCGCGTCAGGGACTGGGAATAGCCCGCATTCCTCCCCCGGCGCGAATGGGCTTTTTGCCTTCCGCGCCGGCCGGGGCCGTGGTATCCTGAGCGGACGCCCGCCTCGCGGGCGATCGTCCAACGCTCCCAAGGAGGATCCCAATGAAGCGCTCCGTCGCCGTCCTCGCGGCGGTCCTGGCCGCGGCGTCGTCCCTGTTCGCCGCCCCGACTTCCAAAGTGCGTATCGCCCTCATCGTCGAGTCCACGGTGGACGACAAGGGTTGGGCCCAGGCCATGCACGACGCGATCATGGCCGTGCAGAAGAAGTACGGCGCGGCCCTCGTCGAGTACAACTACAGCGAGAAGATGAAGCCCGTCGACGCCGGCTCCGCCGCCCGGCAGTACGCGTCGCGCGGCTACGACATCGTCATCTGCCACGGGGCGCAGTTCAAGAACCTCGTCATCGAGATGTGCGAGGAATTCCCGAAGACCAGCTTCGCCTTCGGCACCAGCGCCGACATCGGGCCGAAGAACGTCTTCACCTACATGCCGATGAGCGAGGAGACGGGCTACATCAACGGCGTCATCGCCGGCATGGTGACCAAGACCAACATAATCGGCATCGTCGGCCCCGTCGACGGCGGCGATTCCGCGCGCTACAACCGCGGCTTCATCCTCGGCGTCAAGGCCTCGAACCCGAAGGCCGAGGTCAAGGTCGCGCACACCGGCAGCTTCGCCGACTTCGTGAAGGCGGCCGAGCTGGCGCACACCCACATCAAGGCCGGCGCCGACGTCCTGACCGGCGCGGCCCAGCAGGCCCTCGGCGCCCTCCGCGCCGTGGCCGAGTACAAGGACAAGCCCGTCTGGTGGCTCGGCCAGGACGTCGCCCAGCTCGGCATCCCCGAGTCCTACAAGGTCATCGCCGCGGCGAGCTACGACTACGCGGCCGCGGTCGAGGGCTTGATCGCCAAGCGGCAGGCCGGGGTCCTCGGCGGCGAGAACATCCCGATGAACTTCGCCAACGGCGGCTTCATCTACAGGTTCAACGACAAGGTCGGGCCCGTCCTCACCGCGGCCGCCCGCTCGGCGGCGGAGAAGGCCAAGGCCGACATCACCGCCGGCAAGCTCGTCCCCGCCTGGAAGGACGTCAAGTACTAGGCCGATAGGAAGGAAAGAAAAACCGCA
>CAYNPQ010000187.1:0-5398 GCA_964399065.1 uncultured Treponemataceae bacterium | reverse complement strand
GTGTGGATGCGCCCCGAGCCCTCGGTGGCGGGCACGCGCTGCACGCGGTGCACGCCCGACTCCCAGCGCAGGTGCTCGTAGACGGCGTCGCCGGTCACGGAGAACACGATCTCGCGGAAGCCGCCGAGCTCGGTGCCGCTCGTCTCCATGACCTCGATCCGCCAGCCCCTCTTGTCCGCGAAGCGGGAGTACATGCGGAAGAGGTCCGCGGCGAAGAGCGCCGCCTCCTCGCCGCCGGTGCCCGCGCGGATCTCCATGATCGCGGGCTTGTCCGCGAGGGGGTCGCGGGGCGCGATGAGCTCGCCGAGCCTGGCCTCGAGGGCGGCGAGGCGCTCCTCGAGCCCGGCCTGCTCCTCGCGGGCGAGTTCGCGCATCGCGGCGTCCGTCTCGACGCGGGCGAGCTCCCTCGCGTCCGCGAGGGAGGCCCCGGCGGTCTTGTACTCGCCGTAGACCTCGACGATCGCGGCGAGGCGGGAACGCTCCCGCATGGCCTCGCGGTAGCGCGCGGGGTCCTTGGCGAGGGAGGGGTCCGAGACGAGGCCGTCGAGCTCGGCGAGCCGCGCGGCCATGGCATCGAGCTTCTCGATCACCGCGTCACGCCTTCTCGCGGAATTCGGGACAGGAGTAGACGACTATCTCCATGCCGCCCTCGTCGGGGTCCGGCAGGTCGGCGAGGGAGGAGGCGAGGCGCTTCTTGAGGCGGCAGGCCCCGTCGGCCGCGCAGAGGGGACAGGCGCCGTTGCCCCGCGGGTTGATCTCGAGCTTCATGGATCGATGGTATACGAAGGGAGGCGGGAGCGGCAATACGGGAGCTCCGGCGGAGACGATGAAAAGGGGCCGCCCCGAAGGACGGCCCCTTGCCGGCGCGGCCGCGGCGCGGGCGCGCCGAGGCGGGCGTCACTCCGCGAAGCCGACGGCCCCGAGGGCGGCCTTGTGGGCCTCGAGGGCGGCCTTGAGCCCCTGGAGCGAGGTCCGCGCGGCGACGAGGTCGGCCGGGGCGGCGGAAGCGGCGAGGGCCTTGGCGTCGGCGACGGCCTTGGGAGCGGCGGCGAGCCCGGCCTTGATGGGCTTGAGGTCGATCTTGGCCTTCTTGCCGGCGGCGGCGGCCTTGGCATAGGCCTTTCCGGCCGTGGCGATGAGGGCGTCGACGTCGATCCCGAGCGCGGCGACCTCGGCCTTGGCGGCCTCGAGCCCGGTCGCGGCATCAGCCTTGGCCTTGCCCGCGGTCTCGAGGAGGGACTTCGCGAGGGCCTTGGTCTTGGAATACTCCTTGGCGCCGAGGTTGGCCTGGAGAGCGGCCTCGGCGGCGGCGGCGGCCTTGAAGGAATCGGCGGCCAGGAGCTCCGCGCCGGCGGCCTTGGCCTCGGCGAAGGCGGCGCTCGCGGCGTCGACCTCGGCCTGGGGCAGCTTGGCGGCGCAGGACGCGAGGATGAGGGCGGCGGCGGCCACGGAGATCAGGACGCGGAAGGACTTCATGATGTAAACCTCCAGATGCCGGTGAGAGGTCCTCGTAGCGAGGAACCTTCACCCGAAGCGGGACGGCTCAAGGACACACACGATGTTCATATCGAGCCTATCCTCTGCATTCGTTTGCGATGTAGTACATCAAATGCATTATTTAATCAATAGAATACTCAATACAAACAATTATTGCATGTTTTAGAACCGTTCATTATACTTTTCTAGTTTTGCTATCGTTTTTCGTGTTTTTTCAATCGATGTATATATATGCGTTCAGCGGAGAAGGAAAAAGCTGTATACTTTTCGCTTTTTTCTTTTGATAGTAACTTGACGCCGTATTCCGCCCTGTGCTAGGTTCCCCTCAACGCGGCCAAAGACCGCGCATATAACCGATGACCTTCAGTTGGAAGCGCTCCGACATCCGGAGCATCGATCCCCGGCCGCTCGGCTTCGGATCCCTCGCGATCTACCGCGGCTCCTCCCTGCCCCTCTCCTCCCTCCTCCTCTCCCTCCTCGTCCTCGTCATTATCCTCTGCGGCCTTTGAGGCTCCATCGCCGTCCGGCCGGGCGCGTGGAGCACCCGGAGACCAGGCCGGAAAGAAAGCCGTGGCAGGATAATACCGCGAAGAGATCGAGGAGATCCCGAAATGGGAATGCAATCCAAATATATCTGGATGGACGGGGAGATGGTCCCCTTCGAGAAGGCGACCCTCCACTTCCTGACGCCGGCCCTCCACTACGGGGCGGGCGTCTTCGAGGGCATACGCGCCTACGCCACGAGGACGGGGAGCGCGATCTTCAGGGCGAGGGAGCACGCGCGCCGCCTGGTCGACTCGGCCAAGGTCCTCGGCTTCGAGGACCTCGGATGGGACGCGGACGCGCTGGTCGAGGCCTTCCGGGAGGTCGTGCGGGCCAACGGCTTCGGCGATTGCTACATACGGCCCCTGGTCTACGCCACCGAGGGCTGCTGGAGCCTCTCGCTCGCGGGGGCCAAGGCCTCCGTGGGGATCGCGGCCTGGGAGTGGAACGCCTACCTCGGCGCCGAGGCCCGCGAGGCCGGGGTCCGCGCCAACGTCTCGTCCTTCACCCGCCACCACCCGAACGTGATGATGACCAAGGCCAAGGCCTCGGGCATGTACGTCAACTCGATCCTCGCCAAGACCGAGTCGGTCAAGCTCGGCTTCGACGAGGCGATCATGCTCGACCCCCAGGGCTACGTCGCGGAGTGCACGGGCGAGAACCTCTTCGTCGTGAAGGACGGGAGGATGCGCAGCAGCCCGCGCGCGGGCGTGCTCGAGGGCATAACGCGCGACTCGATCTTCTCCCTCGCGCGGGACATCGGCATCCCGCTCGAGGAGGCGCCGATCTCGCGCGACCAGCTCTACGCGGCCGACGAGGTCATGGTCTGCGGCACCGCCGCCGAGGTGGTCGGCCTCCGTGAGATCGACCATCGCGCCATCGGCTCCGGGAGGACGGGCCCGCTGACCCGCCGCCTGCAGGAGGCCTTCCACGCCGCGGTCCGGGGCGAGGGCCCCCGCTCCGCGGAATGGCTCACCCCGGTGGCGTAGGCGCCATGCGCGACGACGCGTTGCGCGACGCGGCACCGGCTCCGGCCGCCGCCGTCCGCCCTTGCGAGTCCCGGGCCGGCCGGGCGGGCGCGGAGGGGCAGACCATAGTGTCGGCCATCGTGCGCGACCAGGCGGGCGTCCTCGTCAGGGTCGCGGAGCTCTTCAGCCGGCGCGGCTACAACATCGAGGGCCTGACCGTGGGGCCGATCCCCCGGAGCGGGCTGTCCCGCATGACCATCGCGCTGCGCTGCGCCGAGGCCGACGTCGAGCAGGTGCAGCGCCAGCTCGAGAAGCTCGTCGACGTCCTCGCGGTCCGGCGCATGCCGCCCTCGTCCGGCGTGCTGCGCGAGCTCGCGCTGGTCAAGGTCGAGGCCGACGCCTCGCGGCGGGCCGAGGTGATCCACATCGCCGAGGTTTTCCGCTCGAGGGTCGTCGACGTCTCGACGGAGACCCTGACAGTCGAGGTCACGGGCGACGGCGACAAGGTCGACGGGCTCGTCGAGCTCCTCGCGCCCTACGGCATCAGGGAGATGGCGCGGACCGGCGTCTCGGCACTCGAGAGGGGACCCGCGTACCTCGGACTTGACTAGCCCCGCGGCGTCGCGCGACGCACGGGGCGTTACTCGAAACATGAAGCCCCCCGACGGGGGGCCAGGGAGGCACATATCATGGCGAAGCTGTACTACGAGAAGGATTGCGACCGGGCCCTGCTCAAGGGCAAAAAGATCGCTGTAATCGGCTACGGGAGCCAGGGTCACGCCCACGCCCTCAACCTCCGCGACTCGGGCCACGAGGTCGTCGTCGGGCTTTACGAGGGTTCGAGGAGCTGGAAGGAGGCCGAGGCCCAGGGCCTCGCGGTCATGACCGCGGCGAGGGCCGCGGAGGCCGCGGACTTCATCATGATCCTCGTCAACGACGAGAAGCAGGCGCGGCTCTACGCCGAGAGCGTGGCGCCCGCGATGCGCGCGGGCAAGGTCCTGGCCTTCGCCCACGGCTTCAACATCCACTTCCGGCAGATCGTCCCGCCGCCGGAGGTCGACGTCGTGATGATCGCGCCGAAGGGGCCGGGGCACACGGTCCGCTCCCAGTTCCTCGAGGGCAAGGGCGTGCCCGACCTCGTGGCCGTCCACCAGGACGCGAGCGGGAAGGCGATGGGCCTCGCCCTCGCCTACGCGGCCGGCATCGGCGGCGCCAGGGCCGGCATCCTCGAGACGACCTTCAAGGAGGAGACCGAGACCGACCTCTTCGGCGAGCAGTGCGTGCTCTGCGGGGGCGTGACCGCCCTCATGAAGGCGGGCTTCGAGACCCTCGTCGAGGCGGGCTACCAGCCCGAGAGCGCCTATTTCGAGTGCGTGCATGAGATGAAGCTCATCATCGACCTCGTCGTGCAGAAGGGCATCTCGTTCATGCGCTATTCGATCTCGGACACCGCGGAGTACGGCGATTACACCGTCGGCCGGAGGATCGTCACCGAGGAGACCAAGAAGACCATGAAGAAGGTCCTCGGCGAGATCCAGGACGGCTCCTTCGCGCGGAACTGGATCCTCGAGAACCAGGCGAACCGGCCCTACTTCAACCGCATGCGCGAGATCGAGGCCTCGCACCAGGTCGAGGCGGTCGGCGCCGGCCTCCGGCGCATGATGAGCTGGAGCCCGAAGGAGGGACGCGATGAGCGACGCTGACGTTCGCGGCCGGCGGATCGCCATTTTCGACACGACGCTCCGGGACGGCGAGCAGGCCCCGGGCTGCAGCATGAACCTGCCCGAGAAGCTCGCCGTCGCGGGGCAGCTCGAGCGGCTCGGCGTCGACGTCATCGAGGCGGGCTTCGCCGCCGCGAGCCCGGGCGACGCCGCGGCGATCAAGGCGGTCGCGCGGGCGGTGCGCGCCCCCGTAGTGGCGAGCCTCGCCCGGGCCCTCGAGCGGGACATCGACCTCGCCTGGGAGGCGGTCCGCGGCGCGGAGCGGCCCCGCATCCACACCTTCATCGCGACCTCGCCGATCCACATGGAGCACAAGCTCCGCATGTCCCCCGAAGCCGTGGTCGAGCGCGCGGCGAGCGCGGTCCGCCACGCGCGGAAGCTCTGCCGCGACGTGGAGTTCTCCGCCGAAGACGCCTCGCGCTCGGATCCCGCCTTCCTCTGCCGAGTCTTCGCGGCGGCCATCGATGCGGGCGCGACGACGATCAACGTGCCGGACACGGTTGGCTACGCGGTGCCGGGCGAGTTCGCGGAGCTCGTGCGGCGCCTGCGCGAGGGCATCCCCGGCGTCGAGCGCGCGATACTCTCCGTGCACTGCCACGACGACCTCGGCCTCGCGGTGGCCAACTCCCTCGCGGCCATCGAGGCCGGGGCCGAGCAGGTCGAGTGCAC
>CAYNPQ010000186.1:0-5509 GCA_964399065.1 uncultured Treponemataceae bacterium | reverse complement strand
ATCATAGCCAGGGGCACCCAGCTCACGGTCATGATCGACGGGCGCTGGGCCGGCGAGATCGTGGACGAGACCTTCCGCGAAGGCTTCCTGGCCTTCGCCGGGCAGAACTACGGAGAGGGGCAAGCGGTCCGCTTCCTCCTCTCCTCCTTTTTTGTCGAGTCCCGGCCCATGGAGGTCGAGACTTGGTACTACCGCTACAACTACTACCTGCTCCCCGAGCCGGCCGCGCGGCGCGCCCTGGCGGGGACCTTCCTCGCCATGGGCGAGAACCTCGCGGCGGCCGTCCAGCTCCGCAGGATCGAGAAGCGGCGCCCCCTCGACGCGGACGAGCTCTTCCTCAAGGCCGAGGCGGCGCTCCGGCTCGGCCTCCAGGACGAGGCCGCGGAGGCCCTCGACGCCTGCATAGCGGCCGAGCCGCGGCGGCGCGAGGCCCTCGAGGAGAAGGCCAACCTCCTCTACCTCCGCGGCCGCGCCCTCGAGCTCCGCGACTGGCTCGAGGGCCTCGCCGGCGATCCTGAGCTGGGCCCTGGGTTCGCGGGCAACGCGCGGCTCGCCGGGCTGGCCGGCCACGCCCGCTTTTCGCTCGGGGACTTCGTGGGGGCTGCGGCCGAGTACCGGCGCGCCGCCGGCCTCGAGGTCGGCGAGACGGGGGCCGGACGCGCCCTCATGCGCATGAACGAGGCGCGGGCCTGGGAACAGGCGAAGCGCAAGGAAGAGGCCGCCGAAGCCTACCTGGACGCGGCCAGGCTCTTCTTCAAGCAGGAGGCCGACGACGATCTCTCCCTCGCCCTGGGCAGGCTCGCCGCCTTGAGGCCGAGGAGCCCCGAGCTCAAGGAGCTCAAGGCCAAGACCCTCTTCCGCCAAGGCAAGACGGAAGAGGCCGGCAAGCTCCTCGCCGAGCTCGCGAAGCGGGGCTCGACGGACTCGGCCGTCCATTACCTCCTCGGCATCGTCCAATCCGGCCGGGGCGAGCGCGACGCGGCCGTCGCCTCCTTCGCGCGCTCATGTGAGCTCGAGCCGGGCTACGCACTCTACGCCTTCCGCTACGCCGAGTCCCTCTTCCTCGCCGGCCGCGGCGAGGGTCCCGGATTCGACGAGGCGCTGGCGAAGGCCCTCGAGCTCGGGCCGGACGATGGATGGACCCTGAACCTCGCGGGGCAGGCGGACCTCGCCGCGGGAAGGCTCGGCCAAGCCCGGGCCCGGCTCGAGGCGGCCAAGGCGGCGCTGCCCGCCGCCCCGGAGCCCGCGATGAACCTCGCCGAGCTCGAATCCCTCGAGGGCCGGCTCGAGGCCGCCCTCGCCATCCTCGCCGCCTTCCCGGATTCGGCCGCCTGCCGGAACCAGGCCGGCAACGCGTTCTCGAGGGCCGCCCAGGCAGTCGAGGCCGCGGGGGGCGACGTCGCCGGGGACGACTCCGACGGCACCTCGCTCCGCGAGGAGAGGCTCGAGCTCGCGGCCAAGGAATACGAGGCCGCCGCCCGGCTCGATCCGGGACGCGCGGAGTACCAAGAGAACCTGGCCGCCGCCTACCTCGAGCTTGAACGCTATTCCGAGGCCGAGGAGCGGATCCGGAGGGCCCTCGACCTCTCGGAGCGGGCTGACGCCCGGGGAAGGCCGAGTCCGAGGGCCTGCCTCCTCGCGGGCAACCTCGCCATGGTCTATGGAGAACGGCCCAGGGCCGAGGCCGCCTACCGGCTCGGACTCGAGTCCGAGCCGGGCGAAGCCGCGCTCCTCGCCGCCCTCGGCTCCTGCTACCTCGCGGGCCGCGAGTTCAGGAAGGCGGAGGACTGCGTCGCCGAGCTGCGCGGCGAGGGGAGTCGCGGCGCCGCGACGGAGCGGCGCCGGGCGGCGGTCGGGCGGGCCCCGTCAAGCGCGCCCGGCTGGCAGGGCCCCGCGGCCGCGGACAGGGAGGAAGCCGGGCGCGCGGCCGCCCGCCTCGAGGCCGCCATCCTCGCGGCCTCGACCGACGCCCTCTCCTGCGCGGCCTGCGGCAGGACTTGGAGGGTCCCGAAGGACCTTCCCTCCCAAAGCGCCGCGAGCATCAGGGCCATGCCGCCCGACGATTCCCCGGCGGGCGCCTGCCCCGAATGCGGCAAGCTCTACTGCATCGCCTGCCGCAAGGAGGCCCTCGTCGACAGCCGCTTCACCTGCCCCGACTGCGGTTCGGCGCTGAAGCTCGCCGACCACCGGCTCCGTTGGCTCGTCCGCGAGGCGATCAGGCGGGGCGGGGCGGAGGCGGGATCCCGGGCTTGAGTCGCCGCGCGGGCGGCGAGCTTGCCATTTTCCGGCGGAGGCGATACTATTCCGCATGAATCCCGGCTCGTCGCCGACAGGAAGACCCTCGTGAGAATCATACCGCTCCTCGCGCTCATCGCCCTGCTCCCGGTTGCCGTCTCGAGCCAGGAGATCGTCACCGCCGACCAGTTCTTCGCCTCGGTCTCCGAGCGCTACGGGCAGATCGACGACTACGAATGCCAGGTGTCGATATCGGCCGGCAAGAAGACGATGAAGGGCAACCTCTCCTTCAAGTCGCCCTCCCTCCTCCGCATCGACTTCCGGGATCCGCCCGACCAAGTCATCGCCTTCGACGGCCAGACCCTCACCGTCTACATCCCCGAGCTCCGGGCCGTGCTTTCGCAGGCCGCGACGGAGAAGCCGGCCGGCGGCTCCGGCGGGGCGGCCGGGGCCTCCCTGGCCAGCCGCGAGGGCCTCAAGATGATGAAGCGCAACTACACGGTGGCTTACGACTCCACCCCGGCCCCCCAGGCCCTCGACGACAAGTCGGAGGAGAAGGCCGTCGTCCTGGCCCTGGCCCGCAAGACCGCCGCCGAGGGCTTCAAGACCCTGAAGCTCTACGTCTCCCCCGAGACCAGGCTCATCCGGCGGATCAGGGGATCGACCCTCTCCGGCGAGGAGATCGGCTTCGACTTCGTCGGGATCAAGACCAACATCGGGATCCCCGCCGCGCGCTTCGTCTACGACTCGCCGGCGTCAGCCAACGTGTACAACAACTTCCTCTTCAAGAACGACAATCCGTAGCGGGCCCCCGGCCCCTCGATGGAGAAGACGATGACGCCAATCGGAGAACAGCTTCGCGAGGCCCGCGAGCGCCGGGGCCTCGACCTCGAGCGGGTCGCGGAGGAGACGAACATCGCCAGAAGGTACCTCACGGCCCTCGAGGCCGAGGACTTCGGCGTCTTCCCCGGCGACCCCTACGCCATAGGCTTCCTCCGCAACTACGCGGAGTTCCTCGGCCTGCCCTCGGACGAGCTCGCGCAGGCCTACAAGAACATGCGGATCCAGGAGCAGCCGGTACCCATCCAGGAGCTGATACCGAAGCGGGGGCCCTCGCGCGGACTCGTCGCCGCGATCGCCGCCGGCGGCGCCCTCGTCGTCGCCCTCGTCCTCTTCCTCGTCCTCCGCGGCGGCTCCGGCGAGGCCGAGGCCGACGAGGGCGCGCGCCACTCGCCCGTCGAGTACCGCATGGAGGGCGCGCCCCTCGAGAAGCGGCTCTACGTCGGCGACACGATCCTCGTCGCCGCCGGCCCCGAGCGCTACAAGCTCGCCGTCTCGCGGATCGACGACGCCGTGACCCTCGACACTCCCGCCGGCCCCTCGCGCCTCATGCTCGGCGAGGAGGGGACCATCGACCTCGACCGCAACAACCAGCCCGAGCTCAAGGTCCTCGTCGGCGACCTGGCCAAGAAGGACCCGGGCAAGGGAGCCCTCCTCAAGCTCGAGTACGCGAGCGCCGAGGCGGCCAACAAGGCGGCGGCCGAGGCTCCGGCGCCGGCGCCGGGCGCGACGCCCGGCCAGCCCGCGGCGGCCGCGGCCGCGCCCGCCCCGCAGGCCCCCGAGCCCCAGCCCGCGCAGGCCGCCGCCGGCAAGGGCGCGGTCCTCTTCGAGTCGCCGAAGACCCCCTACCCCTTCGTCGTCTCGGTGACCTTCCGCGGACCCTGCATGTTCCGCTACGAGATCGACCGCAAGGACCGCGACGAGCGCTACTACCGCAAGGGCGAGACGATCACGGTCAACGCGAACAACTCGGTCAAGCTCTGGGCCTCCAACGCCCAGTCGGCCAAGCTCACCGTGCAAGCCTCGGGTGGCAAGTCCGCCGACCTGGACCTCGGCGGCGCCGGCGAGGTCGCCGTCAAGCGCATCGCCTGGTCCCAGGCCGAGACCGGCGGCTGGAGCCTGGCCGCCGCCGACGTGGACTGAGCGCGGCCCCGACCGGGCCCGCCCGAGGCGCCATGCGTTTCTGGATCGACCTTCACGGCTGCGCGAAGAACCAAGTCGACGCCGAGGAGATCTGCGCCCGACTCGAGGCCGCGGGACACGAGTACGTCCCCGGCCCCGACGGGGCCGACCTGATCCTCGTCAACACCTGCGGCTTCATCGAGGACGCCAAGCGCGAGTCGATCGAGGCGGTGATGTCGCTCCGCGCCGCGCACCCCGGCAAGCGGATACTCGTCGCGGGCTGCCTGGCCCAACGTTATGCGACCGAGCTCGGCGAGGGCATGCCCGAGGCCGACGGCATCCTCGGCAACGCCGACCTCGGCGCCGTCGTCGAGGCCTGCGAGCGCACCCTCGCGGGCGAGCGTTCCGTGACCGCGCCGCCCGCCCCGGCCCGGAGGTCGCCGGCGAGGCGGTCCCGCCTCTTCGACTTCCCCGGCACGGCCCACGTGAAGATCACGGAGGGCTGCTCGAACCGCTGCTCCTACTGCGCCATCCCCCTGATCCGCGGCCCGCTCTCCTCCCGTCCGACGGAGGAGGTCGCCGCCGAGTGCGCCGAGCTCGTCCGTCCGGTCTCCGAGGGCGGGAAGGGGATCCGCGAGCTCGTCCTCGTCGGGCAGGACCTCGGCTCCTACGGCCGGGACCTCGGCCCGCAGCTCCTGCCCGAGCTCCTCGGCCGCCTGGCGCGCCTCGACGGGGACTTCCGCGTCCGCGTCATGTACGTGCACCCCGACCACTTCCCCGAGGCCATCCTCCCGATCATGGCCGCGGAGCCGCGCATCGTCCCCTACCTCGACATTCCCTTCCAGCACGCCTCGCCGCGGATCCTCGCCGCGATGAACCGCTCCGGGAGCGGCGAGGCCTACCTGCGCCTCATCGACCGCATCCGCTCCTTCCTGCCCGACGCGGCCCTCCGCTCGACTTTCCTCCTCGGCTTCCCCGGCGAGACAGACGCCGATTTCGCCGAGCTCCGCGCCTTCCAGGAGAGGGCCGGCCTCGACTGGCTCGGCGCCTTCGCCTACTCGCGCGAGGAGGGCACGCCGGCGGGCGACATGCGGGGGCGGCCCGCCGCCAAGGCCGTGGCCGCGCGCAAGGCCGAGGTCGAGGAAGCCCAGGAGCGCATAACGCGCGGACGGCTGGAGCGCTTCGTGGGCCGCGAGATCGAGGTCCTCGTCGAGGAGGCCGTGGAGCCGGCCGGGGGCCCGGAGGGCGACGAGGAGGAGCTCTGCATCGGCAGGGCCTGGAACCAGGCGCCCGAGGTGGACGGGCTCACCGT
>CAYNPQ010000185.1:3875-5547 GCA_964399065.1 uncultured Treponemataceae bacterium | reverse complement strand
TTCGGCGAGACCTCGAGCCTCGAGATCAGCCCCCTCCTCACGGCCCAGGGCTGGAACCGCGGCGAGATCTCCTACAAGTCGAAGGGCTTCCCCTATTTCGCGGCGTCGATGGAGGACATCTCCTTCCCGGTCGGCAAGTTCCTGCCCCTGAGCGGCCTCAGCGTCGGCGGCGGACTCTCCTACGAGATGAGCCGCCAGTCGGTGCAGCTCATCACCCAAGGCGTCGAGGGTACGAACAAGGTCTGGACGGGCACCTCCGCCGACGTGACCTCGACGACATTCTCCTACAGGGCCAATCTCGGCTACAAGTTCCCGAACGGCTCCTTCGTCCGCGTCGGCATAGGCCAAAGGAAGACGAAGGATGCCCAGGAAGGCGGCGCGACGACGAGCGCGACCCGGCCGATCTACAGCATCAAGTACAGCCTGCAGTTGTAGCTTCCGGCAGCGGCGGCGCGGCAGCGGCCGTCAAGGAATATGCGCGTTGCGCGACGCCGTCGCACAACGCGCTATTCTTTGGTTCAGGGTATGTCGAAGTAGAGGTAGTCCACGGGATCCGGATTCGTGTAGTCCCAGGTCTGCGGCCCGACCGAGCCCTTGAAGATCCTGCCGAAAACCAGCGAAGTGGCCGTGGAACGGCTGTCGTTCGAGGTGGCCGCCGCCTCGGTCTCGTCCGGGGTCGGCGCCGAGATCGAGGTTTTGGCTACGCCCAGACCGAGGTAGTAATCGCCCGAGCCCTGGGCGATCACGTAGTACCTGCCCTTCATCCGGGGCACCTCGGCCTGCTCTCCGTAGGCGGTCGTCTCGAGGCTGTGCGACCTGAGCTCGGGGGTGATCAGGGTCAGTGCCACCGCGATCTTCATCCCGGTAGCGGTGACGAAGTTCGAGAGGGCGAAGGATTCGCGGTAGTAGCGCAGGGTCATCTGGTCTTCCCAGAAGGGCGTCGTCCCCGTGCCCGTGGGGCTGCCCGTGAGCTTGAGGACGATGTCGACCGCGTCCTCGCCCGCGGGGATGCTCGAAGCGGGCACGAGGTCCGCGGGCAGCTTGGTTCCCATCGTGTTGAAGAGGTCGCCGCTCTCGTGGGGAAGCTCGAAGTAGTCCCACTGGGCGACGCCGGGATAGCTGCTCTTCGGCAGGGCGACCCCGTCCTTCCAGAACTGCCATTGGGCCCAGCCCGTGGAACCAGATCCGCTGATTCCTACGCGCGCGGTGATGTCGCCGGCCGCGCCCGCGTAGAAGTAATTGTTCAGGCCGTCCGAGCCGGTCACGCGGCCTTCGCACTTTAGGACGTAGCTGCCCTGCGGTTTCACCACGAGGCCGAGGTCGGCCCTGTCCTCGCCGATGGTGACGATGCTCGCGGGCCCGCCGCCAGCCTGGCTGATCGTATAGCTGTCCCCCGGGATGAGATCCGTCGCGCTGAAGGCGCCGGTCGACGCGTTGGCCGACACCGTTCGCGTGTCGAGGGAGTTGAGGACATTGGCCAGGATGAGGCTCGCGCCGACCGGCTGGAGGGCGCGGCCGGCGAGATCCGCGAGGCCGCGGGCGAAGCTGCCCTGCATCGCGGTGCCCGAGGCCTCGGCCTCGGCGCCGAGGACCTGCACTATGAGGAAGGGATAGTTTGACCAGCCGATCTGGGAGGAGCCGGTGACCGCGGTGCAGGAGAAGGCCGAGGGGC
>CAYNPQ010000185.1:0-3775 GCA_964399065.1 uncultured Treponemataceae bacterium | reverse complement strand
GACCAGCCGATCTGGGAGGAGCCGGTGACCGCGGTGCAGGAGAAGGCCGAGGGGCTCGTGCGGGTCAGGGTGACGCTCTTCTTGTCGGCGGGGGGCGGTGAATAGGCGCCCGCGGAGAGGGTCTCGTCGTAGGTGGCCCGGATCTCCGTCGCGCTGGCCGAGCTGATCCTGTAGTAGTACTTCATGTCGTTCCAGCCGACGACGGAGTCGGAGATGTACCAGGTGCCGGTCGGCGCCCGGTAGTGGCCCCAGCTGGCCTTGAAGGTGTTGGGACCGCCTGTCGCCGCCTCGCCGCCCGGGCCGGCGCCGCCCGCGCCGCCGCAGGCCGAGGCGAGGAAGGCGAGGGCCAGGGCGAAGAGCGCCCCGAGGTACGCGCGAGTGGACATGTATGCCTCCGCGCGGAGAGGATAGCACGGGCCGGCCGCGGCCGCAATTCGCCGGCCGAGGCCGGCCGCGCCGCCCGGAGCCGGGGCCCCGCGCGGCGCGTTATGCGCTACAGCCCGTCGTCGCCCTCGCGGCGCTTGCGGCCCGCCGCCTCCTTCGGGAAGATCAGCTCGTAGCTGTCGATGGCGATCTGCAGCTCCTCGTTGGTCGGGATGACGAGGATCGCTACGGGCGACCAGGGGGCCGAGACGTAGCCCTCCGAGCCTCCGTCGCGGACGTTGGCCTCGTAGTCCATGACGATGCCGAGGTTCTCGAGGCGGTGGCAGATGCGCTCGCGCATCGCGACGCCGTACTGCCCGATGCCTCCCGTGAAGACGATCGCGTCGAGCCTGACGAGCTCGGCCGAGTAGGCGCCGATGTACTTGCGGACGCGGTGGGCGTAGGCGTCGAGGGCCTCGGCCGCGTTCTTGTTCCCCGCCTTGGCCGCGGCCTCGACGTCGCGGAGGTCGTTGGAGATGCCGGAGAGGCCGAGGAGGCCCGATTTCTTGTTGAGGATGTTCCCGATCTCCTTGGCGCTCATGCCGCGCTCCTCGAGGAAGCCGAGGATGGCGGGGTCGAGGTCGCCGGAGCGGGTGCCCATCATGAGGCCCTCGAGGGGCGTGAAGCCCATCGAGGTGTCGATGGACTTCCCGTTCTCGATCGCGGTGATCGAGGCGCCGTTCCCGAGGTGGCAGGTGATGAGGTTCGTGTTGTCGGGATGGCGCTTGAGGAGCTCGAGGGCGCGGCTCGCGACGTAGCGGTGGCTCGTGCCGTGGAAGCCGTAGCGCCGGATCCGGTACTTGTCGTACATCTCGCGCGGCAGGCCGTAGAGGTAGGCCGCGGGCGGCATGGTCTGGTGGAAGGCCGTGTCGAAGACGCCCGCCTGGGCGCGGCCCGGCAGGAGGCGCTCGGCCTCGCGGATGCCGGTGATGTTCGCGGGGTTGTGGAGCGGCGCGAGCTCGATGTTGCGCTCGAGGGCCGCCATCACCTTGCCGTCGATCAGCACCGACGAGGCGAACTCCTCGCCGCCGTGGACGACGCGATGCCCGACGCCGTCGATCGCGGCGAGGCTCGGCAGGATGCCGGCCTTCGGGTCGACGAGGGCCTCGCCGACGGCGGCCATGGCCTCCGCGTGGCTCGGGAAGGGCTTCTCGGCCTTGATCTCGCCCGTGGGCGACTTCTGCGCCAGCGTGCCCTTGGCCTCGCCGATGCGCTCGACGATGCCCTTCCCGAGGCTCTGCCGCCCGGGCATGAGGAAAACCTCGTACTTGAGCGAGGAACTGCCGCAGTTGAGGACCAGGATCCTCCGCTCCGCCTTGATCTCGGACATGTGCCCCTTCTTGCCGCCTTCGCGTCGCGCGCTACCGGACGGCTGGGACGATGATACGCCCGTATCCCGGCCGCGGCAAGGCGTAATCGAGTGATAATTATCGGATCGGGGAAATGCGGGCCGGAGCGATCAAGCCTCGGCGGACGGCGCGGGTCAGCCCCCGCGGTCGGAGGGGCGTGCGATGACCGCGTAGGCCGCGACGAAGAAGCGGAGGCCGCGGTAGGCGAGGAAGGGGTCGAGCGCGGCCTCGGCCACCACGACCGAGGAGGGGCCGAGGGAGCGCTCGAGGATGAGGCGCGAGGCGGGGACCCCGTCGGGCGGCTCCGCGAGGAGGGCCGCGACCGCGTCGCCGTAGGCCTTCGCGTCGAGGCCGGCCTCGGCGGCGGCGTCGCCGAGCATGGCGATCGCCGCGGCCTCGTCGTCCAGGAAGGCCGCGTACATCGTGTAGAAGCGCGGCATCATGCCGAGGACCGCGGCCGTCGAGAGGAGTATCTCGTCGCTCGCGAAGCGGGGCTGGGCCGAGCGGCGCAGGCAGGATACCAGGGCCGGGACCGAGGACTCGCCGCCGAGGAGCTCGAGGGCGTAGGCCGCGGAGATCCGCACGCGGGGATTGTCCGTGCGCGCGAGCAGGTCCTCGACGAGGGGGATGGAGCCTCGGTCGCCGAGCCGCGCGAGCGCCACGACGACGGAGCCCTGCAGCATGTAGTCCTCGGCGGCGAGGGCCTTGCGGAGCGCGGGGACGGCGCCCGCGCGACCCGCCTTGCCGAGGACGCGGGCGGCCACGTAGGCCGTCGTGAAGGGCTGGCGCTCGACCTCGGAGGCGAGGGCCGCCTCCGCCTCGGGGGCCAGGCCCGGCATCTTCTCGAGGGCGAGGATGGCCTCCATCCGCACGTCGAAGCGCGGCGAGGATAGGTAGCCGACGATCTCGCGCTGGGCCCGCGAGAGCGCGGCGCTCTTCCGGCGCCCGGCGCGCGAGCCGAGCTCGTGGATGAGGCGGATCTCCTCCTCGGGCGTCGCGCTCCGGTCGAGGCGCTGGAGGAGGCCGAAGGCGCCGAGGTCGCGGATCGAGAGCATGACGCCGAGGGACTCGCGGACCGTGGCCGAGCCGAGTCGCTGGAGCCGCGTGGCCCGCGCGAGGATGGCGACGAGGGCCGCGAGGAGGGCGCCGTAGAAGACGCGATAGGCGGAACCGGGGGACAGGCCCGCGGCGGCGAGACCGTCGAGGGCGACGCCTCCGAGGCCCGAGCCGAGGGAGCCGCCGAGGCCGTAGGCGATGAAGTAGATCACGCCGAGGTCGAGCATGCGCCCCGGGCCGGCGAGGGCGAAGAAGTAGGTCTGGCCGACGTTCTCCTCGCCGTTGAAGCCGAAGGCCGAAAGGAAGTTCGCGAGGACGAGGAAGGCGGGCACCGCGAGCGCGCCCGTCGGGCCGGGCAGGACGAGGGGCGCGAGGCTCAGGGCCGCCACCGCGGTGTAGATCACGTAGAGCGGCTTCGCGCCGAGGCGGTCCACGAGGAGCCTCGTGAGGAGCCCCATCGCGAGGGTGCCGAGGCTGCCGACGAGGGAGTAGGCCATGACCGCGTCGTCGCCCTGCCCGAAGACCTCCTTCGCGTAGACGGGGAGGAAGGAGCGGGCCATGCCCGAGACGAAGGCGAGGCCGAGGTACACGAGGATGAAGGCGCGGAAATGGGTATCGCGCAACGCGTCGACGGAGGAGCGCCACAGGCTCGCGGAGTCCGCGGGGCGGTAGTCCTCGGGCTCGGGGGAGCGGAGGAGGAAGGCCGAGCCGACGATGCCCATCGCGATGCCGACGGCGACGGCGGAGGCGTACATCAGCGGGCTCGCCCTGCGGCCGAGGAGGAGGGCGATCGCGAGGTTGGCCGCGAGCCCGGCGAGCGAGCCGACGATGGAGACCGTGACGAGGAAGGCGCCCTTGTCCTGCCGCTTCGAGCCGGCGCCGCCCTCCGAGAGGAAGGCGAGGACGGGGTTGTTGCCGATGAGCCCGACGCCGCGGAAGAAGTTGAA
>CAYNPQ010000184.1:0-5577 GCA_964399065.1 uncultured Treponemataceae bacterium | reverse complement strand
CCTCCTCCCCGTCACCGTCCCCTTCCTCGAGGCCGAGCGCTGCCTCCTCGTCCTCCGCCCCGCCCGCCCCTCCCGGGGTTGATCAAGAAGAGTGCGGGGGGGGAGAAGGTCGCGGCGCCCTGCTACCCGCTATTCCAGCCACCTCCATCCTATCCTCCTGTCCATGGAGCCCGGGTTCACCCTTCTCGTTTCCGACACCCTCAAGCGTCACCTCGTCGCCCTGCCGCGGCGGGAGCTCGAGCGCATCCGGGAGAAATTCGAGTTTCTCGCCTCCGGTCTTTGGGAGGGCGGACTGCGCGTGAAGAAGCTCAAAGGCAGCGGCGCGGTGGTCTTCGAGGCGCGCCGAAGGCGCGGAGATCGATGTCCGCCTCCACCTCACGGAGACCCAGCGACGCGCCCTCGCCGACGAACCGCCGCTCCTGCTCTCGGGCACGGCCGGCAGCGGCAAGACGACGATCGCGATCTACTATCTCTTGCGTTCCATGCCCGGCGTCGGCCGAAGGCTCTTCCTGACCTGGCATCCCTATCTCGCCGAGCATTCCCGCAGGCTGTACGAGGGACTGGCGTCGGGGCGCGCGGACCCCCAGGCGGCCAAGGGGGCCGAAGCGCGGATCGCCCACGAAATCAGCCTGTACTACGTCGCCGCCACGCGCGCCAGGAACGGCCTCGTGATCTACGAGGAGAATGTCGATTTCTGGCGACAGGATGAATTCGAGAGTCTCCTCGTCCCGAGCTCCGAGCCCGGCATCCTCGGCGCCTACTGGGCGCGGGTATCGAGCCGGGACGAGTGGCGAAGCGCGGCGCTCGCTGCGAGGCCATGGAGCTCGCGGAGCGGGGCGAGATCGATCGCGCCCTCGACCGCTACTTCGCCGTCGGCAACGTCGCGGCCGCGATGGAACTCGTCCCCAGGCCCGGCCGCGACGACGACGCCTACCTCTTCCTGGCCGAGTACAAGGCCTACGAGGAACTCGCCGAACTCGTGGACAGGGGGA
This sequence comes from uncultured Treponemataceae bacterium, assembly GCA_964399065.1. Classification (GTDB taxonomy): domain Bacteria; phylum Spirochaetota; class Spirochaetia; order Treponematales; family Rectinemataceae; genus JAKLFE01. Next base: position 4,585 of record CAYNPQ010000184.1, on the reverse strand, counting down.
AGGGCCAGAGACTCAGTCATGACTTCATCATGCGACACGGCCCGGAGTCGGAGCGCTACGCCTATGAAGAGTACGGCTCCACGCTCTTGGTCCACATCCTCAGGCATCTCGCCGGGCGGAGGGATGATCCCGAAGCCGCGGGCGCGGAGCGCCGGGAGGAGATCGATGCCCACCTCGGCGCCGGCTTCTCCTCGACCTACCTCCAGGTCATCGAGTCGTGCAGCCTGGACATCGTGGACTACCTCATCAGGATCGGACACGCGAACGCTCTTTTCTTCCTCAAGCGGATCGCCTTCGGCACCTCGCCCGAGACGCGGGAATTCTTGGGCGGTCTTCGCTCGCGGGTCGAGCTGGCCGCGGAGACGGGACCCCGCGCCGGCCTCTTCGCCGCACTCGCGGCGGCCCTGGAATACCGCGCCGCCCCGGCCGCGCTACCGCCCGAAGGACTCGGTCCCTGGACTACCATCCCCTATCTCACGGGCGGCACGAATCCCTCGGCCGCCTTGGAGTACCTCTACGCCCGGACCCCGAAGCGGCTCGATCACTTCGCAAGCATCCTCCGGATCGAGGCCCTGGTCGGCGCCTGGCACGAGGCCGCCGGGCGGCACCTCGAGGCCGCGAAACTATTCGCCAAGGCCAACCGCTGGCGCGACGTCAGGAGGACCGCCGCGATCGCCAAGCGGAAAACCCCTCCCGCCGATCGGGGGCTGGAGCAGGGCGAACTGTTTTGAGGAAAGCCCGGCGACTCGCGGCGAACGCCGCTTGCATCGCCATCGGAGCTACTCCTCGATCTCCCAGATCCTCGCCTTCCTGCCCCGGGCCGCCAGGATCGGCGCCTGCATCCTCTGGAGCTGCACGACGATGCGTACCTTCTCGGGGAAGCTCAACCGGGAAAGCCGCGCGCGGCGTTCCTCCTTCGATCGGAGAATCGACTCGAGGATCTCTACCTTCGCGGCAGCCATCGCACCGCCGATCGCGTAACGCCCAATCACCCCATCCGCCTCCAAGCGGTTGAGCACCTTCAACGCCTTCTCCATGAGCTAACTATAGGCGGGGAAAAGCCCCTGCGCAATCGTGCGCGGGGTGGCGCGGGGCTACGGCATGGCCATGGACCTATCCGCTTGCATTGTTAAGACCTAACCGAGCTCGAACAGGGGCATCCCTCCTTGAAGGGATACGTGCCCGAGCCGGGCTCCTCCGATTGAACCGCCCCTAAGGTTCGGGACACTACCTCGAACTTGAAAGACCGAGCGAGCCGGATCACTGAAGGTTCCCGGACGAGGACTCCTCCATCCAGAACCTCCCGTCCACCGCGAGCACTCCCTCGTCGATCTCGAAACGCTCTCCGGCGAGACAGGCCACCGTGGCGGGACCCACCGCTTCCTTCCCGTAAAAATCAGTGAACCTGCGAATTCCCCGGCAATCGTCCCGGTCGGGCCGCTCCTTCCGTTTGCACTCGATCGGATGGAGAAGGCCGTCCCTCTCCACGACGAGATCGACCTCGGCGCCCGATTGGTCGCGCCAATACCAGAGAGAGGTCGAGGGCTCGAGCCAGTCGCGCCTCCGGAGCCATTGGCCGACGACAAAGTTCTCGAAGAAGGCCCCCGCCTGCGGCGAGCGCTCCAGGGCATCGCGGGAACCGAAGCCGGCGAGCCATGCGGCGAGGCCCGTGTCCGGGAAATAGAGCTTGGGACTCTTTGCGATGCGCTTGCCGAGCGATCGGTGGTAGGGCTCGAGGAGGAACACGAGATTGGACGCGACCAGGACGCTCATCCACTCCCGGGCCGTGCTCGGCGCGATGCCGACATCCCTGCCGAGCTCAGAGAGGTTCAAGGTCTGTGCCGTCCTCGCCCCGGCGGCCCGGAGAAAACGCTCGAAGTCGCGAAGACTGCCGATCCTCAGCGCGTTGCGGACGTCCCGCTCGATGTAGGTGGCGAGATAGCCTTGGTACCAACGCTCCCGGGGAGGCGCCGGCTCGGCCCAGAGCCCGGGCCAGGAACCGCGGAAAAAGAACTCGCCCCAATCCGCCCGGGGGCCGCCGTCGCGCCCGGCCGCCGCCAGCCACTCGTCCCCCGAAAGACCATGCAGGGGCAGCACGGCGGCCCTCCCGGCGAGGCTCTCGGAGACCGAGGCCATGAGCGCGAGGGATCGGGAACCCGTGAGGAACCATCGCCCCATCGCCCCGCGGTCCCTGTCCACCCTGACCTTGATCTCCCGGAGAAGCGAGGGAGCGTACTGGATCTCGTCGATGATCGCCGGCGTCCCCAGCCTGTCCAGGAATTCCCCCGGCCGGGTCGCGGCTGCCTCGGCCTGTGCCCCGGAATCGAGGGATACATAGGAGAAACCGGGAAAGCAATGTTCGAGAAGCCACGTCTTGCCGACTTGGCGGGCACCGTGGACGACGATGACCGGGAAAGACTCCCGCAACCTTCGAAGCTCGCGCGCTAGAATTCTGTCGAATTCCATGCTGCAATCTTTCGATATCATCGAAAATTTGTCAAATCTTTCTATAGTAAAGACTAGCGATCAAGGGGAAGGGAATTTCGCGCAAGGCCGGCGCGCTGCGAGCACGGCGACCTCGACAATCCCCAGTCCCGATCCCGGTCCGCAAGGAAGAGAGCGGGGGGAGAAGGTCGCGGCGACCCCGCAACGCGTCCGCGCATCAGGGACGCGCCGCGCCCTTCCCACCCCCGCGCCCCCTCCATCCCAAGCCCCCTCCCTGCCTGTCTCCCCATCCCGGTTTTAACTCCTTGGAGCCGATGCTTGAGATTCCATGCCGCCATGGCGGATCTCGAGCCGGAGCGAGACTACGTGGTCTGTCTGGTCGACGAGGCCTACCCCCTCGGCGAGGGACCCGCCGACTCTCTTTTTCTGCCGGTAATTGAGATTCAACATTGTTTTTCTGGCTGATTATCAGAATAATGACAATATGACTCCCAGATTTCGTTACTATGGCGAGACACTCGCCCACAAGCTCCGAAAGCCCTTCGTCCACATCCTCTTCGGCGCCCGCCAGACCGGCAAGTCGACCCTGCTCCGCTCCATACTCCCCGAAGGGACCATTTCCCTCGATCTCTCCGACCCGCGGGAACGAGCCCGTTTCTCCGCGAATCCCGGTACCCTCATCGACCTTTGCCTTTCCCTGCCGAAAGCCGAAGGCGGCACGATTGTCTTCGTCGACGAGGCGCAGACCGTACCCGCCCTCTTCGACGCCGTCCAATCCCTCTACGACCGGGACAAGGAACGATGGCGCTTCGTCCTCTGCGGGAGCTCCGCCCGGCGCCTGCGCGCCTCGGGCGCCAACCTCCTGCCGGGGCGCAGCCTTCGCCACATCCTCCATCCCCTCATCGACGAGGAGTACGAGGATCCGGAGGAGCGCGTCCGTCCCCGCGAACCCTCGATCCTTCCCCTGCCCCCCCGTGCTCCCGGCCCCATGACCCGCTTCCCCGCCCGCCGCCTGGAGAACCGCCTCGTCTTCGGCGACCTGCCCGGCATCGCCCTCCTCGAAAACGAGGACCGGGCCGACCTCCTGTCGACCTACGCCACGGCCCATCTCGAGGAGGAGATCAGGCGCGAGACCATCGTGAAGGACTGGGGCGCCTTCCTGCGCTTCCTCTCCTTCGCCTCGGGCGCCTCCGGAGGCATCGTCAACCTCGCGGGCATCTCGCGCGAGACCGGCGTCGCCGCGCCCTCGATCAGGAATTACTACCAACTGCTCGAGGACATGTTCGTCGGCTTCTTCCTGCCCGCCTTCTCGGGCAGCGCCCGCAAGAGCGCCCTCTCGAGCCCCCGCTTCTACTTCTTCGACCTCGGCGTCCGCAACGCCGCGGCGGGCCTGCCCCTCGTCGAGGCGGCCGTCAACGCCTCTCCAGGCCCCCTCTTCGAGCAGTTCATAGCCGCCCAACTCCACAAGCGCCTCTCGTATGGAGCCGAGGGAGGCCTATCGTACTTCAGGACGAGCGACGGCCTCGAGGTCGACTTCATCGTGGAACTCGGAGACAGGCTCATCCCCATCGAGGTCAAGTGGAGCGAAAACCCTGATCGCCGGGACGCGCGCCACCTCCGCAGCTTCATCGCCGAGCACGCGGCGCGCTGCGAGCGCGGCTACCTCGTCTCGCGCTGCCCCCACGTCCTCGCCCTCGACGACCGGATCACCGCGATCCCCTGGTGGCTCATCTAGCGCGCGCCGCGAGCCCTCCGCATCTCCGCCCTGCGTCGCGCCCTTCAGTCTCGCTCACGCGAGACCCCCGCGCCCCCTCCATCCGGGAGCTCTCCCTGCCTCATGTCTCCACACGCCATCGCGCCGCACGTTATTTTTTTGTAACTTCATGTGTGCCGCCGGGGCAAAAAAAACCCGGGCAGGTGCCCGGGCCAAATCGGCGATCCAGCGTTTCCGCGGAAGAGACTCACTTCCGCGACGGAATCTGATACGAGAGGCTCGACGTGATGTTCCAGTTCTTTTTCTGGATAGAGTAGACGAAGCTCTCCGCGGGGACGTACAAGGGGTTCAGGTTCAGGCAATAGGCCACGCCGAGCCCCGCCCTGAAACCGTCCGGAAGGATCCAGTAGCTGTCGATCCCCGCCG
>CAYNPQ010000183.1:0-5736 GCA_964399065.1 uncultured Treponemataceae bacterium | reverse complement strand
ACCAGCCGCTCCGTCATGGCCGCGAACTCCGCCTTGCCGCGGATCTCCTGGACCGCGTCGCGGAATAGTATGTCCTCGTCGTAATACGGCAGGATGTGCGACCAGTCCGGCTTGCCCTCCGGATCGTAGATCTCCGTCCAGAGCCCCTTGAGCTGTTCCATGCTGGTGATGGCATGTTCCATGTGGCCCGGCGACCTCCCTTCTCCGATGACGGGCGGACCTGTCCATCGCCTCCCCCCTGCCAGGTCCGGGTCGAGGCACCGCCGTGATGTAGAATATACTATCGCTTCGGCCGGCAGGAAATGTTCACGGGGCGCGGCGCCCGCGGCTGCCGCCGAACGGGCGCCTGCCTCGCGCCCTGGACTTGTACGCCATCACCGCCCGGTGGATCTCGAGGGTCTCCACCATCGTGTCGCTCGCGAGGGCGATCATCGTGTCGCGGAGGCCGGGAGGAAGGCCCAGGCGGCACAGGCGAAGCAGATGACGCCGCCCGTCGTCACCATCCTCTAGCCCGAAAGCGGGTCCCAGGTGTCCTCGACCAGGCTCACGCTGCGCTACCGGCTCCGGATGCCCTCGGGCGAGCCGGTGACGAAGGTATGGGCCCAGGTGGACGGGCGCCCCGTCGACACGGCGCGCGGGGTCGGCGTGACGCCCGTCGAGGGCGCGGAGTACTCCCTCGAGCTGGAGATCCCAAACAGGACGCCGTGGTGTCGCTCATCGCGGAGAAGCGCTATGCCGCCAGCGAGCCCGCCTCGATACGCGTCGCGTGGAAGGGCCGGACCGAGGACTTCGTCGTCAAGCCCGTCCTCTACGCCCTGGCCGTGGGGGTGAGCGCCTACGAGCGGCCCGAGCCGCGACTGGGCCTCGCGGCCAAGGACGCGCGGGACTTCGCCATGGCACTCGAAGCCCGGAAAGGCAAGCTCTACCGGGACGTGCAGATCAAGGGCCTCGTGGACAGGCAGGCCTCCGAGGAGGGGATCCGCGACGGTCTCGACTGGCTCGAGAAGGCGACGACCGCCCGGGACGCGGCCATGATCTTCCTCTCCGGCCGCGGGGTGAACGACAAGACGGGGATCTACTTCTACCTCCCCGTGGGCGCCGACCTGGACCGGCTCAAGAGCTCCTCGATACCCTTCAACGACGCGATGAACACCGTGCAGGCCCTCGCGGGCAAGACCTGCTTCTTCCTCGACACCCGCCACGCGGGCGACGTCACGGGGGGCTCGGTGCGGAGGGGCGGGGGCGACATAAACGCGGTGGTCGACGAGCTCGCCAGCGCGGAGAGCGGTGCGGTGGTCCTCTCCTCCTCCACGGGGAGGCAGTACTCCCTCGAGAACGCCGCCTGGGGCAACGGCGCCTTCACGAAGGCCCTCGTGGAGGGACTCTCGGGCAAGGCCGATTTCACGGGCACGGGAAGGATCACCGTGAACATGCTGGACCTCTACATCTCGGAGCGGGTCAAGGAGCTGACCGGCGGCAACCAGACGCCGACCACGACCAAGCCGGCCAACGTACCGGACTTTCCCGTGGCGATGAGGTCGGAGGGTACGGAGAGGATTTGATGGAATAAGGTCGAATTATCGACGCGCCATCAATCGGCGGAGGGCCCCAATGACGTATACTTGTCGATAGGAAGCGAGGCATGACCGAGGCCACCCTTTCGAACGCGCACTCCGACTTCGGAGGATACCAGGATCTGATATCGCTCTATAGGTCCGCGGCAGGGCTCCGTGGAGACATACTGTCGCTCGAGTTGTCGACCTGGTTCAACGGCAACTTGGCCGCGCCGCTCGGCGCGATCCTCGACACGGCCTTAGCGGGCCTTAATTCGGTGCGACTGGAAAAGGTGCCGGAACCCATTCGGCTGCTCCTGCAGAGGAACGGCTTCCTGGCCCACTTCGGCTATCCCGCGCTCCGGGACAGGAACGACACGACGATCCAGTACCTCAAGCTGGGGCCCGGCGACGGCCGCTACTTCAACCAGTACGTCATGTCGGAGCTTCTCGACAGATCCGAGCTCCCCCTCCTCTCTCCCGAGCTCCGCAAGAAGATGGCCGAGTCGATCTACGAGATCTTCGCGAACGCGAAGACCCACAGCGGGACCGAGCACATCTACACCTCGGGCCAGTTCTTCCCGAGGCGCGACACGATCGAGTTCACGATCTGCGACACGGGCATCGGCTTCAGGAACAGCATCAAGCGCCGCTTCGGCGTCGAGCTCCCGGCGAGGAAGGCCATCCAGTGGGCCACGACCGCGGGACACACGACGAAGGCCGACGCCCCGGGCGGGATCGGCCTCGCCATCCTGAAGGAGTTCATCGCCAGGAATCGGGGCGCTTTACAGATCGCGAGCAATGATGGATTCTATGAACTCGGCGTCGCGGGGGAGCATACGCGGGATTTCTCGGGGGAATTCCCCGGGACCATCGTCACCATGATCATACGGACCGACGATCGTTCTTCGTACGGGGTCGCCGAGACCGATGCCGCCTACGGTGTATTCTGAGGAGTTCGCTGTATGGATTCTCTTTCGCTAGGAGTCTTCAATATCGTCGGCAACGCTTTTTGCGTCGAGTCCGACGACGGACAGAAGGTGTTCGAGCGCGTATCGGAGGCGCTCAAGGCCGGTAGGCCGGTCGTCCTCTCGTTCCAGAACGTGGAGATGCTCACCTCCGCCTTCTTGAACACCGCTATCGGTCAACTCTACCGGGATTTTCCCGAGGACGCCATCAAGGCGAAACTCCAGGTCACCCAGATGGAGGCGACGGACCTCGCGCTGCTAAAGCGAGTCGTCGATACGGCGAAGCTGTTTTACAAGGACCCCGAGCGACTGCGGAAATCCATCGAGGAGCTCATGGAGAACTGACCCATGGCGGCGCGCTTCAAGCCGTACGACGCGGCGCGGATTTCCGGACGGACGGTCTTTCTCGATACGAATATATTGATATACCTCTTCTGGCCGACGGGCGACAGCCGATGGGAAAACGAGTACGCGAAATTCCTCGGCGCTTGCATTAAGCGGAAGATCCCGCTGGCCGTCGACTTCCTCGTCGTCTCCGAGGCCGCGAACAGGATGCTGCGACTGGAATTCGGGAAGGCCCGCTCGAGCGCCGCGCCGGGCGAGGGCCCCTTGGATTTCAAGGCCTTCCGTGACTCCCCTGGGGGCCGGCAGCTGCAGTCGGACATCTTCGGCGTGCTGTCGAGTCGCCTGGGACATTTCAAGGTCGTGGGGAAGGCCTTCTCCGCCTCCGACATCGCCGGCTTCCTGACCGTCGATCGCCTCGACCTTGTGGATAAGGCGATAGTCAGCGTGTGCCGTGAACTCGATCTCGTGTTGGCGACCAACGACCTCGACTTCGCCGGGACCGACATCGACATCGTAAGCGCGAACCCGGCTTACCACGATCGCTGATCATCCGGTGTGGTTTGCGAAGCATGTCCCGGCCTTCCGGAGTCGGGGTTCGCGTTTTCGATCGAGGATATCGAGGACAGAGTGGGGGTAGCGGAGCGCACCGCAGGCGCGCAAGCGCCGAGGAGCGCGAAGCGAGGGGGAGACGCGTGGTGAGAAGCGCGCGAAGCGCCGCGTCCCCCGCCGTTCTCCCCCCTTTGAAATGAAAAAGGGCCGCCCCGAAAGACGGCCCTCTTCTTTCACTATCTTCACTCTTCCTGACGTCAAGCCGCGCAAGCCGGCTTGACGCCAGGCCTCTCCCCTCCGGCTTGACCTGCCCGCGCGAAGCGGGTCAGGCCGAAGCCGGAGCATCAGCGAGCGCCGTTCGTCAGAACGGCCTCGCGCCAAGCCGCATGCGCGGCTTGGCGGCGACGAGCTCGCTCGCCGTGGGCCTTTCGTCGCGCCCTAGAAGGGGCGCTCCGAAAGGTATTTGTACTCCTTCCACCTCCGCTCCACGAGGGCCTTCTCCTTGGCGAGGAGGTCCGCGGCGCGGGCGGGGTCGGAGTCGCGCAGGGTCTTGAAGCGGGTCTCGGAGTACATGAACTGCTCGACCTTCGCGACCTCAGGCTCCTTGGAGTCGAGCTGGAAGGGGTTCTTGCCTTCGGCCTTGAGGCGGGGGTCGTAGCGGTAGAGCGGCCAGATGCCCGCCTCGGCCGAGAGCTTCTGCTGGTTCATGCCCTTCATCATGTCGATGCCGTGGTTGATGCAGTGGGAGTAGGCGATGATGATGGAGGGGCCGTCGTAGCTCTCCGCCTCGCGGAAGGCCTTGATGGCCTGGAGCATGTTCGCGCCCATCGCGATGGAGGCGACGTAGACGTAGCCGTAGGACATGGCGATCATGCCGAGGTCCTTCTTGCCGATGTCCTTGCCCGCCATGGCGAACTTGGCGACGGCGCCGAAGGGCGTGGCCTTGGAGGCCTGGCCGCCGGTGTTGGAGTAGACCTCGGTGTCCATGACGAGGAGGTTGACGTTCCGGCCGGAGGCGATGACGTGGTCGAGGCCGCCGAAGCCGATGTCGTAGGCCCAGCCGTCGCCGCCGAAGATCCACACGGACTTGCGCACGAGGCCCTCGTCCGCGACGGAGGCGAGGTTGGCGGCCCAGGGCTCCTTGACGGAGGCGAGCTCCTTCTTGAGCGCGGCGACGTCGGCGCGCGCGGCCTCGATGGCCTCGTCCGTGTCCTGGGCGTTGGCGAGGATCTTGTCGGCGAGCGCGGCGGACACGCCCTTGCCCTTGCGCTCGGCGAGGATCTCGCGGGCGTACTGGGCGGCCTTGTCGGCGGTGAGGCGCATGCCGAGGCCGAACTCGGCGGCGTCCTCGAAGAGGCTGTTGGACCAGGCCGGGCCCTTGCCGTCGGCGCGCTTGGCGTAGGGGGTGTTGGGCAGGTTGCCGCCGTAGATCGAGGAGCAGCCGGTGGCGTTCGCGATCATCGCGCGGTCGCCGAAGAGCTGGGTCATGAGCTTGACGTAGGGGGTCTCGCCGCAGCCGGCGCAGGCGCCGGAGAACTCGAAGAGGGGCTGCTTGAGCTGGCTGCCGACGATGGTGCCGAGGTTGAGCTTCTTCGGGTCCGGGTTGGGGATGGACATGAAGAAGTTCCAGTTCTTGGCCTCCTCCTCGCGGAGCGGCATCTGGGGCTCGAGGTTGATCGCCTTGCGCTCGGGGTTGGCCTTGTCCTTGGCGGGGCAGGTGTTGCAGCAGACGCCGCAGCCGGTGCAGTCCTCGGGGCTGACCTGGACGGTCACCTTCATGCCGGCGAACTCCTTGGCGAGGGCGGGCTTGGGATCCGCGCTCTTCCAGGTCTTGGGGGCCTTGGCGAGGAGGGCGGGGTCGTAGGCCTTCATGCGGATGACGGCGTGGGGGCAGACGAGGGAGCACTGGCCGCACTGGATGCAGACCTCGGGGTTCCAGACGGGCATCTTCTCGGCGATGTTGCGCTTCTCGTACTGGGTGGTGCCGGTGGGGAAGGTGCCGTCGTCGGGGAGCTGGCTCACCTTGAGGTTCTCGCCGCGGGCGGCGATCATCTCGCCGATGACCTCCTTGACGAACTTGGGCGCGTCGGGGGTGTAGGGCGCGATCATCCTGGTCTTGGAGTCCGCGGCGCCGACCTTGACCTGGTGGACCTCGGAGAGGGCCATGTCGATGGCGGCGATGTTCTTGGCGACGACGTCCGCGCCCTTCCTGGCGTAGGTCTTCTCCGTGTACTTCTTGATGAGCTTCACGGCCTCGGCCTCGGGGAGGACGCCGGAGATCTTGAAGAAGGCGGTCTGCATGACGGTGTTGATGCGGTTGC